>JAFTQB010000053.1 GCA_017462985.1 Clostridia bacterium
ATGAAGGCTTCTCAGGGTATCCTCACCGTTCGTGGCGGTATGACCTCTCACGCAGCCGTTGTTGCTCGTGGTATGGGTACCTGCTGCGTATCC
The DNA here is from genome assembly GCA_017462985.1 of Clostridia bacterium. Lineage (GTDB taxonomy): Bacteria > Bacillota > Clostridia > Christensenellales > Borkfalkiaceae > Scatosoma. The sequence goes on from JAFTQB010000053.1 coordinate 94, forward strand.
GGTTGCGGCGAAATCAAGATGCACGAAGAAGAAAAGTACTTCGAACTCGCTGGTAAGATTTTCCACGAAGGCGATGCACTTTCCCTTGACGGCTCGACGGGTAACATCTACGACACGCTTGTAAAAACCGTTCCCGCAGACCCCAACTCCGGCTACTTCGGCCGTAGTATGGAGCTTGCTGACAAGTACAAAGCGCTTGGCATCAGAACGAACGCCGACAGCCCCGAAGACGCGAAGCAGGCAGTTGCATTCGGCGCGCAGGGTATCGGCCTTTGCCGTACGGAGCATATGTTCTTCGATCCCGACAGAATCGGCGCGTTCCGCGAAATGATCTGCTCGGATACGAAAGAAGAAAGAGAAGCGGCGCTTGCGAAGATCGAACCGATGCAACAGGCTGACTTCGAAGGCTTGTTCGAAGCGCTCGGCGGCTATCCCGTAACCATTCGTTTCCTCGATCCCCCTCTGCACGAATTCGTTCCTACCTCGGAAGAGGATATCGCGGCGCTTGCGGCTACGCAAGGCAAGACGGTTGCGCAAATTAAAGATATTATCGCAGGGCTTCACGAATTCAACCCGATGATGGGTCACCGTGGCTGCCGTTTGACGGTAACCTATCCCGAAATCGCCGTAATGCAAACGAAAGCGGTGATCAAAGCGGCGATCAACGTTTGGAAGAAGCATCCCGATTGGTCGATCGTTCCCGAAATCATGATCCCGTTGACGGGCGAAGCGAAGGAATTGAAGTACGTGAAGGATATCGTCGTAAAGACGGCGGACGAAGTGATCAAGGAAGCGGGCATTGCTTTGAAATACGAAGTGGGTACGATGATCGAAATTCCCAGAGCTTGCTTGACGGCTGACGAAGTGGCGAAAGAAGCGGAACTCTTCTGCTTCGGTACGAACGACCTTACGCAAATGACGTTCGGCTTCTCGCGCGACGACGCAGGTAAATTCTTGCCTTCGTACTATGCGAACAAGATTTACGAATCCGATCCTTTCGCAAGATTGGATACGACGGGCGTCGGCAGATTGATGGCGATGGCTGTTTCGTTGGGCAAAGAAGTGCGTCCCGAAATGCATTGCGGTATCTGCGGCGAACACGGCGGCGATCCTTCTTCCATCGAGTTCTGCCACGCGATCGGTCTTTCCTATGTTTCCTGCTCGCCTTACCGCGTTCCCATCGCAAGATTGTCCGCGGCGCAAGCGAACATCAAAAACCCTCGCGGCGAATTTAACAAAGAAGACTAATTAAGACGCAAAAAATCGGTTTGCTTTTACGCAAGCCGATTTTTTAATTTGTTGAAAACAGTTTACAAATGCGGAAAATTGCGGTATACTTATATATAATAAAGAAAAGGACGAAAGGGTATGGTCAATCAAAAAGCATACGAATTGGGCAGTAAACGATCGGTAATCCGAGAAATTTTCGAATACGCGAAAAAACGGAGCGAGGAGATCGGCGCGGAAAACGTGTTCGATTTTTCCATCGGTAATCCGTCCGTGCCCGCGCCTGCCGCCGTTAACGAAACGATTTGCCGTTTGGTTACGCAAACGCCGTCCGTCGCTTTGCACGGCTATACCTCCGCGCAAGGGGATAAAACGGTGCGCGATACCATTGCGGCAAAGCTGCAATCGCGCTTCGGCGTGGAGATCACGGGCGATCTTTTGTATATGATCTGCGGCGCGGCGGCAAGCTTGACGATCGCTCTGCACGCGCTCACCGTAAACGAGGGGGATGAATTTATCGTGTTCGCGCCCTTTTTCACCGAATACCGCGTGTTCGTCGAGGGAGCGGGGGCGAAGCTGATCGCGCTTCCCTCAAACGAAGCACTGTTGCCCGATTTTAAGGCGTTAAAATCGGCGTTAAATCCCCGCGTTCGCGGCGTTTTGATCAATTCCCCTAACAATCCCTCGGGCGTGGTTTACGGGCAAAATACGTTGGAAGAATTGGCGGAGATTTTGCGCGCGGCGTCTAAGGAGTACGGGCAGCCGATCTATTTGATCTCCGACGAGCCGTATCGCGAGCTGATCTACGACGAAACTACCAAAGTACCGTTCCCGATGACCGTTTACGACGATACGGTGGTTTGCTATTCCTATTCCAAGGCGCTTTCCTTGCCGGGGGAACGGATCGGCTATATCGCCGTCAGCCCCAAGGCAAAAGAGAAATCAAAGCTGTATGCGGCAGTTTGCGGCGCGGGCCGAAAATTGGGCTTTGTGTGCGCGCCCGCGCTCTTTCAACGGGTAGCAGCCGAATGCGACGGCTTGACGGGAGATTTGAGCGTATATAAGAAAAACCGCGATCTTTTATACGGGATCTTGACCGATTGCGGATTTTCCTGCGTGTACCCCGACGGCGCGTTTTATCTGTTTATGAAATCTCCCGAGGCGGACGCGTACGCGTTTTGCGAGCGGGCGAAAAAATACGGGCTGTTGTTCGTGCCGAGCGACGATTTCGGTTGCAAGGGATTCGTGCGTATCGCCTATTGCGTGGCGACGGAACGGATCGAAAGCGCGAAAAAACGCTTTGAAATGCTCGCGAAAGAGTATGGATTGCAATAAAAAAAGGACAAGTTTTGGAAAAAATAAAAAAAATTGAAAAAATAAAGTCAAAAAAGATTGACAAGCCACCCCGAATGTGCTAAACTCTATATACGCACCTGAGGGGTGTAATTTTTTTGTATGGAGTTTTATCATGGCAGTTAAGACGGCAAGAAACAAAATTACGTTTGAATGCACCGAATGCAAGCATAGAAACTACGACAGTATTAAGAACAAGAAGAACGATCCCGACAGATTGGTTCTTTCCAAATACTGCCCGTTCTGCAGAAAGCACACCGAACACAAAGAATCCAAATAAGTTTTAGCTCACCGCTATTTTTATAGCGGCGTGAGCGCGTAGAGGTAATGATGGCTAACAACGCGACCAAAAACAAAAATAAAAAACCTAGCTGGTTCCGTCGCGCAGGGGCTAAGATCAAGGAAACCTTTTCCGAACTTAAAAGGGTAACTTGGCCGAAGTTCGGCACGGTGGTAAAAACGACGGGCGTCGTCCTTGTGATCGTCCTTGCGTTCCTCGTTATCGTAACGGGCGTAGACGCCGGTTTGACGGCGCTTTTGGAATTGCTCACCAGCACCGGTGCTTAAATCGGGAGGTACGGTATGTCTGAGATGGAACAACCCAAATGGTATATCCTTCATACCTATTCCGGGTATGAGGCAATGGTCAAAGACAGCTTGGAAAAGCTGATCGAAAATAATAAGCTCGGCGATTATATCGTTGACCTGAAAATCCCTATGGAGCAGGTCATTGAGGAAAAGAACGGCAAGAAAAAAGTGGTGGAAAGAAAGCTTTTGCCTTGCTACGTGTTTATCAAGATGATCTACACCAACCAGATTTGGTACTACGTAACCAGTACGCGCGGCGTAACGGGTTTTTGCGGTCCGCAAGGCAGACCCGTACCGATGAAGGAAGAAGAAATTCGCAAAATGCGCTTGGAAGAATTCGTTTCCGACGTGGATTTTGCAATCGGCGACACCGTTTCTATCGAGGACGGGCCGTTGAAGGGTTTCTTGGGTACGATCAAAGAGCTGAACAATTCCGCGCAAAAAGCGAAGATCGCAACGACGATGTTCGGGCGCAACACGGACGTGGAAGTGGAGTATATCCAAATCAAGAAAGTGGACGCTCCGTTGCCTGAAACGACCGCGGACGCGGAATAAGCGTTTGCCGATGCATTCGGCAATTTCATCAAGTTAAAAAAGTGGGAGAGACGTCAAATTTTTGAGGGCGTCTTGTCAAAACCACAATAGGAGAAAATATTTATGGCTAAGAAGATTACAGCAGTCGTAAAATTGCAACTTCCCGCTGGTAAAGCGACTCCGGCTCCTCCCGTAGGTTCCACCCTTGGTCCCTTCGGTATCAATTTGCCCGGCTTTACGAAGGAATTCAATGCAAAAACGGCAGACAAACCCGGTCTCATCATTCCCGTGGTAGTAACGATCTATCAAGACCGTTCCTTCACCTTCATTTTGAAGACCCCCCCTGCACCCGTTCTCATCAAGAAAGCTCTTGGTATCGAAACGGCAAGCGCGAAGCCCAACAGCGTGAAAGTTGGTAAGTTGACGAAGGCACAAGTAGAAGAAATCGCTAAGACGAAGATGCCCGACTTGAACTGCACCTCTTTAGAGAGCGCAATGAGCATGATCGCAGGTACCGCTCGCAGCATGGGCGTTACCATCGAGGACTAAGAGGGAGAGCGTGGCAGAGAGTGAACTCTCGCGATCGACCACAAGGAGGATTTAAAAAATGAAACACGGTAAAAAATATCAAGACAGCGTCAAAGCGTTTGATTTGACGAAGCAATACGAAGCAGAAGAAGCGGTTTCCGTACTTTTGGAAACGGCGAAAGCAAAATTCGACGAAACGATCGAAATGCACGTACGTCTCGGCGTAGATCCCCGTCAAGCGGATCAACAGGTTCGCGGCGTGCTCGTTCTTCCCCACGGTACGGGTAAAACGAAGAGAGTTTTGGTTATCGCGAAAGGCGCGAAGGCAGACGCGGCTGCGGCAGCGGGCGCGGATTACGTCGGCGCGGAAGAATTGATCGCGAAGATCCAAAACGAAAACTGGTTTGATTTCGACGTTATGATCACCACCCCCGATATGATGGGTATGGTAGGCCGTATCGGTCGTGTGCTCGGTCCTAAGGGCTTGATGCCGAACCCTAAGAGCGGCACGGTTACGATGGACGTTGAAAAGGCGATCAAGGAAGTAAAAGCAGGTAAAGTGGAATACCGTTTGGATAAGACGGCGATCATTCACTGCCCGATCGGCAAGAAGAGCTTCGGCAAAGAAAAGCTCGTAGAAAACTTCACGGCGCTTATGGACGCGATCGTAAAAGCGAAACCCGCTGCTGCGAAAGGTCAGTATATTAAGAGCGTAGTATTGGCTTCGACAATGGGCCCCGGCGTGAAAGTCGTTCCCAAACTCTAAGCTCAAAAGCGTATATGCTACGCAATACTGCGTTGCGCTTAAAGGTTTAATCGTAAAAAATTTCTCAAAGGCGGTCAAAAACAGTTGACTGCCTTTGGGGAAAATGTTATAATAGCATAGTAAAAATCAATCGCCGCAGAAAGTGAGCACCGAAAGGTTTGATGGCAACGCCGCTCACCGAGGTAGAAAGGAAATCGTTTTGAAAAAACATCGGGTCCTTATGCCGCGCGGTATAAGGAATTTTTTATGTCAGGCGGAAACGCTTAAAGGAGGTAATTCATGTCAGCGAATTTACAGGCTAAACAAGCAATTGTTGAAGAAATCAAGGCGAAAATCCAAGCGAGCAAATCGGTAGTCTTTGCGGATTACAATAAATTGACCGTTTTGGAGGTAACCGATCTTCGTAACCAATTCAGAGCTGCAAACTGCGAGTATAAAGTTTACAAGAACACGCTTGTGAGAAAGGCGTTCAACGAACTCGGCATCACCGATTTCGACGCGGATCTTAACGGCACGACGGCAACGGTGTTCTGCGCGGACGAAACGAGCGGCGCGGCTGTGTTTGCGAAGGCGGTGAAGGCGAATCCCGTGTTGACGGACAAGATCGTGCCCAAGTGCGCGTTCCTTGAAAACAAATACATGGGCAAGGAAGAAGTGAAAGAACTTGCGGCAATTCCTTCCAAGGAAGTGCTCATTGCGAAGATGCTTGGCTGCTTGCAGTCGTCCATCTCGAAGTTTGTTTACGTTTTGGACGTTATTGCCAAGGCAAAAGAAGCAAACAACTAATTTAAAAAATCATAAAATTATAAAAAATCGGAGGAATAAAAACCATGGATGTACAGAAACTCATTGAAGAAGTAAAAGCTATGTCCGTTCTTGAATTGAACGAACTCGTAAAGGCTCTTGAAGCTGAATTTGGCGTAAGCGCTGCTGCTCCCGTAGCTGCAGGTGCAGGCGCAGGCGCGGCGGAAGCTGCTCCCGCAGTGGAAGAAAAGACGGAATTCGACGTTGTGCTTAAAGATATCGGTCCCAACAAGATCGCGATCATCAAAGTTGTTCGCGAAGCTACCGGTCTTGGCCTTGCTGATGCGAAGAAAGCTGTTGAAGCGATGGGCGTTATCAAAGAAAACGCTCCCAAAGCGGATGCGGAAGCTTTGGTTGCGAAGCTCAAGGAAAACGGCGCTACGGCTGAACTTAAATAAGTTTGACGCTGACAAGAAATCAAGCGAGCGGATTTTTCCGCTCGCTTATTTCCGTTTTTCCCCTCTTTTATTGCTTAAATTGATAAAATTTTATCGATTTATCTTTTTTAAGGAGGGTGGACAAGCGAGAAAAGGGCATAGCGTGGGATAGATTTTTGCGTTGAAAAAATAAATACTTTCCCATTGCTTAATTCGTTGACAAAAATCGACCTATTTGGTATACTTTATATTGTAAGAAAGTTTTAGCGGAGGAAACTACTATGGAATGTAAACGCTGTGGTAACGAGATGAATGAAAACGGCGTATGCGAAAATTGCGGTTATCGCGAGGGCGATGACGAAACGGTGGGGCAGATCACGATCTCTACGGAAGATTATTCCGAGCACGAGATTGACGCGAGCCTGATTTACGGCGCGCCTCGCCCCAAAGCCGAGATGAAAAAATGCCCCGATTGCGGCACGGAATGTGAAAAAGCGGCAAAATTCTGCCCCAATTGCGCCCATTCGTTCGAGGGGCATGCGGCTTCTTCTCTTTCGACGAAATACGACGTCGTTTTGACGGATATCGGTCCGAATAAGATCGCCGTGATCAAGGTGGTGAAAGAGCGTTTAAATTTGGGTCTTGCCGACGCGAAAAGCAAAGTGGAAGAAGTGGGCATTCTTGCTACGGGCTGGACGGCGGGCAGAGCGAACCTCTTTGCCGATAAGCTCCGCGAGCAGGGCGCTTCCGTTGAAATTCGCGTATGCGGTACGGCGACGAGAGTAACGCCTGCGGACGATTTATCTTCGGTGAACAATACTTTCCATAGAACGACGGGAAGCTCGGTTGCGAGAACTTCCTCCTCGTCGAGCGGGGCGGTTCCTGCGGGCAAAAAGAAATGCCCCACCTGCGGAAGATTTATTTCCGCCGCTGTTTCGCTTTGCGCGTTTTGTAAAACCTCGTTCAATCAGCCTACGACGCGCAGTTCCTCTTCGTCGAGTTCAAGCTCGTCTTCGCGTTCGTCTACGTCGCGCTCGTCCGCGCCCCGTTATTCGTATACGCCCGAAAAGAAAACGAACGGCTTTGCGATTGCGGCGCTTCTTTGCTTGCTGTTCACGGGTTGGTTGGGTCCGATCTTGGGCGTGATCTTAGGCTCTATCGCCAAGAAAAAGGGAGAGGAAGAAATGGACGGAGCAGGAGTAACGATGTCGAAATGGGTCGTTGGGATTTCGATTGTCCTTTTGCTTCTGTTCGGATTTGCGATCATGGCGGAAGGCTGCGACGCATTGTATTATATGATATAAGACGTAAAAACGGAATTTGGAACTTTCCAAATTCCGTTTTTTTATGAAAAAATTTCAAAATAGCTATTGACAAGCAGTTTTTTCATATGCTATAATAAACCATAAAATTTTACGCGTTTTCGCGCAAAAGGAGAAAAATATGAAAAAATTTATTGCACTTTTGATGAGTACAATGATGATTGGCGGGTTATGCTTAACGGGTTGCGCCCCCGGAGTAGATGCAAAGGGGACGGAAGGAGCCAAACTGTTATTGGCGCGCGATCGGTTGCATTCCGAACAGCTTGAAGGCGGGGTGAATTTTTCTCAAGCCGCGCAAGCGAGCGCAGTTTCCGCAAACAAACGAAGCGAGGTGGAATTGCTTGCGAAGCGGACGCAGGCGTCGTTGGGAGAAGGGCTTGTTTTCGATAGCAAAGGATTTGCAAAATCGGGGGACGATTATTATTGGACGCAATTCCCCGATAACACGCAAAACAGCGTGAATTTTTACTATTCGTATATGAACAATATCGAGCATTTTTCTGCCCGTGCGGCGGAAATGATCGATCTGATCAAAGACGGCGTAAATCAGACGGACGTCTGGATCGATTTTGGCGATAACGATTATATGCTTTGCGTATATGGGGAGAAAGAGAGTCTTTTTTGCCGTTCGGATTCGGAGTTTTCTATCGTAACGCGTTACGTGAACGACGAGGGGGATTCCGTTTACGAACGCTACGTGGAAAACGCCGAAGTAATGGCGGAAAACGAAGAGTACGGCAGATCGTATTTCCTGTATATCCCCAATAAACGCTACGAATATACGGCAGGTTGGGGCGGTTTGGAAGTCAATCGCGATCGCGGGTATTGGACGATGTCGCAGATTTACCGTAGCGGCGTGCAGACGTTGGCGATGTTTGACGATATTTCCGTTTTAAAGAGCTACTCTTTCGACGCAAACGGAGTGAAGAGAACGGTGGATACGGCGTTTGCGGTTTCTCCTGATTTAGATAGAGATCTATATGGAATTTCCGAAAATTCCGCAACCGTTTACCTTTGCAACTTAGAGGGGCTTTCAGCCGTGAAAGCAACGGTTACGGAAAGCAACCTCGATTGGTCCCTGTTTTTGCAGGACGATCAGACTACGGGGGATATTCGTTATTCCCTCAGCAACGGAAATCTTGCTTCGTTGAGCACGCAAAGCGGCGTGGAAATATCGCATGGAGATACGTTTGCGGAGGGAAAAATAAAATATGTCGGAACAAATATCGATTATACCTTTAATAACGGCAATAATTGGAGCGAAAATTACAGCGGGGAAATTTCTTTGGAATTTGATTCGTCCGTAACAACTTACGAAGAAAGAGTGGAAGCGCTGAAAACGTTTTTGAGAGAAACGGGATTATCGTTAAAGGAAGAAGGTTTTGAAGCGGCGAGAACTCGCTCGAATGAGGTTGGCTCGATTTTAGATTATTATACTTGGAAAGGGGTGCGCTTGGATAGCACTGCCGCGCAAGAACAATGCAAGCAAATAAATATTGCAAGTTTTGCGGAATATAAAGCGGCGTACGAAAGCAAGAAAGACGCGCCCTTGATCGAAAGAAATCTCTTTAATTCGTTCAGCGGCGGCGTAAAAGGCGATTTTGCTTCCGCTTCCGTTTCGGGCGGCGCGGCGGCGTATGAAAACGGCAAGGTTTCGGTGCAAGACCTTTCTTTGAGGGTGGCGCAAAGCGACTTGCTTGAATCGGGAACGGAATATATTTTGAAGCTCGCCGTGGCTAGGCGTGATGAGAACGGCTGGATCGCTGAATCGGAGATGCCTTTGTCAAACCAAACGGCGGGGCAATCCGTAGGATATACTTCGGGGGATTTGACGGTTTCGCTCACAGGGGAAGGATTGCTTCCGATGGGAATTTTAAACGGCGAATATAAAGTGGTGGCATATGCGGCGACGGCGGACGGGATCCGCGTGAGCCAATTGACGGAGCTTTCGTTTGACAGTGCCAACGGAAACGATTACGCGCTTCCCGGCTCGACCGTGCGCTTTGCGCTTGCCGAAAAATCGATGAGCTTGATTTATGCGGAAAGCATTGATAAATTTATCGAATATACGGCTACAGAAAACGATACGGCGGCGACGTTGGAAAAAATCTTGATGACGGAAGCAGCCGCGAACGGCGCGCCCGTAGCGGGTACGCTGGAAACTTACGACGCGCAAACGAATACGGGTACGCCCGTCGATTCGTCCACGGCGGTGGCGGTCGGCGTTTATCGGGTTCGGTATATCGCGACGGCGAACGGCGAGGACGCGGACGGATATATTTATATTTCGGTCAATTTCCCGTCGGGGGATTGACAGCGCGCGAAAAATGGTGTATAATAGCGTTGAGAATAAATAAGGAGAAAAAGTATGTTTTGTCCGTATTGTGGAAAACAAGCCAACGACGGCGATAAGGTTTGTACCGAGTGTGGAAAACGCTTGCCGATTTTGACGGAAGAAGAACCTGTGCAACAGGCGCAAGAAACGCAACAAACGGCGGAGGAGCAACCGCAAACGCAAAGACCTGCCCCCGAGCACGATGAATTTTTCGGGGATAACTATCCCAACCGCAACAAGCAAAATCCTTACGGGAATATGGGCTATCAAGGCTATCAAGGGCAGCCGTACGGTAATTATCAAAATCAACAGCCGAATTACGGTTATCAGCAACCTTATCAACCTCCCTACGGCGGGTATCAGCAACCGTACGGCGGGTACCAGGGGCAGCCGAGAGTATTTTGCCCCTATTGCCACGCGGAAGTTTCCTTTGGCGCAAGCTATTGTCCGAATTGCCGCAATGCTTTGAGCGCGCCGCAAAAGAAGAAAACGGACGGTTTTGCCCTGACGGGCTTTATCCTTTCGCTTGTGGGAATGTTTATGCCCACCTATTTGTGGGGTTTGATCTTGGGGCTTATCGTTTGCGCGACAGGTTTGACTTTTTCCATTATCGGCATGGTGCGCAGTAAAAAATCGGGCGCAAAGACGGGTTTTGCCGTTGCCGGGATTATCATCAGCGCGATCGGATTGTTTTCATGTTTTGCAATGCTGATGTTGGAACTGGGGCTGTATAGCTACGCTGTTCCTTACGGGATCACGAGCGATTTCGTCGGATTGTTGTTGTAATAAAGCGAAGAAAGAGCGGGGGAGCGATAGGCTTCCCCGTCGTTTTTTGGGTTTTTGTGTAATTTCGGTAAAAATCGCCTAAAACCTTGTAAAACCGCTTGACGGAAAGGCGAAAAATAGAGTAAAATAATAGCGTATAAGAAAATCCGAAACGGAGAAAAAAGCATGAATAAAATTTTCAAAAAAGCAGTTTGTACGGTGTTATCGCTCACGGCGGTAGCTGGCGCGGCGTTTTCGATGAGCGCTTGTACCACCGATCATCCCGAAGTGGAGCTTTCCATTTCCTTTAACGGCAGCACCTACACGCTCGATTATAAGCTGTATAGAAAATACGCTCCCAACACGGTGAACCATTTCATCAAGCTTGCGGAAAACGGCTACTACGACGGGCTTTGCGTGCACGATTACGACGATTCGCGGCTGTATACGGGCGCGTATTCGTACGATAAAGCGAACGCGGCGACGGACGGCGGCTTGACTTATAAGAGCTATTATGAAGTGGTAAAGGGCTACTCCGATTTTCCGCACAGCGTTTGGCTGTATTCGGGTAAGAATACGCCCACCTATACGCTGTACGGCGAATTTTCCGCGAACGGCTTGAAAGTGGAAAACGGCACCTTCTTGCAACAGTCCTACGGTTCGTTGACGATGTATTATACCGATAAGGGCGATAAGGAAGCCACCGTTTCCGTGGAAAAGATCAACGGCACGGGCGAAACGACGAAAAATTACGAATACAACAGCGCGACCTCGCAATTCTTTATCGCGCTTAACACGACTTCGAAAACGGTGAATACGCAATGCACCTTTGCTACGCTGATGGACGACAGCAAAGAACAGTTGAACAAGCTTGTAGACGCGATCAAGGCGTATATTGAAACGAATTTCTCGTCTGCGGACGATCCCAACGCGGAGTTTGTGGAAGAAGTAACGTTGGATATCGACGAGGACGATCATTTCGTCGGCGAGGACGGCAGGGAAGCAGATTATAAAGTTCCCGTTGAGCCGATCGTCGTGAAATCGGTGAAAGTAACGAAATATTAAGGCAAAAGCTCACCCAAGAGGTGAGCTTTTTTCGTGGCGGAGAAGCCGAAAAGCGAATTGCATACTTCGTATGCGTGAATTTTCGCTATTGCTCAGTGAATTGCAACGCTATGCGTTGCGGAAGGATTTAAAATTTTCCATAACGCCGCTGCAGGCGGCAATTCACGAAAAACGAACGTTTTTTAATTCACTAATTATCTCGTATTAACGGTCGCTGACGATATCCGTGATCTTGCCGTTTTCCACCGTGGCGGTGAATTGCCGAACGAGAAAAAGCCTTGGCGATTTTGGATAGACGAAACGGCAAACGCACGGATCGTCCGTGGGCAAAACGTGCAAAAAATTCCCCAAAAATTCTTCGATTGCGCCTGATTTTTCTTTTAATTCCTCGCTCAACAGTTCTGTTTGCGTTGCGCCGATTCGCACGCTTTCAAAAAAAGCGTAGGCAATCAAACCGTTCTTGTCTTCCTCGTTTTTGCCCGCCGTTTTTAAAGTGTAAGCCGATCGGATCGCCCTCCCGTCCTGCAATAAATATTCACATTCCGCCACGCGAGCAAAACGGTCGGAAAGGGGCAGGACGGCGGTGAGCGTATCGCCGTTTAAGGAAAAGGAAAGGCAGCGTTCTTCCAATATTTTTTCGCCGTCGCCGTTAAAAAGCGCGATCGCGTTGTCGCCTTCCAAAAGCGCGATCGTATCCGTGGCGGCGTGAATGGCACAGGTGGAAAAGCAGGGGGGCAGGTGTGCGTTGAAAAAGCCTTTTTCGCTTTCAATCGATACCTGCACGCCCCCTTGAAAATAGACGGAAACCAACCCAAAAGGCAATCGCTTTTGCGCGATGGGCGTCAAAAGACTGTCTTTTGGGGGGAAATCATAGGCGTATACGGCGATGCCGTCGGGGAGCAGATAAACTTCCGTGCCCGCGGGCGGATCGATGGGCAAAGTTTCGGTTAAAAACAGCGAAAGGGGTTGCGCGTTAGCGGGTTCGAAGCGGACGGGCAAGCCGTCTTTTAAGCAAATTTCCGCAAAGCGTTCGAAGCGGTCGGTGATGCCGAAATACGCGCCGCCGATATACAGGGCGCAAGGCAAAGCGGATAAAAAATAAATTTTCATAGTATATGCGTATTCTTTTTTTTGGGAAATAATGTATAAAGTGGAAAAAATAGGATAATAATTTTTCCGTAAAAAGCGCGAAAGGCGCGTGAGCGGAGGAACTGTTATGAGTAAAATCAACGGCTACACGGAAGAAGAAGCAAGAGAATTGGTGGCGTACGTAGAAGAGGGGAGACGGCGCGGGAAAACGCTGACGGCGCTTTTTGCCGCATACGGATTGGAGCACGGCAGAGCGCGCGGAAGCGTGAGAAATTACTATTACGCGCTGATGAAAAACGAAAAGAAGGACGAGCGGATCGTCAAGCTTTTGGACGGCACGCAGTTGAGCGTGGGCAAGATCCGCGCGTTTACGGAAGAGGAAGCGGACGAGGTGATTCGCAGTATCTTATTGGAAAAAGCCAAGGGTATGTCCGTGCGGAAAGCGATTTTTACGCTTTCGGGCGGCGATGATAAGCTGATGCTTCGGCTGCAAAATAAGTATCGCAATATTTTGAAGAAAAACCCCGAAAGGATCGCGAAAATGGCGCGCGAGCTGTTTGGAGAAAACGCGGAAGCGGCGGCGCCGCTTAAGAGAAACGCCCCGCAAACGGGTTCGGACGGCAACGTTACGGAGATACTCAAAAAGGAAGAGGCGCGCGAGCTGTTGCAACGCAGGTTGGAGCGGGAGATCAACGCCCTTTACGACCGTTTGACGAAAGCGCTCAAAGCGGAAAATCAACGGCTGAAAGAGGAAAACGAGCTGTTGCGCGGGGAAGTGGAACGGTTGAGAACGAAATTGCACTAACGCCCAAAAGAAAGACCGCCGCAAGCGAGCTTGCGGCGGCTTCCCGTTAGGCTTTCTTTTTCGCCGTGGAGCTTTCCTCGGGTTCTTGCGCGGCTTCCAATTTTTCATCGACGATGGCGTCGATTTTCGCCATAATATCGTCTTGGCTCTTTTTCACAAGCGCGCGCATACGATAGCTGTTTGTTACGACGAGCGCGCCGCCCACAGCCCCCATAATGAGTCCGATAGTGAATTTTTCCATAATTCCTCCTCGGGCAAAACGCCCTTTAACACGAGTATGTGAAAGAATTTTTGCAATTATTCATAAAAAAACGCAAAAATGCTTGGCGGTGCGTTGACGGTGGCGCGGTTTTGTGGTATAATATCGGTATGATACAAAAACGAGCGATTGCCTTTGATATAGGCGACAAACGAATCGGCGTGGCGATCTCCGACCCGTTCAACGAATACGCGATGCCCTGCGAAACGTATTTTCGCACGAGGAGTTTTTGGACGGACGTGGAAGCGATCGCAAAGATTGCCAAGGATCGCGGCGTGGGCGTGATCGTTTGCGGAATGCCCGTCAATTTTGACGGAACGGAGAGCGTGCAAACGGTGAAAACGCGGGATTTTATCGAGGCGTTAAAGACGAAAACTTCGCTGCCGATCGTTTTGGAGGACGAGCGGTTCACCACGATGCAAGCGCGCGAGACGCAAATTCAAGGGGGCGTGAAGCGGGGAGACCGCAAGAAATCCATCGACAGTATCGCGGCGTCGTATATTTTGGAAGGCTATCTTTTACGCGAGAAAAAACGCAACGGAAACTGACCGAGCAAGCTCGGTAAAATATAAAAAACAAGGAGAAAACATTATGGCTATCGAAGATATGAAGAACGAGGAATACGAAGAAGAAAACATCATCGAATTGGAAGATGAAGAGGGCAACGTAGAAAAATACGTGCATATCGCCACGCTTGAATATAAGGGCGCGTACTATTGCTATTTCCAAAAGGCAGAGCCGGAAACGGAAGAGGAAGAGGAAGAAGTGGTGATCTTCGCTTTGGAAGGCGAGGAGGAAGATATGAAGCTTTTGCCCATCGAGGACGAAGCGCTTTTGGACGAGGTATTCGCGGAATTTTGCCATCAGTACGAACAGTACGAGCAGAGCGAGGACGCGCAAAAATTGGATATGTGAGATAAGCGGCTTAAAAATCGTAAAAAAATGGCAAAAGGCGTGTGAAATCAGTTGATTTTCACGCGCCTTTATGCTAAAATAGAAAGGCTGAAAATTCACACTCGCTCATTGCGCGTAATCCGTGTCCGTAAATACTATTCTCATGCGGACGTAATTACGAGCCAACGCAAGGCGGGGAGGACACAACGGAGGTATGAATTATGGCAGTTATTACTATGAAGCAGCTCTTGGAAGCAGGCGTTCACTTCGGTCATCAAACGAGAAAGTGGAACCCCAAAATGAAGAAGTACATCTTCGCGGCAAGAAACGATATCCACATTATCGACTTGCAGCTCACGGCAGGGCTTATCGAAGAAGCGTACAAACTCGTTTGCGAAAGCGTTAAGGAAGGCAAGACCGTCCTTTTCGTAGGTACGAAAAAGCAAGCGC
>JAFTQB010000054.1 GCA_017462985.1 Clostridia bacterium
GCGGTCCTTACCCCTTAAGTATTACTACCTAAGGTTTGGGCTTCTCCGATTTCGCTCGCCACTACTTTCGGAATCACTATTGTTTTCTTTTCCTCCGGGTACTTAGATGTTTCAGTTCCCCGGGTTCCCCTCGTATACCTATCTATTCAGCATACGATAACGTGCGATTACACACGCTGAGTTCCCTCATTCGGATATCTACGGATCACAGGATATTTGCTCCTCCCCGTAGCTTTTCGCAGCTTGTCACGTCCTTCTTCGGCGCCATGTACCAAGGCATCCTCCGTAAGCCCTTTGTAGCTTGATCTTTCTCTCTATCTACTCGTCTCTCTTACAAAAAAATTCTATTTCTTTTCACTCGGCTAATTCGTCTTTCTCTCACAGCTTAAAGGGCTTTTCAAAATCGCGCCTTACGTTTGTGCTTTTTAACCAATTAGCTTTACTTTCAAAAAATGAAATTTTGCCTTTCGTACTCGTCTTTATCTCTCAATAAAAACTTTTCTTTGCTATGCAGTTGTTAATCTTCGTTTTGCCTTCTCATCAGAGAAGTGCGCCCCTCGCTGAGTGGCAGCTTAAATATAATAACATTAAGAAAAAAGAATGTCAAGCATTTTTTGAAAATATTTTAAATTTTTTTTGAAGTTTTTTTCTTTTTCTAAAAACCCTCCTAAAAATATCCTTTTTTGCCATTCTTCTATATTATATTATGCGCCCATGCGCGCGTGCGCGCGCGAAAGAAAAAGACGGACGAATTTTCGCCCGCCTTAAAAAATTATACATTATTCACTTCACGTAAAAATTGCAGCAGTGTTACTTTTTGCATTTCTGTTAACTGTTGCACTGCTTTTAATATAGAATGTTCCACTCCAACGATAGATTGTCTTGAAATCATTAAGGAATCTTGTCCAAATAATTCATCGATAGTAATATCGAACAATTTCGCCAACTTGACAATGGTTTCACAATCAGGTTCGCTCACTCCGTTTTCCCAATTACTTACATTCCTTTGTACATTGCCTATCTGATCAGCCAACTGACTTTGCGTTAACTGTATTTCTTCACGATATTCTTTAATTTTTAATTTCATTTCTTTTTCCTCCATATATTATATTTACAATATTTTTACTAAAAATGCTTGACATAGTAAAATAAATACTGTATAATTATTAAAAATAGAAATTATTTTACTGGAGGCAAAAATGGGTTATTGTAAAGACTGTACGCATAGTTTTGGAGCATCTGGAGAAAAAAGGTGTTATATTTTAACAAATTCTTTAGGAAATTACATCGATGTAGATGATTATGGTAGTTGTGATTATTTTCATGCTATTCCAACCACCTCTAACTCTGGCTATAAATCGGGATCTTCCCATTCAAATTCTTTTTGTTTTTTAACAACAGCGTGTGTAAATTATTATAATAAGGCTGACAACTGTGAAGAATTAACTTTATTAAGATTTTTTCGCGACAATTTTTTACTCAATAAAGAAGGCGGAGCGGAGTTAATAAAAAATTATTATCAAATTGCACCCAAAATAATAAAAAAAATTGACAACTCTAACAATTCTCAATCATATTACGAATTTATATATTGTCAAATAGAAAAATGTGTTAATTTAATTAAAGCAAAAAAATATGAAGAAACTCTTCGTATTTATATAACAATGGTAGAAAAATTAGAAAAAGAGGTTTTATAATGGTACTTGAAATAATATTTTTAATACTTGCTGTTATCTTTTATCTTCTTCACTTGAAAGCTAAACATTCGTCTACTCTTGATAAATATTATGCCCTTTTTGCATTCCTATCCGCAGTATGTATAGTCATAGCTTTTATAGTGTTTGGTCGTAGTTTATTTGTATCGCATTTATAGACAATACAAAAAGCGGAGCAATGATGCTCCGCTTTTTGATTTCTATCTGCATCCACCGCAAGTTTTGCAGTTTCCCGAACATTTTTTGCTTTGTTGCCCCAAGGACGAATACACCGTGCCCGTATAATCGCGCTCCGTTTCGCCGCCGCATTTGGGGCAAGCGACCGTATCGGTATGCTTTGCCACGAGTTCTTCAAATCGCTCGCCGCACTTTACGCATTTGTATTGCAAAAAAGGCATCAGTCCCGTCTCCTTTTCTTCTTCACTTGTTTGGGTGTACGAATTTTCACCGAAGCGGTCATTTTAACAAGTACGATCGAGAATACCGCTGTCAAAACGACGCAGATCCCCAAAATCACCCAAAATTCCCACGGGCTGCCCGAAATAGAATCAAGCCCGAACGGCAATTTTACGTTCATACCCAAAAGCCCCGCGATCAGCGTGGGGATCGCAACCAAGATCGTGATGATCGTCAGCCGTTTCACCACGTCGTTTACGTTGTTGGAAATGACCGAGCTGAACGCGTCCATCGTCGTTTTTAAAATATCGCGATAGATCGAACACATTTCCACAGCCTGCTTCGTTTCGATCAAAACGTCCTCGTGCAGATCTTGATAATCGGGATTGTTCATCACCGATTCAAGCCGCGAAAGTCTGCCGTGCACGGTAGAATTTGCACTGAGCGCCGTAGAGAAATAAACGAGCGAGTTTTGCAGCTCTAAAAGCTCGATCAGCTCTTGGTTTCGCATCGATTTATGAAGCTCGGCTTGCAAGCGCAAGGATTTTTTATCGATCTGTTTAAGCAAGGACGAAAACCGTTTGACGTTTTCGAGCATAAAGCTGAGCACGAATCCGACGGGCTTGCCCGTGGATACGCGGAATCTATTCGAAACGAAGCCCGCCAAAACGGGATCGGTATTGAGGGAAACGGTAACGATACACTTGGGATTATAAATGATTGCGACGGGGATCGTCGTATAGGTATCGCCGTCCTCGGTATCGACGAGCATCGGGCTGTCCACGATATACATCGTCGCGCCCTCATCCACTTCCACACGCGCCGATTCCTCTTCGTCGAGCGCGGCTTTCAAAAGCTCTTCGGGGATCCCCGTGAGCGAAACTACGTCCTCCACCTCGTCGTCGGTGGGGTTGACGAGATCAATCCAGCAACGGGATTCGAACGCGTCGAGCGTTTGCATACGGTTTTCTTCGGTTTTGTAAAATTTCATCATAACTTCGTACCGCCTTTTTCGGATTTTTTCATCTGGTTCGGCGTTTTTGCCGCCGCAAAACGGGCGCAAAAAAACGCACGGGAAAAACCGCCCGTGCGCCGTACTTTTCAAATAGCGTTTATTCAAAACCTCTTTCGTTAAAGCCAATACACACAGCGGATTTTTCTGCAATTTTCGTAGCTACTTCGACTATCGGGAACAGCGTCCATAAATTGCTCCTCATACCGCATAAATTTTTTCTTGGAAGCGACTGCGTACCGCTTCTCTTTTATTATACGCCGCAAAATTTATTTTGGCAAGTATTTTTTCGAAAAAAGTTTTTCTTTTTGCAAAAATTTCCGCAAAAACGGTTAGAAAGTGCCTTTTCCGCTCAAATAACCTTCGAAAAATCCGTTTACGTCCAAGCCGATCCGCTCAAATGCGCCGCTCAAATGCGCGGGCGTTGCCGTTTCGTATTTATTGTCGTTGTAATATTTCCGCAACGCGGCTAAAAACTTCTTTTCCCCTACGCTTTTGGAAAGGGTATCGAGCATCACTACGCCCTTATCGACGGCGACGCTCTCGTATTCGTAAGCGTTCAAATATTCCCCCAGCGAGCGCGTCATACGGGTATCCGCCCAACCGAGCGTTTTTTGATAGGTATCAAGATAGCTTTTATATCGACCGAGCGCTCCCTTTACAAGCGTTTGTTTATTCAACCCGTAATCGCCGTGCTTTTCGAAAAACAACGCCGCGGAATATTCTGCAAGCGCCTCGTCCTGCCAAGCGTTTTCAAAAGGATTGCACCCCACCGCCGCATACCACCATTGGTGCGCCACCGCCTGCGCGATCACCCTGCTCAGTTCCTCGCCGTCAAGCGAGCTTTTCAGCATACACAGCGCGGGATATTCCGCGGACGGCTCGACAAGACCCGTCTGCGCTAACGACAGCGTTTCGAAAGGATATTCTCCAAAAACAGACGAATAATATTCCACCGCTTCCTTGGCGAGTTTGACGGCGCAATCGGCATTTTTTTCGTCAAAATAATAATAAGCAATTTCCGTTTTGCCCGCTTTTTCCGTTTTTACGCCGAAGTTTTCGGAAAGCACGATCGCAAAATCCCGCGCGTTCGTCGCAGACACGGTATGCCGTTTTTTGCTTTCCAACGTTTTTTCGTCCGTTTCCGTCCCGCTTGAAGCCACCGCATAGTCTTTCGGCACGGTGAGGCTGACGGTATAATCGGCGCAATCGCTGAAATACGGGTTTCCCTCGGCATACGCTACGCTTTCGTAAAACGCGCCGTTCTGCACGCCGCAAAGCGTGGGAAAGCAGCCGCCGAGGTTGACGGCGTTTTTCGTGATCCCCGCGCGGTGATCGACTTTTGCAAGCCGTGTGGAGAACCCGATATCCACCACTCTGCGTTCGTCGGGATAGACGGGCGTTTCCAAATACGCGTATAAAATATTTTCGTCCGCGCCGCCCACTTCCCAACTTTTTACGCCCAAAACGGACGTGATCACCGTTTCGCCGTAGCTTTTCCCCGCGTAATACGCTTCGTCCTGTAAGGCGGTGGAAATGGGAGAATAGAGCGCGTTCTCGCGGTATGCGTTCGCGTACAAATTAAATTTTAGCACTTCGATCGCATTTTCCGTGCAGTTGAAAAAATCCAGCTTGACCGTACCCGTCAACGCCCCGTCGCGCATATATTCCGCAACGATTTCGTAGCGGCTTCGCTCCTGTTCCGCTTGCGCGCAAGCGGTAAAAGAGCCGCAACAAGCGATCGATAAGGCTAATCCCAACCATAAATTTCGGTTCCTCATAAAAAATAACCCCTATACGAATGATAGCAGGTTATTTTATGATTTTTTGCGGCTGATTATGCCACGGCTTATTTTTCTTCCAAGGTCAAGTGTTCGGTGGGATCGACGGTTTGACCGTTTTCGGTGATCTCGAAATGCAGGTGCGCGCCGTCCTTGTATTCGTCCCCCGTCGCTTCCGCTACGGTGGCGATCACGTCGCCTTTTTTCACTTCGTCGCCTACCTGTATGCCGTCTACCGGCTCGACGAAACGATAGAGCGTCTTTAATCCGTTGCCGTGATCAACGACGATCTCCGTTCCCGAAAGCACGTCGCCCGTAAAAATACTTTCCACCGTGCCCGTTTCCGCCGCAAGCACTTCCGTACCCGCCGCCGCCAAGAAATCCACGCCGTCGTGATGAAAATACGCGTCCAACGTCTGATTATAATGGAAGCCGTAACCGCTGAGTTCGGTCGCTTGCATCGGCAATACCATACCCGTAGGCTCTAACGGTTCTTCCTGCACGCCGTCGTCGGGATTTTCCACGCCGCCGTTTACACCCGTATCAACGTTGCCCGCGTCGATCGACGGTTCATTCCCGCCCGAGGTGAACGACACCACGAACACGATCGCCAATATGAGCGCCGCGCACGCAAGCGCCGCCGAGAAGAGCATTTTTTTGTCTTTTACGCTTTTGCGTTCTCTTTTCTTATCGTTGTTTTCCTTCATTGCTGTTTGCCTCCGAAAATTGTTTTGTATGTAGATAATTGCCCGTGAATTTTGATTTTATACACGCGGCAAAAAAATTTTTTCAGAATCCGCCGAAAACGATGGGCGCGCCTACGCAAACGGTATTCCCCTTTCGCGCGATATGCAAATTGATCTTTCCGCATCCAAAATCAACTCCCGCGCCGTTTTCTTCCGCGTACGCGTATACGCTTTCCACGCCCGCGGCGCTTTCCTTCATTACGATCATCGCTTTCTTTTCTTGCAAAAGCCGCTGTGAAAACGCCTTTGCTTGGTTTTCCGTTTCAAAAACGAAGGTCGCGCTTTCGCCTTTTATGCGCAACCATTCTTCTATCGTTACGCTTTCCTTGATCACCGCTTGCGAGCTTGCGCTATACAAATAATATTCCTTTCGCACCTGCGCGTCCGTCGCAAGTGAAAACCCCAGATCGTCTTTTAAAAATCCCGCGAGCAACGCAAAGCCAAACAACAACGCGAGCGCAAAAACGGTTTTGAAAAATGATTTGAGCGATGATAAAAACATAAAAAATCCCCTCCGTTTACCACGGAAGGGAGTATTGCCGAAAAAATTTTATTTTAAACGGGCGAAAAACTTAAAAATCGCCGAGCTTTTCGCCGCCGAGCAAATGTACGTGCAAATGCCGCACCGTTTGGCCGCCGTTTTCGCCTTGGTTGATGATTACGCGATAGCCCTCGCCCAAACCAAGCTGAGGCGCTATCTTGCCTACCTTTTCAAACAGCCGTTTTACAATTTCCGCTTGCTCGCCGTTCATTTCGCTAAGCAACGCAAAATGTTGCTTAGGAATACAAAGATAATGCAGTTTCGCTTTCGGCTCGATATCCTTGATCACGATGATCTCGTCGTCCTCGTAAAATCTTTGGGAAGGGATTTCCCCTGCGATAATTTTGCAAAAAATACAGTTTTCCATTTTATTTCTCCTTATTTTTATTCTTTTACGGCGATCACGCCGTCTTGATACAAGCCTTCAACGCGTACACGGGTGGGTTCTTTTCCAAATTCCCCCCGCGCGTATACACGAATATAGTTTTCCGAATACCCCTCGGTGTATTCCCCGATCCTGTTTTCGGGAACGATAGAAAGCGTTTTGCCGATATAACTTTCCAAATACCGTTTCTTCACTTCGTTCGCCCTTTCGATCAAGCGTTCCACGCGCTCTTTTTTGATCGCGTACGGCAGCTCTTTATACCGCTTATATGCATTCGTTCCCTCGCGCGGGGAATAGGGAAAGGCGTGCACCTGCAAAAAGCCTACCTCTTCGACGATCTTCATCGACTGCATAAAATCCTCTTCCGTTTCCGTGGGGAATCCGACGATGATATCCGTTGTGATCGAAGCGTTTTCGAACGCCGCGTAGATCATTTTGCACTTTTCAATATACTCCTCGCGCGTGTAACGGCGGTTCATACTTTTTAAAACCGCGTTCGAACCGCTCTGCAAGGATAAATGAAACTGCGGCGCAAAATTTTTCACCCGCTTTGCCGCCGATAAAAATTCAGGCGTGATCAAGCTGACCTCGATGCTCCCCAAGCGTATGCGCGTATCCGCGTCTTTGAGCGCCAATAATAGCTCCGTAAGCGTATTCCCGTCCCCGTCGCGGTAATCGGAAATATCGATGCCCGTCAGCACCGTTTCTTCCGCAGACGACGAAAGCACTTCGTCTACCAACGAAGAAAGCTTGCGCGAACGGCTGCGCCCACGCAGATAGGGAATGATACAGTACGAGCAAAACCGATTGCAACCGTCTTGAATTTTTACAAAATTTCGCGTTTTCAAACAATGCGGCGTAAGCATTTCCTCGTAATCCTTGGAAAGCTCCTCTACGCGCGCGCCGTAGCTCGCGTTGTCAAGCCCCTCGCGCACAAGCTCCAAAATCTTTCCTTTCCCCTGCGCGCCCGAAACGAAGATTACGCCGTCGCCCTTTTCCAAAAACGGCAACGCGTTCTTTTGCGAAGCGCAACCGCAAACGATCACGCGCGCGTTTTTGCCGCCCGCCTTGACGGCTTTGCCAACCGTTTGTCGGCTTTTTCGTTCCGCTTCCCCCGTTACCGCGCAGGTGTTGATAATATACAGATCCGCCGCTTCCATCTGCCGCGAAACCTCGTATCCCATTTCCTCCAAGCCGCGTATCAGCGACCCGCTTTCCACGTCGTTCACCTTGCAACCGAGCGTAAATACAACGGCTTTCATCAAATACCTGCCCCCTCGTTATCGCCCAATTCCCCCAGCGAAAACATCACCAACGCCGTCAAAGCAACCGCCGCCGTTTCCGCGCGCAAAATGCGCTTTCCGAGCGTTACGGAAGCAAACCCAAGAGCGCTTGCAAGCGTTTCTTCCTCGCGGGAAAAACCGCCCTCGCTCCCGATCACGATCGCCGTACTGCCTTTCAACGCGGCAATATTCGCCTTGCTCTGCGCGGCAAATTCGCATGCGAACAGCTTATTTTCATAGCCCGCCGCAAGGGATAACGCCTTTTCAAGCGTCTCGCAATATTCGACGGTGGGCGCGACCGAACGCATACATTGTTTCGCCGCTTCTTTGCTCACTTTATTCAGCCGTTCCAGCTTGTTTTCGTTCATATACGCGGAAGAATACTCCGAGGAAAACGCGATAATACGCTTCACGCCCAGTTCCACCGCTTTTTGCACAATAAATTCGTTTTTATCCGCGTTCTTCAAATACCCGAACAACAGCGCGACTTCTTCTTTCGCTTCCTTATCGCCCAACGATTGTCCGATGACGTTCAGCGTCATTTGCCGTTTTTCGCATGCGGAAATCACCGCCGTGTATTCCACGCCGCTGTTATCCAGCAAGATCACCTCGTCGCCGACGGAAAGCCGAAGCACGTTTTTCGCGTGCTCAAATTCCTCGCCCGAAAGCACGGCGATCTCGGCCACGGTATCCACAAAAAATCTTTTCAATGCAGACATGCTATCCCCTTTACGCGTTTTTATGCTTCCAAACGAGTGCAAACCATTCCCCTTTGCGCCGTTCCTTTACAAGCTCCATTCCCACAGCCTCGTACGCCTCTTTCACCATCGCGAGCCTACTTTCGATAATGCCGCTCAAAATCAAAACGCCGCCTAATTTGAGATTTTTGGGAATAGAGGGCGCGAGCATCACCAAAATTTCACCCGTGATATTCGCCATCATCACGTCCCCTTGAATTTCGGTATCGTCCAAAAGATTGGAATGCGCCACCACCGTTTTATCCGCCGTGCCGTTCAGCTCGCTGTTATGCTTTGCCGAAACGACGGCAATCTCGTCGATATCCGTCAAATACGCTTTCGCCGCGCCCAGCTTGATTGCGGAGATCCCCAAAATACCGCTTCCGCAGCCCACGTCGATACAAACGGAATTTTCCGTTACGTATTCTTGCATCAACTCCACGCAAGTGGACGTCGTTTCGTGCTCTCCCGTGCCGAACGCCATGTTCGAATCAAGCAAAACGATCAGCTCATCCGCCTTTGCTTCGTATTCGATCCATTCGGGCACGACAACGATACGCCCCAAATGAATGGGACGAAAATGCTTTTTCCATACGTCGATCCAATCGTCGCCATCCACTTCCCGCTTGGTATCTTCCAGCGTTCCGAACGGCAACGCGCCGCCGCAGTTTTCCTTTGCCGTAGCGATATCTTCCAAAATCGAACGGATCGTTTCGTTTGCGCTATCCGCTTCCACGTAGCATTTTACGAGCACGTCCGAGGGCGTTCCCGCCGTAAGATCGTCGTCCATATAATCCCAATACGTCGTATCCTTGCTCTTTTGCAGCGCGATGATATCGTTAATATCGCAAATGGTTACCCCAAAATCGGTATAATTCCACATAATATCCGCAAGAATTTCGCTCGCTTCCGTCGTAGTATGCACCGTCAGTTCAATATATTTCATCTTCTTTCTCCTATTCCAACAAAATCCCGGGGTCTTTGATCTGCACGAGCCGTATCACGCCGTCGTTGCAGATCACCTTTTCCGCCGTCGTATCCGCGTTCCAAAGCGGATTTTTTTCCATTTCTTCCCATTGCCAGCAATCCCCGTCGAAATAAATCTCCTTCAGCTTATTGCAACCCAAAAATATTCTACCCCCCATCTTTTTCAGCGTTTTCGGCAACCGCACGCTTTCCAACGCCTCGTTTCCTCCAAATGCACAAATCCCGATTTCCGTCACCCCGTCGGGAAGGACAACCGTTTCCAAATTGACGCACTTGCAAAAAGCATACGGTTCGAGCTTCTTTAAGGTATCGGGCAATTGCACCGTTTTTAACCTTTCGCCCAAAAACACCGCGCTGTCTTCGATAATTTCCACGCCGCTCGGCACAACGAAATTTTCCGCGTCCTTTCCCCCTGCGTACTTATAGAGGATTTTCCCGTCCTTGCCGTATAAATTCCCGTCGATCGCCGTATACGCCGTATTGTTCTTATCCACGGCAAATTCCACGTAACAGCCCAATCCTATCCCTCGCTCGAACTGAAAGTCCGTTACGCTTTTGGGAATAAATATCCTTTTTAAATAACCATCATGCGGAAAAGCGTCCTCATTGACCGTTTCCACGCCGTCGGGGATCGCGAAAAATTCCGCTTTCTTCCCCGCCGCATAATAAACGAGCGTTTTTTTATCCTTGCCGTACAGGTTGCCGCCGATCGAGCAATAGGTCTGATTGCGCCGATCCACCGTGATTTTTTTCAGCGAAGTGCAGGTATCCAAGCCGCTCTGCCACAGGCTGTCCGTAAACGCCGCAGGAATATGTAAGCTTTGCAACGACGTACACCTTAAAAAAGTCATCCAAGTCAATGAAGCCAGCTTTTTCGGCAATTCCAGTTGCTTTAATTGCGCGCAACCACACACGCCTCCCTGCCAATCCTCCATATCCTTCGGCAAGACCAGCTTTTTCAAGCTTGTACAATCCTGAAGGTCTATCCCGTCGGCGTTGCTTGAAAAGATCACACATTCCAAAAATTTGCAGTCCTTTAACGCATTCAGCTTGATCCTTTTCGTTTTGGAAGGAATCTTCAGCATCTTGCACTTTTTCGCTTTGGGAAAATACATCAGCTCGGATAGATCCTTTTCGTAAAGAACGCCGTCAATCGAACGGTATCTTTCGTTTTTCTCCGCCACGGTGATCTCTGCAAGCGACGGGCAATCGTCGCCGATCGCATACGAAAAATCGCTACACGCCGCAGGGATATGCAGCTTCGTCAAATTGGCACAATGTTCAAATGTGTCGCCCCCAATGCTTTGCAAGCTCTCGGGAAGCGTTACCGTTTTCAGCGATCGACAGCCGCAAAACGCTTCGCCCAAAATTTTTGTAACGCCGTCGGGAACGGAAAAATGCTCGTCCGTCTTCCCCACGGCGTACGCTGCCAGCACCGTTCCGTCTTTGCTGTATAAATTCCCGTCGATCGAACGGTAGTTTTTATTGTTTTCGTCCACGGAAATTTCCGTTAAATTGACGCACTCGGAAAAAATCTCGTCCCCGATCTTTTCCACGCTTTCGGGAATAAACGCTCTCGTCAACGCTTGATTGCGACTAAACGCCCCGCCGCAACCATCGCCGATTTTTTTTAAGCCTCTTGGCAACGTCCACGACTTCACCGCAACGCCGTTAAAAGCATAATCGTCTATTTCCGTTAACGATTGCGGCAACAAAACCTCTTCCAACTTTTCACAGCCTGAAAATGCGCCGAAATTAAGAATTTTTACGCCCTCGGAAAGAACGACGCTTTTCAAATTCACGCAATCCTTAAATGCGTTTCTTCCAATCTTTTCCACCGACGAGGGAATAATCACCTTTTTCAACGCCACTTTCCCTTGAAACGCTTTTTCGCCGATCTCTTTCACCGTTTCGGGCAATATCAGATCGCCGCCAAAGCCCAAATATTTTTTCAAAACCCCGTCTTGAATTTCAAAATCTTCGGAAAGATCCACCGCGTCGAATTCCACGCCCAAAGCAATGCCGCCGCTTTGCTTTTCCTGTTGCAATTTCGTTTTACAAACAGGGCACTCGCGCAAATTTTTCGCCGCTTCTTCTTCCACCGTCAATTCCGCCGAACAATTCGGGCAAGTTATCGAAATTTTCATTCTTTCACCTCTACGCATTATTATAACACAATTTGCGCTGTATTTCAAGGATTTGAAAAGATTTTTCTTCTTTACTTTCTCATATTCGTCGTTGCACGGCTTTGTTTTGTACGAGATAATTTGTGAATGGATTGCCAAAGGCAATCCCGTATATCCTTCCGCACTTCTTCACTTTTCACTATTACTTATTACTGTGAAAATAAAAAGAAAACTGCCAAAGGCAGTTTTCTTTTTATTCTTTATACGGTTTGTCGCCGTACAAACTCTCCACGTTATCCGAATACTGTTTCATACGGTCGTGCTGCTTTAAAGAAATATCGTCGAACAGGTCTTCAAGCTCCTTTTTCTGGCTACGGGAAAGCTTTGCGGGAACTTCCACCACGATATGCAAAATCAGGTTGCCCGTGCCACGCCGCGCCGTTTTGATACCCTTGCCGCGAACGGTAAAGGTTTGCCCGCTTTGCGTGCCCTCGGGAACGGTGAAATCAAACGTATCGTCCAAGGACGGAACTTTCACTTTGCCGCCGATCGCCGCCGTTTTAAACGAAATCGGCAATTCCACGTGCAAATCAAATCCGTCGCGCGTGAAAATCTTATGCCCTTCTACGCGGAACGCTACGATCAGATCGCCCGGCTCGCCGCCGCCCAAAGCCGCGTGCCCCATGCCGCGATACTTCGTATAGCTGCCCGTATCCGCGCCCGCGGGGATATCGATGCTCACTTCGGTCTCCTGCGTTACAAAGCCCTTGCCTCTACAATCGGGGCAACGCTCGCGAATTTGTCTGCCGCTGCCGCCGCAATCGGGGCAAACGCTTTGCTGAATAGTGCGCCCGAACATGGTGTTCACCACCGTTTTCGTTACGCCGCGACCGCTACATTTAGAGCAGGTGGAAAAGGACGAGCCGTTCTTCGCGCCCGTGCTTCCGCATGCGGTACAGGGGGCGTTGCGTTTATATTTCAGCGTTTTCTTGCAACCTTTCGCCGCGTCCATAAAGCTTAAACGCATTTCGAATTGAATGCTTTCGCCCACACTTCTGCGTTGCGTTCTTGCGCCGCCACCGCCGCCACCGAACGCGCCGCCGAAAATACTGCTGAAAATATCCGAAAAATCACCCTCGAAACCGCCGTTTCCAAAGCCGCCGCCAAAGCCGCTCATACCAGGATGATCAAGCTCGTAATCGTACTGTTTGCGCTTTTCGGGATCGGAAAGCGTTTCGTTCGCTTCGTTGATCTCTTTGAATTTCTCCGCCGCTTCCTCGCTCCCTTGGTTTCTATCGGGGTGATATTTCATCGCGAGTTTGCGGTACGCCGACTTGATTTCGTCCTGCGTTGCCGTGCGTTCTACGCCGAGAACTTCATAAAAATTTCTTTTTTCCGCCATAATATTTAGCCCTTTTTATACGCTATACGGGTTTGGCTAAACTGCCAAACCCGATCGCTTTTTTCCTAACTTATTGATGGAATTCCGCGCCGCCCGTCGTATCGTCGCCGCCTTGGTTAGGAGTTTCCCCCGCCGCCGCGTTTTGTTGATACAGCTTCGCAAATACAGGCTGCACCGCGTTCATCAACGTATCGTATGCCGCTTTGATCGTTTCGTCGTCGTCCGATTCAAGGTCTTTCTTCGCCGCGTCGATCGCCGCTTGCAAGGTAGCCTTGTCGTTTTCGTCAAGCTTATCGCCCGCTTCTCTCATCGTTTGCTCGCAAGAGAAGATCATACCGTCGAGCTTGTTCTTGTTTTCCACCTTTTCCTTTCTCTTCTTATCTTCTTCCGCGAATTGTTCGGCTTCTTTCACGGCCTTATCGATCTCTTCTTCGGAAAGATTCGTCGAGGAAGTAATGGTGATATCCGTCGTCTTGCCCGTGCCTTTATCCTGCGCCGTTACGTGCACGATACCGTTTGCGTCGATATCGAAAGTAACTTCGATCTGCGGTATACCGCGGGGAGCGGGAGCAATGCCCGTGAGCATGAAATTGCCGAGCGTTTTGTTGTCCGCGCAGAATTCTCTTTCGCCTTGCAAAACGTGAATACTTACGCCCGTTTGGTTATCCGCTGCCGTCGAGAAGATCTGGCTCTTCTTCGTATGAAGCGTGGTATTTCTTTCGATGATCTTCGTGAACACGCCGCCGAGCGTTTCGATCCCGAGGGACAACGGCGTTACGTCCAAAAGCACTACGTCGTTCACTTCGCCCGTCAATACGCCGCCTTGAATCGCCGCGCCGATCGCAACGCATTCGTCGGGGTTGATACCCTTGAAGGGTTCTTTGCACGTGACTTCGCGCACCTTCGCCACAACGGCGGGCATACGCGTAGAACCGCCCACGAGAATGACTTTATCAATATCGCTGTATTTCAGCCCCGCGTCACGCATCGCCGCTTTCATCGGTTCGATCGTTCTCGCCAAAAGATCGGAAGTCATCATTTCGAATTTATCTCTCGTGATGTCGATTTCAAGGTTTTGAGGAACGTTATCCGCCGAGAACGTGATGAACGGCAAAGAAACCGTCGTGGAAGTCATGCCCGAAAGCTCGATCTTCGCCTTTTCAGCCGCTTCCTTTAAGCGTTGCATCGCCATCTTATCTTTGGAAAGATCGATACCGCTCGTCTTTTTAAATTCCGCTACGAGGTAGGAAATGATCTTGTTATCCCAATCGTCGCCGCCCAGCGCCGTATCGCCGTTCGTCGCCAATACTTCGAATACGCCGTCGGAAATATCCAAAATGGAAACGTCGAACGTACCGCCGCCGAGGTCATAGATCATCACTTTGCCGCCTTTATCTTTATCCAAGCCGTAAGCAAGCGCCGCCGCCGTAGGCTCGTTGATGATACGAAGCACGTTCAAGCCCGCGATCTTACCCGCGTCCTTCGTCGCTTGGCGTTGGCTATCCGAGAAATACGCAGGGCAGGTGATTACCGCTTCCGTTACCTTTTGCCCAAGGTATGCTTCCGCGTCCGCTTTCAATTTCGAAAGGATCATTGCGGAAATTTCTTGAGGGGAATAACCCTTGCCCTCAATATCCACTTTATAATTCGAACCCATATGTCTTTTGATAGAGATCACCGTTTTATCGGGATTCGCCACCGCTTGACGTTTTGCAATTTGCCCGACGGTACGGGAACCGTCGCGTTGGAAAGAAACGACGGAAGGGGTCGTTCTCGCGCCTTCGGAATTGGTGATCACGACGGGCTCGCCGCCTTCCATCACCGCTACACACGAATTGGTTGTACCAAGGTCGATACCAATAACTTTACCTGCCATAATTATATACTCCTTTGCGGCTTCTTCGCCGCGCTATTGATTTACAATTTATATGTAACCAACCTTTTCACCGCTTAAACACAAAATTAAAAAATTTTTTCCAAATCCCGATCCCCTCGTAAAAATAAACTAAGCCCCTGCCAACAACACTTCGTTTGCAGGGGCTTATACATTATCCGTTTAATTCTCCCACGGGATAGGCGTTACGCCATCGGTATCGTAGTGCCAAAAATCCCCTGCTTCCGTCGGCGGCTCCTCGCTGTAGGCATACGCCGTGGTTCCACCGAACGGTCCCTTACAAAAGTGCTTAAACATAACATCTTCTTCAATCATCGCCAAAAGTTCTTCCCGCGTGGCTTTAACGTACGCTTTTGATAAACCCATCCCAAAATAACTGTTGTAGCCGTTCATATTTTCAGACGGCAACGGAACGCATACCCATTCAAGTACCTCTATCCCCGGATCTTCAAACAAGGCGATGCCGTCCGGAATCACCAAACCCGTCAAAGTACAACCAGAAAATGCAAACTGGACTATTTCCGTTACAGTAGAAGGCAATATTACCACTTCCAATTTTGCCCCTTTAAAGGCATATTTGCCGATTTTTTCCAACGTGGACGGAAATTCTATCTTGGATAACTTTGAACAACCCGAAAATGTTCTTTCCATGATTTCCGTTATCCCATCTGAAAAATGCACTTCCGCCAAATCCACGCAATCTTGAAAAGTACACTCCCCCAAAACGATATCGCCTGGGATCTCCACACTCGTTATACCCTTACAGCCCGAAAAAGCGCCGCTTGTGATTTTTATGTTCCTTGTCGACAATTCTCCTAAATCAAGGTGAGTATTTTTCGCAAAATCTCCTTTATGGCGATATAACGTTTTCCCCAAATAAATATATCCGTCGGGTTGCGCTTTATACCAAGCCGTATTTTCAAATATATTCATTCCCAAATCTGGTGCAGCTGATAAGATCGTTACGTCCGTCAACGACGTACAATTCTTAAACGCTTCTTCCCCTATGCTCATAACATTTTGAGGAATTATAATTTCCTGTAATTGAGTTTTTCTAAAAGCACTATTCCCGATTGTTTCCAAGGTAGACGGTAACACTACTTTTTCAATATTCGTATCACCAAACGCATTTGGTGCAACAATTTTCAACCCTCGAGGCAACCGTACGCCCGTGATATCCGCACGTTCTTCCTCATTCATTCGACCAAATCCCCAAACACTAACCACAGGCTTCCCCTCATAGTAATCAGGCAAAACAATCACTCCCGCTCCGTTAAAGTCTTTCGGTCCTATAACTTCATACGCCGTACCGTCTTCTATAAGCCTATACTCTAAGTCCTCGGAAACTTCGGGCATCGTCAACGTGAGTGCAGATTTCTCGGAATCTAAAAAAGTCGTGCCGTGTTCGTCCGTGCCGCCCTTGGCATATACGCTTATCGTATACGTTTCCCCTGGACTAAGAAATTGCATATCCAATTGCGTTTCTTCCGTTTCGTACGTTCCGCCGTTTTCCACCGAGACCACGTAGCTTGTAGCGTCTTTC
Source organism: Clostridia bacterium (assembly GCA_017462985.1). GTDB lineage: Bacteria > Bacillota > Clostridia > Christensenellales > Borkfalkiaceae > Scatosoma. Next base: position 16,549 of record JAFTQB010000054.1, read on the forward strand.
ACCTTATACCAATCCAGCACCCAA
>JAFTQB010000055.1 GCA_017462985.1 Clostridia bacterium
AAATACGGCTTGGGGCAGTTTTTAAAAAGCTACCCCTCCTCCCTTTCGGGCGGTATGCGCCAACGCGCCGCGCTCATTCGCACCCTCGCCGTCGATCCCGACGTGCTGCTTCTCGACGAGCCGTTTTCCGCGCTCGATTACCAAACGCGGCTGACCGTTTGCGACGACGTATACAAGATCATTCGCAGCGAAAAAAAGACGGCGCTTTTGATCACGCACGATATCAGCGAGGCGATCTCCGTTGCGGATAAAATCATCGTGCTGAGCGCACGCCCCGCGAAAGTGGTGGCTTCGCACGCGCTCGATTTCCCCGAAAACGAGCCGTTGAAGCGGCGGGAAAACAAAAAATTTTCCACTTGGTTCGAACTTTTGTGGAGGGAATTGAACGGATGAAAAAGAATAACGAATACACGAAGGAACACCTTCTCTATTTAAAAAATCTTCGCAACAAAAATATCTTTATCAACGTCGTACGATTCGCCGTGTTAGCGCTCTTGATTTTAATCTGGGAGCTTTCGGCTACGTTTGAATGGGTAAATCCGTTCATCACCAGCTCCCCCTCGCGAATCGCAAAAACGATCGCGGATCTGTATACGAGCGGAGATCTTTTCTACCACGTAGGCACAACGCTTTGGGAAACGCTTGCAGGCTTTGCGATCGCCGTGATCTTAGGATATAGCGTAGCGCTGCTTCTTTGGTGGAGCGAAGCGTTCCGAAAGATTGCGGAGCCGTATATCGTCGTTTTGAACGCACTTCCGAAAATTGCACTCGGTCCGCTCATCATCATTTGGTGCGGCACGGGCAGCGAGGCGATCGTCTTTATGACCGTTTTGATCGGATTGATCGTTGCAATCTTAAATATGCTCAACGGCTTTATGGCAACGGACGGAAACAAAATATTGCTGTTAAAATCCATGGGCGCGACAAAGCTGCAAGTTTTGACGAAGCTCGTGATCCCCTCCTCGCTCCCGTCCTTTATTTCCATGCTGAAAATCAACGTCGGCATGGCTTGGATCGGGTCGATCATGGGCGAATATATCGTTTCCAAAGCAGGAATCGGGTATCTGATCGTCTATGGCGGGCAGGTATTCAAGCTCGACCTCGTTATGAGCGCCGTTATCATTCTTTGCATCTTGGCGGCAATCATGTACGCGCTCGTTGCTCTACTTGAAAAAATAGTCATTAAAAACAGATAACGAAAACCCCGTCGCTTGACGGGGTTGATATTTTTATACGGAAGATGATTTTTCGACGGAAGCGTATTGAAGCGTACGCGAGCGAGAAAAAACGCAATCCCGACAAAGTATTGCGAAGCATATCCGACGAAAACGACGAAGATGCGAGCAAGACGCGAAGGGCGAGGATTTTTCGATGGGAGCGTACTGAAGCGTACGCGAGCGAGAAAAAGCGCAAGCCCGACAAAGTATTGCGAAGCATATCCGACGTTTTAACCTTTGACAGCGCCGCTCGTAATCCCTTCTACATAATAGCGTTGCAAGCTCATAAAGAGGGTTACGATGATCGAACCGACGACGGTTGCGCCCGCGCAAAAGACGGTGAAATTATCGTTAAAGCCGTTGCGTTCGGCGTTGATCATTTTATAAAGCCCCATAGATACGGTATATTTTTCGCTTTCGCTGATGATCGTATTGACGAAGATGAAATCGCACCAAGGCGAAATAAACGAAGTGAGCACGGTATAGACGATGATCGGCTTTGCCATGGGCAAGATAATACGCAAAAACACCGTCGGTTGGTTCGCTCCGTCCAAGATCGCCGCTTCTTCCATCGCTTTGGGAACGGTATCGAAAAAGCCCTTGCATATATAATAGGAAAGCGCGGCGCTGCCCGAATAAACCAAGATGAGCGCCACCAGCGAATTGGTTAGCCCCATCGCCTTTAAGATGAAATATACGGCGATCATACTCATAAACCCCGGGAACATTCCAAGCACCAATAAAATACGCATCAAGGGCTTGCGAAAATAAAAACGAAGCCGCGAAAGCGCATAGCTCACCATTAAGATGAACGCCGTCGTGAGCGCACACGAGCTGACGGAAACGAGCAAGGTGTTTTTCAGCCAAAGTAAAAAATTCGTTTGCGCAAACAGCTTACCGAAATTCCCAACGCCGAGCTTTAAATTATCGGGAATAAGCTGATTGATGATCCCCGTTGACGGTTGAACGCGAAACGCCGTGTACAAAAGATAGACGATGGGAAGCACCCAAAGAACGCCCAAAACCGTTAAAATCAAATAGACGAGCGCATTGGAAAACAAATAGCCCCGCCGCGCCGACGATCGAAAAGTTTTCGTTTTTTTCATTGAAATTCCTCCTCGTTCTTAGCGGACGAAGAACGGCTGTACGCCAACAGCGACAGCGTGGAACAAATCGCAAAAATGACGATACCGATCACAGCCGCCACGTTATAACGCGGGTTTTTATCCGTCGTCAAACGATACAGCCAAGTAACCAAAAGGTCGGTGGATTGCGCTTGCGTACCGCCGCCGTAATAAAGATTATCCACGGGGCCGCCGCCCGTCAACAGCCAAATGACGTTGAAGTTATTGATATTCGTAACGAATTGCGTGATGAGATACGGCGTGGTGATCTGCAACATATACGGAAGCGTGATATGAAAAAACGCCTTGACGGGCGAAGCGCCGTCGATCGTCGCCGCTTCGAAATAGTCTGCGGGAATATTCATCAAAATCCCCGTACTCATCAAGATGGTATACGGAACGCCGATCCAAATATTCACGAGCAAAATCATCGCGCGCGGCAACAGCGAAAAATTCCGTTGGTCGGCAAGCCATAAAATATTCGTGCCTAAAATTTTATTCAAAATTCCGTCGCCGTCGAGGATCTTTTGCATCAACAACAGCGTAACGAACTGCGGCACGGCGATGGAAAGCACGAACAGCGTGCGGAAGAACACCTTTCCCCGTATCCCCTTTTTATTGATCATCAAAGAAATGATCAGTCCGATAAAATAGTTGCTGAACGTTGCCAAAAACGCCCAAACAAACGTCCACAAGAGCACGCGCAAAAACACCATAGCAAACGCCGATGAACCGCCCGAAAGAGAAAAAAGCGAAATAAAGTTACGAAACCCTACCCAATCGAACAGCTTTCCAGGGGGCATATGCGCGTAATCGTAATTGGTAAACGCGATAAGCACCATAAAAAGCAGCGGCAAAGCCGTAAATACAAGCAACCCGACGAGCGGGGGAAGCAACAGCGGAATATGGAATTTTTCATTTAAAAGCTCTGCAAAATCTTCTTTGATCGTACTGACGCGACCGCCCTCAGCAATCACTTGATCGTTGTGCGCGCTACTTTTGATATTGAAATACCAAAGACACACGTATACGGCGGCGAATACGAACGTCATCACGCCGTATAAAAGAATCAAAAAGCTGTTATCACCGCGAATTTTTTCAAAGACTTGCAACTCCTCGTTCCATACCTCGCCCGCAAGCTTCGTACCTAAGTCGCCCGAAAAAAATTGAAGCAAGTATCTTCCGCCGAACAGCGCGAGATACAGCACGAACAATAGCTGTACCGCGAAATACGCCAATCCCTTTGCGTATTGGCGACGAAGGAAATGCCCGCCGCCCATTACGAAAAAGCTTAGCCGCGTTGCGTTTGAACCGTCTTTCATCGCCGCCGCGAGCGTTCCTATTGCGTTTTTTCCTTTCCCCTTTCCCATAACGCTCCCTTCATCACCTTTATTGCGCGTTCTTTTCGATTGCCGCCACACACGCGTTCAACTGCTCCAAAAGCGCAAAGTTGCCCGTTTGCGCGCCCGTAATCATTGCATTCCCAAGCCCTTTGAGAGGATCCCAAAGCGTAGAGGGAACGTTCTTTTGCGTTTTACTGTGCGCAAGCTGCGCCGCGATCGCCTTGGCGCACACGTCCGTTTTTACGCGTTCGTCCTGTTGCGCTTCGCCGTTTGTAGGCAAGTAGCTACGCATTTCAAAATGTTTGATCTGGTTTTCTTTGTTTGTATAGAAATCGGCAAACGCAAACGCGTCCGCTTTGTTTGCGGAATAATTGTTCACGCCCAAAAGCTTATAGCCGGCAAAAGAAACAAGCTGTACCTGCTCTTCGTTCGCCGTGCCCTTGCCGTAGGTGTAGGTGGGCAATTTTGCCGCCGCAAAATTTTCCCCGAGCGCGCGTTCGATCGCGTTTCTGTTCCATATGCCCGAAAACGCCGCGATCACACTGCCGTCGTCCATGCCCGCAACGATTTTGGAATCGTCCGCGTCCGCTTTCACGCGGGTATCCTGCACGTACGCCCAAAGGCTTTCCGTTACCGCTTTGCCCGTAGCGTTGTTAAAATCGCAAGTGATCGAGGTTTCGCCCAAATTATCGTCGTAGGTTACGTTATAGCCAAGCCCTTTCCCGAAATAAAACGCGGTATTGTACCAGCCGTCTGAAACAAGCATGGCGAATTTTTTATTGGCGCTACACTTCGCCAAGATGCCGTCTAGCGATTGTACGTCCGTTTCGGAAAGAACGGATTTATCGTAATACAAAAAGAAAGTGTTATCCGTATACGGAATCCCGTAGGTTTCTTCGTTTTGCCCCCTAGTAACCGTCGCCGCGTCCACCGCGTCGGCGGAATTTGCCGCTTTGATCGCCGTCAAGCGTTCGCCGCCGACCCTCGCCAAAGCGTCGCCGTTCACGAGTTGCGTGAGCTGGTCGTTCGGGAAAGAAAAAATATCCGCCGCGCTTTCCACGTCGCCGAGCACGCGCGTAGCCATTTCGTTTTCGCCCTGCACGTCGAACACGAAATTATACTTTTTATCGGGATTTTGTTTTTTGAAATCCTCCGCAACCTGTTTCGCAAACGCCTGATCGGCTTCCGATACCCAAACGGTGAGTTTTACCGCGTCGCCGTCCTGCATACAGGAAGCGAAAGAGCCCACGCTGCAAAGCGCAAGAAGCGCCGCGATCGTCTTGATTGACTTTTTCATAATATTCCCCCTTTTTACCCAAAGTTTTTGGGCAACCTTTTCTTTTAGTGTTTCTTATTTCTCTTTCTTTTATTCGCAAAAAGAAAAAATCCGAGCGGTTTTTCCACTCGGATTTTTTTATCGATTGTAAGTTTCGCAAAGCGTTTTCAGCCACGCGGCTTTGCGGCGGCGAAAATCGCTTTCTTCGTAACGGTACGTCCAATTCCCGCCCGACACCGTGCTCGGCGCGTTGATACGCGCTTCTTCCCCCAAACAAAGTACGTCGTGCATCGGTACGATCACCGTGTTCGCTCGGCTTGCAAACAGCAATTCGATCACGCTTTGGCATTCGTCCTCGATCGTTTCAACGATATACGGAGTATCCATAAGGATACACTGCCCTTCTAACGCTTCCTCGAAAACTTTGCGTTCCGCGCCCTCTTTCGCTTGAATAAACGCCGACAACGGTTCGTTATCGTGCGTGCCCGTATACGCCACGCAATTTTGCGGGTACAGCGAGGGCAAATGCTCGTTTTCCTCATTGCCGTCGAACGCGAACATCAAAACTTTCATTCCGGGATAGCCCGTCTTTTTCATCAGCTCGCGAACGCTATCGTCGATGATTCCCAAATCTTCCGCGACGATGTTTTTCTTTTCCAAGCCTTTGAACAGCGCTATCCCCGGTCCTTGTATCCATTCGCCCTCTTTTGCCGTATCGGAATCAAACGGAATGGCAAAGAAGCGATCGAAGCCGCGGAAATGATCGATGCGCACGATATCGAAAAGCTGCAACGCGTACGAAATGCGATCTTTCCACCAACGGTAGCCGTCCTCTTTCAGCTTTTCCCAATCGTAAACGGGATTCCCCCAAAGCTGACCGTCTTTGGAAAACGCGTCGGGCGGCACGCCCGCCTTGAGCGAGGGATTCCCCTCGCTATCCAAAAGAAAGAGCTTGCGGCGGTATTTCCAAGTTTCCAAGCTGTCGTACGCCACGTAAATGGGCATATCCCCCAAGATACGCACGCCCTTTTTATGCGCGTACGCTTTGAGTTTTTTCCATTGTTTTAAGAAAATATATTGCGTGAATTGCCAAAACTCGATTTCTTCGGCGTGAGATCTTTCAAACGCCGCGATCGTTGCTTCGTCGGCGTTTTTATAAGGCTCGTCCCAATCCACCCAAGACGCGTCGCCAAAATGTTTTTTTAGCGATTTGAACAGCGCGAAATCGTAATAGAAGCCCTTTTTCAAAAAAGTCTGCCAATCGGCGTTTTTGCGATCAAACCGCGCGAACGCCTTTTTGAGTATCCGCGCTTTCAGTTCGTACTGTTTCCCGTAATCGACGCGGCGAACGTCTTCGCAAAAACAAACGCCTTGCAAGTCCTCGTCCGTCAACAAACCGTCTTTTTTCAGAAAAGAAAAATCGATCAAATAATAATTGAGCGCGTCGGAAGCGTAAGATTGATAAGGGCTGTCGCCGTAGCTCGTAGGCAACAGCGGCAACACCTGCCAAATTTTCATTCCCGCGCTTTCCAACCAATCGACAAACGCATACGCGCCTTTCCCAAGCGTACCGATTCCGCAATCGGAGGGCAGAGAGGAAACGGGCATCAGTACCCCCGCTTCCCGTGTTTTTGATCTTTTTAACGACATATTCTCTCTCGTTCCTTGTTTTCTTTCTCTTATCGTTGACTTTTTTTTGGGTTTTTATTCCGCAAAAATACGATCAAGCAAAATTTCCTCGTATTTTCTCACGCCCGCAAGCGGAATTTTATAAAGCAACTCTTTCCCTTGCCGCGCCAAGGTTTCCGCCTTTTCTTTTTCACCCGCCAAAGCGGAATACAGGGCGAGAATACGCTTTGCCTTCACTTCGTCGCTCTGCCAAAACTCCCCGTCCGTCTGCGTGGATTTTTTAAGAGGCTCGTCGTTGCCGCCAAGCAGGGAAATATAAGCGATCTCGCGCTCTAATTCGTATATATCCTCGTCGGAAAGATAATCTTTCGCCGCGGCAATCCGCTTTAAGCAATCGAACGCGTTTTCGTAATCTTGCAATTGAATAAAACGACAATAACGAAGATCGTGCATCGCAACGAATAAAGGCTCGTCCATCGCAAGAACGGGAAAATCAAAAAATTTCTCTTCGATTTCCGTAAAAGTCTTTCCCTCGCTCAACGCCCCGTGTACGCGCATGACCGCCACCATCGCCGTTTCGGCGGGTTCGCCCTTTTTAAGCCCGATCAATACCGAAGCGTCCGTTTTTCCCGAAGGGTATTCGGCGGGCGCGGCGTTTAAAAGGAACAAATACGCCGTATACGGCAACAAGCCCCAAACGAGAAAATTTTTCACGCCCGAAAACGCCAACGCAAGCCCTGCGGCAAGCACGACTAAACACAGCGCGCCGCCGAAAATCAAACCGCCCGCCGCGTACAAAGAGGCGCGTTTTTGCATATTTTCCAAGCCGCGCGGCACCACCTGCGTTTCATCGTCGGCAAAGGGATTGCAAAAAGAAAAACGAAGCTTTCCCTCATGCAAAAAAAAGCGGAAGCAAAAGCATTTACAATAGACGATTTGCATTTTATTCGCTTTTGCAAACGCGATATGCCCCAGTTCGTGAACGATCGGCGCAAGCGCGAGCGAGATCGCCGCGCCGCAAACGACTTCGACCAGCCACGCCGTTTCCCCCAACGCAAAATACAGCGCGCCGCACGCACCGCCCACCATGCAAAGGAGCAGGAATACCGCGTATAATTTTGAGAAAGATTTATTCATTTTTCACCCCTCATAAAAGCCCGCGCGAGCGCGCATAGCCCTCTAAATTGTCGCTGTCGCTCACAACGATTTTTTCAATACCCAGCGTTTTCATCAGCGTAGTAAGCCAAACCGCGCCGCCAAGCAAGATATCCGCACGCTTTGGCGGCACGCAGGAATTTTCGATCAGCGTTTCCACAGAAACTTTTGCGAGCGCTTCCGCGATATTTTGCATTTGCTTTGCGGAAATTTTCGTGCCCGTAACGGCTGCGCCGTCGTAGGTTTTTTGCCTAAGAAAAAGAGAAGCGAGCGTCGTTCCGTGCCGCCGATCGCGTAAAATTGCACGCCTTGGGGGATTTTTTCAAACTCCTTAACTGCATTTTCGCAATAATTTTGCAACGCTTCCCAATCTCTGCCGCAAAGATCTTTCAAGCGCACCGCACCTACGTTTACGCTTTTTGCGTATACGACCGCGCCGTTTTTTTGAACGGTGAGTTCCGTACTCGCGCCGCCGATATCGATCATCGCGCCGTCAGCGCTTCCGATCGCGCCTAAAATACCGAGCTTCGCTTCTTCCTCGCCCGAAATCACTTCCACCTGCAACGGGCAAAGCGCGGCAACGCTTTTTAAAAATTCGCCGCCGTTTTTCGACGAACGCACCGCGGCGGTGGCAAAGGCGCGAACAGTTTGCGCGCCCTCGTTCCTCGCCTTTTGATAAAAGGCGGCGACGGCGTTTGCCGTGCGTTCGATCGCGGAGGCGGAAAGCAGACCCGTAGCGGCAATGCTTTCCCCCAAACGCGTTGTTTCAAGCGCCTTATATAAAACTTTTCCGTCCGCCACGAACATGAGGCGAACGGAATTTGAGCCGACGTCAATTACGGCAATGTTTTTCATATTTTTTCCCTTTTTAATCGTTGCTACCGCTCACAAAACCGTTTTGTATAGCAAGATCCGTCATAATTTCATCTTCGGTCAAGATGCCGCCCAAGATCCCTTCCTGCGTGGCAAGTTCTTGTTGCAAGGCCTCTTTTTGTTGAAGAAGCTGTTGTTCACGATGCCCCTGCACGCCGAGCGTAATCCATTGATAGACGAGAAAACCGAAAAGAAACGCCAAAAGCACGGTTGCCGCCACGACGATCCCCGTTACCATTTTCGTCATCTTTTCCTGCGTCATAAACCTTTCTCCTTCCTCTTTCGAAAGTTTTTGCTGTTTTTCAGCCTGTTTATCACTTTTCTAAAAGCATTATAGCATATATTTTTAAAAAATGCAACTGCTTTGTGAAAAGTTTTTAAATATAATATCATTCCCAGGGCGAAGCCGAGATAATAATATTCTCTTAAAGCGGGAAAGCCGAGCAGATTGCCCGCGACGGTACAAAGAACCGCAAACGCCGCGAAGAACAGCAAGTCCATCGCAAAACGAACGCCGCTACGCAATTTTTCCCTATTCCCCGCAAGCGAAACAGGCAAAGAAGCAAGCTCGTACAAAACGCCGCCGACAAAGCCGATCAAAACGCAAGCGAAAAATATATTCCATTGATTTGCCGTATCCATTATCGGAAAATTTTCGCCGCGAAGCTCTTGCCGCCGTAAGAAACGCCCGCGATTGCGCCCTCAGCCGAAAATACGCCGTTTTGTTTGGAAAAACCGCTGATTTTTAAGCCGCTACCCGCCACGTGTAACTTCCCGCCGCCAAGCAAAGAAAGGGTGATTTTGCTTTCCGAAAAGCTGAGTACGCTTTCCACGCCGCTCACCGCAATGGATTTCTTTTGTTCGATCGTAACCTGATGAATATTATTTTCCTGCATACCGTATGATATGAGAAAATTTCAAGGATTATTCATCCGCACCGCCATTTTCGAATTTTTCTAAAAAATTATGCCGCTCGCCGCCCGTTTTATATTCCGCGAGCGTATCCAACTGCACGTTGTGTATGCTTTGAAAAATACTGCTTTCGATATTCGGATTTTCCTTTTTTAGCTCCGCAATCAATTCTTTCACGCGCTTTCGCGCCGAAAAATTGGGATTTTCAAGCTGCGCCGTACTTTCGGTGAATTTGCACGCGCATGCGATAAACTCCAATCCGTTATGCTCTTTCCAACGCAAAATATCGTTTTCCAAAACGCAATACAGCGGACGGATAAGTTCCATTCCCTCAAAATTCGTTGATTGGATCCGCGGCAACATTCCTTGAATTTGCCCGCCGTACAGCATACCCATCAGCGTCGTTTCGATCACGTCGCTCTTATGATGGCCCAAGGCGATCTTGTTGCACCCCAGCTCTTTGGCTTTCGCATACAAATGCCCGCGGCGCATTCTTGCGCAAAGATAGCAAGGCGACTGCGCGTTCGCCGCGTCTGCCGCCGCGAAAATATCGCTATGAAACACCGTGAGCGGGATCTTTAAAATTTCCGCGTTTTCCTCGATCTTCGCTAGATTTTTTTCATTATAACCGGGGTCCATCGCCAAAAACACAAGCTCGAACGGCACTTCGCTATGGCGTTGCAGCTGTTGCAGCAATTTCGCAAGAAGCATACTGTCTTTTCCGCCCGAAATACACACGGCGATCTTATCGCCGCTTTGGATCAGCGCGTATTTTTTCACCGCCAACACAAAGGGCGACCATATTGTTTTACGATAAGTAGTGATGATCGAACGCTCGATCTCTTGATACCGCTCTAACTGCTTTGCCATGCTTTTTCTCGCTTGTTTTGATATGATCCATTATAGCAACGAACGCCGTTTAAGTCAAGCGTTTGGGCTATCTTACGATCAACAGCCGCTCTTTTGCCCGCGTGATCGCCGTATACAGCCAACGGTGCCGCTCTTCCCCGAATACCCAGGATTCGTCGAACACTACCACGTTGTCAAATTCCGAGCCTTGCGCTTTATGGCAGGTGATCGCATAGGCAAATTCGAAACGGCAAATCGTTTCCTGTTCCACCGCCCGCACGCGGCGAAGCAACATTTTATTATGCTCGTGCACGATCGCGCCGCCCGTGAGCTTCACCGCTTGATCGCCATAGCCGTGGGCGTATTGATCGAACTGAAAAATGCCCGTATCCGCAATCACGCCGACCTCTTCCCCCAACCGATCCGCTTTGAAATCCATCGTAGCGAGCAGGTCCATTTGCTCTTCAATATTGCGCACTCTGCCGATAATCCCGTTTACGAGGTGAAACCGTTCCTCCGCGTCGAGCGGCTTTTCCCAATTGTTCAAAGTACAAATTAGCTTTTCGCCGTCGGTGGGAAGCAACGTACCCTCGGGAACGCCCAAATAGCCGCGAATTTCACCGTTCAGTTCCGTACGCGTTTTATTTCTGCCGCAAATCACTTGATCCGCCGCCGTCAACACCCGCTTGCGGATATCGCCCGTAAGTCTCCGACGGGAAATCACGCTCACGCGGTCGCCGAAATTGCCAAAAGGAATGTCTTTCCCTTCCCGCGCCATCGTTGCAACTTTGATAATAGGATTATCTGCCGCTTGACGGACGATCTGCGTCAAGGCGTAATTCGGACGGGATAAGAGCGGACAAGTGCCGCTGACGGGCGGCAGCTGCGCGTGATCGCCGCAAAATAAGCATTTCACCCCAAAGCTGAGCAGATCGCGAAGCATTTCCTCGTTGACCATCGACGCTTCGTCCACCACGATCAAACGGATAGATTCGTCGATCTGATCGCGCTTGTAAAAAGAAAGCCGCTCTTTTTCGATAATCTCGCCGTTTTCATCCACGTCGAAATCGTCCTCGTTGCGGATATAGATCAACCCGTGCACCGTGCCCGCCACCGTACCGCCTTGCGCCAAGACCGTAGCCGCCTTGCCCGTAGGCGAAACGAACGCCGCTTCTTTGCCCGCTTGCAAATGCAGTACGTTTTTAACGACGTGATTGATCAAAAAGGTCTTTCCCGTACCCGCATAGCCCGCCAAAACGAACGTTAAATCGTCGGTATTAAAAAACCATTCGGCAATCAAATTTTCCGCTTTTTCTTGGTCGGGGGTGAGCGTTTCTTTCATAGTATTCCCATTATAGCACTCGCCGAGGAAAAAATCAAGCAATTTTCGAACATTTGTTCGCTAAATTTTATTTTTTGGAAAATTTTGCCACGAGCTGTCTGCCTCCGAGATTTTCAACGAAAACGATCTCGCCTTTTTGGAAAGAGATACGGCGCGTATGCTTTTGACCGTGAATTTCTGCGGTGATCACCAACTCGCCCGCCGCTTCGTCGTATTCGTAGCAAAACGCCTGTTCCCCCTCTTTCCCCTCGCCGTCGCGATAGAAAAGCAACATTTCTCCGTTCCCCTTCAATTCCAAGCGAAGCAAAGAAAATTGATCGGAAAGTTCCCTGCCGTCAATGGTGATGCTTTGGCAATCGTAATAGCCCGCATGAGGCGAGGTAAACTCTTTCAACGTGCTCATTTGCGTTACTTTCGGCAGAGAAAAGAGAAGCAGAAACGCCGAACAGAACGCGGCGCATTTAATTTTAATACTGTTTTTCATACCCTTTATTTTGCGTAAAAAAATCGTTTTAAATCGTACTGTTCGCCGTTTTTTATCAAATACAGGCTATTAAAAATAAAATCGCAAAGAAGAAGCGACCACAGAACGGCGTTTGCAATCCACCTGATCTTTCGCGGAATCCTCGTAAGCAGACCGATGAGCCAAGGCATAGGAAAACGCATAAACAGCGTAAGGAGCAAGCCCCAAAAGAGGGACACGGACAAGCAAACGACGCCGTGAAAATTCATCGGCTGATCGGCGTACGACCAAAGCGAAACGCCAAAACTTTGAAACAGCAAGCCCACCGCCAGTTCCAAAAGCGTAGCGAACGCGCCCGAAAGCAGAAAATAGCCGCCGTAACGAACGACGAACGCCCACGCCTTTCCCCACGCGCGTTTTTGCGCCGCGTTGGAAACAGCTTCGCCGTACCGTCCCCGTATCGGCGTGCCGAAAACGAGATACAACAGGCATACGGGCGCGCCGTAGATTGGACAAAGCGGCAAGCTTAAAAAGCCGCGATCAAAAAAGCGACCGTGAAGCAAAAGCATAAAAGTCGTTTCGTATGCCCAACCGAGAATGGATATGATAAAAAAAGCAAGCGACGCAACGGAAAGGCTGCATCGCTCGTCTTTCGCGCCCCTTGGCGCGGTTATTTTATTCTTCTCACCTTTCATCAAACCTTACTTTTTGCAACGAAAGGCGTTTTTATACGCAAAGGAAATTATTTGCAAGCTTCAAAAACGATCTTCTTCATTTCTTCGAACGCCGCTTCCATTTCCGAAGCCAAGCGAAGTTGCGTACGGCAACGAACAAGGTTGTGCCCCGCGTACTTCGTTGCAAAATAAGTATCGCCCGAAAGGTAATCGGTGAGGAAACGCATACCGCATTCGATTGTCATCAAATACGCACCGTAAGGCAACAGCTCTTTTTCCGTTTCCGTAATACTATCTTTCACCGCTCCGCAATAACCCTTTGCGTACGCCGCAAACAAAGAAATATCGAAATGCACTTTGGAAAGATCCTGTTCGTCCTCCGCCGCCGTAGAAGCGCCGAAACGAATAGAATCCCCGAAATCGTAAAGCATCGAACCGGGCATGATGGTATCGAGGTCGATCACCGCGCGCGCTTGATCCGTTTCCGCATCCATCAAAATATTGTTGAGTTTGGTATCGTTGTGCGTAACACGCAAGGGAAGCGTGCCGTTTTTCAAGCCCTCCACCGCTTTTCCGTAAGTATCCGCATGGCTCAAAATAAACGAAATTTCCGCTTCGCATTCTTTTGCTCTGCCAAACGCGTCCGCTTCCAAAGCCGCCTTGAAATCGGCAAAACGCTTGGGCGTATCGTGGAAACGCGCGATGACTTCCGTGAGTTTGGACGCGTCGAACTGAGCGAGATAGTTTTGAAATTCACCGAACGCTCTGCCCGAATTTTCGAAGACCTTTGCGTCCGTAACCTTTTGATACGTAACGGTGTTTTCAATGAACGCGTACACGCGATAACATTCTTCGCCTTTGATATACGATTTCCCGTCCTTGGTGGGAATGACTTCCAATGTTTCGATTCCGCGAGCGCGCAAATGCTCAGTAACGCCGCAAATATTACGCATCAAGCCGTCGGAATCGGGGAACACCTTCGTGTTCATTTTTTGCATAATATAACGCTTTTTATCCGTCGTAACGAGCAACGTCAAATTGATATGCCCTTCGCCGTAAGGGCGGATATCCGTAACTTCCCCTTCCAAGCTAAACAGCTCGGCTACCGATTTGTATTCTTTCATACAGTCTTTCGTACATTCCATGATCGTATCACCTCTTGATTTTGTATTTTAATTATAACACACAAAACGGAGAAAATCACGGTTTTTTACAAAATTTTTTATCATATTCTTTCGTAAGTTTAATAAAAAAGTACACTCAGCGGGTTTTTAACGATCGAAACACCCGTTCGCTATTGAAAATCACGCCCGATACGAAGCAGAGCATTAAAATATAAAGCCACAGCAAAAAGACGATGAGCGCGCTGAGCGCACCGTATAAACGGTCTAAGTTTCCAATCTTCAAATACACGGCAAAGCCGACGATCGCGACCGCCCACGAAAGCACCGTTAAAAGAGAGCCGCCCAAAAAGCATTTCGGGGAAACCTTATACGGGCAAATATAGATATTTAACAGAAGCACCAACAAAAACGCCAAGGTGGCACGCAGAAGATAATCGGCGATCCATTCCCAAACGCCCGTAATAATCCGCGAAAGAAAGAACGCGCCGATCGCAAACAGCAACACCGTCAACACGGCGAGCGCCATAACGATAAAGAGCACGGCAACCGCCCCAAGCCGCATTTTTACCCCCTGTTTTCGATGGGGAAAATCGTAGATGATCTCGCCGCTTTTGCGCATTTGATAAAAGAGATTGGTGGCGGAATAAAGCGTGGTAACGATCAAAAACACCGACGCGCCCGAAGTGGCGTTTTGCGCTTCTCGGCGAATATAATCGAAAACGCCGCTCACTCCCTCGAATACGGGCAAGGAAAACATTTTTTGCGTATCGACGGGGAGTTTTCCAACCAGGAGCACCGCCCAAAACGCCATAGGCACGAGCGACATAATCAAAAAGAACACCAACGTGCCCGCAATCGTCGTATATTTTTTTGCGCTGAGCAAAGAGTATTTGCCCCATAAAAACAGCCATACTTTTTTCGGTTTTCTCATTGTATAAGTATGTCCGTTTTCCGTTCAGCTTAAAAGAAGTGCGATGAAAAATTTCACCGCACTTCCAAAAAATTATTTATTTAGTCGTTGCATCCGCAACCGCAACTTCTGCCGTTCGATCTCGAACCGGAAAAGGTGGACGCGTTATTGCACCCACAACCGTTCCAATTGGAAGAACAGCTGCCCCAAGTAGAGCCGCAACCACAACCGCTACGGTTCCACCAAGACGAATTGCAACCGCATCCGCAACCGCTACGGTTCGACGTGAACGTCACGCCGTTATTCGAGCAACAGGAATTCCCGTTTCTCGTCAAAGCGGAAAGGGGAACGGTAATTCTACCGTTGATAGGGAAGCTGACCGTTACTTCGTCGTTGTTGCAGCAACCGCAACCCGATCTGCCGTTCGTAAAAAAGCCGTTAAAGAGTCGGTTAAACAAGCTGTTACAGCCGCAACCGCAACCGTTATTGGTGAAAGTCGTACCATTTTGACAACAATTGTGCATAAAACATTTCCTCCGACGTAATAGGGATTTCTCCCGATACTTCATTATATGCTTTACGCCCACTCTTTCGTACCGCTTATTCTTTAAATATATTTAATTATTCCCATTCGATCGTTGCGGGAGCTTTGGGACTGAGATCGTACAGCACGCGGCATACGCCCTCTACTTCGGATAAAATCCGATCCGTGATCTTCTTCAAGATCGCCCAATCGATTTCGGGAACGGTCGCGCTCATCGCGTCTACCGTATTCACCGCACGAATAATCACGGGCCAATCGAATACCCGTTTGCCGTCTCTTACGCCCGTGGAACGGAAATCGGGAACGACGGTGAAGAATTGCCATACCTTTTCCGTCAAGCCCGCTTTATCGAATTCCTAGCGCAAGATCGCGTCCGCTTCTCTTAAAGCGTGCAGTCTGTCGCGCGTGATCGCGCCCGTACAACGAACGCCCAGACCGGGGCCGGGGAACGGCTGACGGTCGACCATATTCGCGGGCAAGCCGAGCGCTTTCCCTACGACGCGAACCTCGTCTTTATACAGGAATTTTACGGGTTCCACCAAGCCCTCGAAATGCATATCGTCGGGAAGTCCGCCCACGTTGTGGTGCGCCTTTACGCCCTTGCTTTCGATGATGTCGGGATAGATCGTACCTTGCGCCAAGAACGCGATTCCTTCCAATTTTCTCGCCTCTTCTTCGAACACTCTTACAAATTCGCCGCCGATGATCCTTCTTTTCGTTTCTGGATCGTCTACGCCCTCCAATTTATCAAGGAAACGGTCGGTTGCGTCGATATAAATCAGGTTTGCGTCCAAGCCGTTTTTGAAAATTTCGATAACCTGTTCGCTTTCGCCCTTTCTCATCAAACCGTGATTAACGTGCACGCAAACGAGCTGTTTGCCGATCGCTTTAATGAGGAGCGCCGCTACTACCGAGCTATCGACGCCTCCGGAAAGCGCAAGCAATACTTTTTTATCGCCCACCTGCGCGCGAACTTCGGCTACTTGCTCTGCAATGAATGCTTCCGCTAATTCGGGCGTGGTGATTCTTTCCATGCTCTCGGGTCTTTTCATGTATTCCATATATTTTTTCTCCTAATAAAAATTTATACAAGTTTATTTTGAACGAATTTGACACTCGGTATGCCGTTAAGCCGCCGAGTGTCTGAAAAATTAGTGCTGAGAATAGTTGGGAGCTTCTTTGCTGATCGAAATATCGTGAGGGTGGCTTTCGATCAAGCTCGCGTTGGTGATACGGACAAATTCGGAATTGGTGCGAAGCTCTTCGATATTGCTCTTGCCGCAATAGCCCATACCCGAACGGAGACCGCCCTTCATTTGATAAATAATATCCGCCACCGAGCCGCGGTAAGGCACTCTACCCTCCACGCCTTCGGGAACGAATTTCTTCGTGCCTTCTTGGAAATATCTGTCGCTGCTGCCCGCCGCCATCGCACCGAGAGAGCCCATGCCTCTGTAAACCTTATAGCTTCTGCCTTGGTAAAGCTCTACTTCACCCGGGCTTTCAAGCGTACCCGCAAGGAGCGAGCCGACCATAACTGCGCTGCCGCCCGCCGCGAGCGCTTTGACGATATCGCCGCTATACTTGATACCGCCGTCGGCAATAATCCGCTTGCCGTACTTATCCGCCATTTCCGCGCAATCCATCACGGCGGTGAGTTGAGGAACGCCGATCCCCGCCACAACGCGCGTGGTACAAATCGAACCGGGACCGATACCCACTTTTACGACGTCCGCACCCGACTTGATGAGCGCTTCCGTAGCCGCCGCCGTAGCGACGTTGCCCGCGATGATCGTAAGCGAAGGGAATTTCGCTCTGATCTCATCCACCTTTTTCAATACGCCCGCCGAATGACCGTGCGCCGTATCGATGGCAACGACGTCTACGCGCGCTTCGATCAAAGCCGCAATCCGTTCCATCGTGTTCGCCGCCGTACCGACCGCTGCGCCGACCAAAAGTCTGCCGTTATCGTCCCTTGCGGAGTTGGGGTACTGAATGGATTTTTCAATATCTTTAATGGTGATCAACCCTTTTAAGTAGCCCTGCTCGTCGACGATCGGAAGTTTTTCGATTCTATGTTTCCCCAAAATCACCTTTGCCTGTTCGAGCGAAGTGCCGACGGGCGCGGTAACGAGGTTTTCTTTCGTCATAATATTGGAAATGGGCTGTTCGTAATTGCTTTCGAAGCGAAGATCGCGGTTGGTCAAAATCCCGACGAGCTTGCCGCCCTTGGTGATGGGCACGCCGCTGATACGGTATTTTTCCATGAGTGCAACGGCGTCGCGCACGAGGTTATCGGGCGCAAGGAAAAACGGATCGGTGATTACGCCGTGTTCACTGCGCTTTACCTTATCCACCTGCAACGCCTGTTCTTCGATCGACATATTTTTATGTATGATACCAAGACCGCCTTCCCGAGCCATCGCAATCGCCATACGGCTTTCCGTTACCGTGTCCATCGCGGCGGAAATTAAAGGAAGATTTAACTTAATCTTATCGGTGAGCTGCGTTTTTAAATCCACTTCGTGCGGAAGCACGCTCGAAGCCTGAGGAATTAAAAGCACGTCGTCAAAAGTCAAGCCTTCTTTTACAATTTTGCTACTCATTTGATAATTCTCCTTGAAGTATAATATAAAATATTGATTTTTCTGCCAATATAAACGGAAAACGGATAACCCCCGTTATTCGTCGGTATCCGTCGTGTTCCATTCTTCCACGGTGGCAAGAACGTCCGACAAGTATTGCTTGTCCTCAGCGGAAAGCGACGAGTCGTCCAACCCGAGCAATTCGCTTTCAATCATCTCCACCGTATCCTTATCTTCCGCGACGATCGCCGCCCTAAGCACCGCCACCACGGGATTATTTCTTTTAAACGCCCCTAAAAGCAATTCTTGCGCTCTTTCCACCGCGCCGCTTTTTTCGCCGCTTTTGTATTTCGCTACGCAAACCGCCCTATAAAGATATTCTTCGTAAGTCGTTTTGCCTTGCGCCGCCTCGGGAAGCGCTTCGTTGCGTTCGGCACAATAAGCCGCAAATTCATCGTCTGCAATCAGCCGTTCGCCAAGCTCGTCGATCTTTGGATAATCGTTTAACCCAATCGAAACTTCCGTAGCGTGCGCGATATATTCCACCTTGTTCGTACGGTTATACGCGTCGGTAGCAAAATGCACGCTGAGCGAATCCATTCCCATCGAATAGGTAATGCCCGTCATCGTTTGCGGAAATGCGAAGGAAAGCAACAGGATCATCGCGGCAAGAAGCGCCAAGATCGCGGCAAGCGTACTCAGAGCGGCTTTCAAAATGACTTTGTCTAAGCGCATTTGCTTTCCCCCTCGTTTGGATTTTTTCTATTTTAGCATATTTTTTTTAAAAAAGCAACTGAATGAACGAAAATAATCGGGTATCTTTTGCAGCTTTTTTTAATATACTCTATTATGAAAAATTTTTCCTCCCACCGCGCCCCCGAAAAACGGGGCGGAAAACTTGTTCTTACTTTCTTTTTAGTCTTGACGCTCGCAATCTGCGCGTTGCTTTTTTCCTCGTGCAACCGCGAAGTAGATTATTACGATTTCGTTTCCGAACTGCGTAGCAATCTTTTCTTGTTCGACGGCGAAGATTATAGCATTCGCGTACAAGACGTGGAAAAGGAATACCCTTACGTTTCCGACGGATATATTTCCGAGATGACGCATAAAACGGAAATTTTCGTATTGGCTCCAAGCGGCACGACGCATTGCAATATCTATTTCCATTGCAACGGGAAAACCTACGGCGGCGAAGCCTCTTTCGACAGCGTAAAGCGAGAATATTATTATTCGTGCAACGCGGATATTTCCGAAGCGCCCTCACTGCCCGTGAGAGTGCAATTCGGAGAAAACTCGCACGAGATCACCTTGCCGTCCGTCAAAACGCAATCCACGCTTTCCGCACCCGACGCGCTTCAAAAACTCGTAGAAGCGGAAACGGAGCTTTTTTCAAGCCTTACGGACGGCGGCGATTTTTTAGGCGAAATTTATATTCGTTTATTATATGAGGACGCGCCCTATTATTATATCGGCGTGGTGAACAGAAACGGTACGAGCGCCGCTTTTTTACTCGACGCAACGACGGGCAAAGTACTCGCGAAAAGGACTACTTAAAACGCGTCTTTCGAAATCTTGCTCCAACGCTTTTTGATAAAAGCGAGCTTCCAAGAAAGAGGCAACAGCTTCGTTGCGAAATTCATCATTTTATTCCAAAAACCGGGAATATAAACGCGCTTGTTTTTGGCGGCGGCAAGCAAACTCTTTTTCGCGACGAATTCGGGCGTTTTTGCCGCCAGTCTGCCCCAAATTCCCTGCCCTTTGATCTGCTCTTTGATATCCTCACGCGTGGGCATCGCGCCGGGCAGGATCGCCGTAACCGATACGCCCAAGCCTTTCATTTCCTCGCGAAAAGCAATCGAGAAATTCGTGAGCGCGCGCTTCGTCGCGCTATAAATCGCAAAATACGGCATGGGATAAATCCCCGAAACGCTGGAAACGTTGATGATTTCCAGCGTTTTTGCTTTGCGTTTGACTGCCATTTGACAAAGACTTACCGCCGCTTCGAAATTGACGCGGCATTGAAAAGCAATCTTTTCTTGCGTATATTCAAGAACGGGCTTTTGGATATCCGCGCCCGCGGCGTTCACGAGCCGACAAAGGAAGATCCCTTCCGTTTCCATAAACAAAAAAAGCGCTTTTCGATCCTCTTCTTTCGTCAAATCGGCGGAAAAAACGATGGCGGAAACGCCGAAAACGGCTTGCAATTCCTCTTTCAGCTTCGTCAATTTTTCTTCGTTTCTACCAGTCAAAAACAACCGTTCGTTTTTTGCGGCTAGTTCGTGGCAAAAGGCGCGTCCCAAGCCGCCGCACGCGCCCGTGATTAGCGTATAGTCCATTTTTTTAACTCCAAAGCGTTTGCGGATCGAACCCGTATACCTGCACCAACTCCAACTGATCGGAATTGGCGATATCTTGCGGCTTCACGATCCCGCCGCCGTTGCTATCCAAATCGATACCGAATTTTTTATACGCATACCACAAAATATGCGTACAGTGCGTGGACTTGATCGTTTCGGGGTACTTTTCCGAAAAAAAGCCCACGAAAAAATCATAGGGAAGCCCCGTCAATTCTTTCTTTGCGTATTCCACCACTCTTTCGCGCGTTTGCTCGTCGCATTTAGGGCGCAACACCATCAGCGTGGAAAGATCGTTCATCGACGCGATCGAGCTGACCTTGCTCGGCACGCCGTAGGAATACGATTCCAACAGCTGACGAAACTCCCCGTCCACCACGAGCGCGCTGTGCCCGAAACGGAAAAAGGATAAAAAGGTGCACGCCGAAACGAGTATATCGCCGTTTTCCAACTTTGCAAGCGGGATTGGATCGTCCACGTATTCGATATAAGTTCCGTAGCCCATCGCCTTAGAGATCACTTCGTTTTCGGCAAAATAATTTTCTTGGATATTCAAAATACGCTTGATATTTTCCTCTTCCAACAAGCCGTCGATCCCGATTTTCGTCAAGCCCGTCTGACGGTATAAAAGCGCGTAATCCTCTTCCGAGCGCGTTTCCTTTTCCAAAAGCGGCAAATATCCGTTTTCTCGTAATCGGGCCGCCAATGCACGAAGGATTGCTTTTGCACCGCTACGCCGATATGGAACGCTCCGAACAGCGCCCCCGCGACGAACACAAAAACGAGCAACGCAATCGTCAGCCGCACGCTCCAATGAAGTTTTTTTCTTTTTTGATCAACCACCGTAATTCCTCGCCCCGAAAATGGTAGAGCCGACGCGGATCATATTGCTTCCCGCGCACACGCAAAGCTCCCAATCCCCGCTCATGCCCATCGAAAGATATTTTACCCGCGGATCGAGCGCTTTCGCCCAATCGAATAATTCACGCATTTGCCCCGCAAGCCGCTGCAAATACGCGGTATCGTCGGTATCGGGTAGCATTGCCATAAAACCTTGCACGCAAAGCCCGTCCGTTTGCGAAAGCCGCAAAAACGCCTCTTTTGCCTCAGCGGGCAGATAGCCGCCCTTGCTTTCTTCCTCGCCAGCGTTTACCTGCACGAGCACGTTGGAAACCACGCCCCTTTTGAGCGATTGCTTGGCTAGCTCCGCCGCCAAGTCGTCGCGATCGCAAGAATGGAAAAGCGCGATTTTCCCCACCAAATATTTTACCTTATTCGTTTGCAAATGCCCGATAAAATGCTGCGGACAGGCGAGCAGACGATCCGTTTTATCCCGAAATTCCTGCACCTTGTTTTCCGCCACCGCGTCCACGCCCGCTTCGATCGCCGCGTTGATCGCTTCCGCCGTTTGCATTTTCGTCGCCGCGACGAGCAATATTTTTTCTCCGAACGGATTGCCCGCGCTCAGCGCGGCTTTTAAATTGTTTACGTTTACTTGAATGGTTTCTTTTTGCATAATTTCCCTTTCTTAATATTATATCTGCAATCGAAAAAATTGTCAATTCGATCGAAGAATAAAATTATAACGCGTTTTTTTATTTATTTTTTTGTTTAATTTGTAAAATTTACTTGATTTTGATATTTTTGTATGATATAATATAATTATGCAATAGAAAAAATCGATAAGGATAATCAAAAATTTCTATGAATACTGAAGAATTAAAAACGTTTATTTTCCTTTCCAAAGTGAAGAATTTCACGCTTGCCGCAGAACAACTTTCCGTGGCGCAGTCCACCGTTACCAACCGCATCAGCGAGCTGGAAAAAGAAGTTGGGAAACGCCTGTTTTCCCGCGGCAGTAAAACGGTTACTTTGACGGAAGAGGGGCAAATTTTCCTTTCCTTTGCCGAAAGAATTTTGGAATTGCAAAGTTCCTCGATCGAAGAAATGAACGCCGTTTCCTCGCATCGAAGAAAATTCTCGATCGGCGCAATCAACGCCAACTACGAAGTATACGTAAAACAATTGGTAGACAAGTGCTTGTTAGATAATCAGGAAACCTCGATCAAGGTGATCCTCGGGCACTCGCTCGATCTGATTCAACTATTGCAAGATAACGTTTTGGATATGGTATTTTCCGCCGTGCCCTTAAAACGTCTCGGCTTTGCCTGCGATTCGTACGATACCGATCGCGTGGCGCTCGTTTGCGCAAAAGGAAAAAACGAATTTCCGGACGGAATTAAAAAAGAGGAGCTTGCGAAAATTTCTTATTTGATGTGCGATCTCACCCTTTCCGAAGCGGGCTTGTACATACGCTCTTTGTTCCCGCAAAACCACGTATTCCGCTTAGAGGTGGACAATACGTCCAAACTCTTCCCCTATATCGAACAGGGAATCGGGTATGCGTTCCTGCCGTATAAGCTCGTCGAAAAGCAGATCAATGACGGCGTATTTGAAGAAGTTCCTTTGAAAGATTTCACAGCGCCGAATGTAACCACTTATTTGATCTACCGTCAAGGCTACGACGTATCGAAATTCCTCGAAAACAAATTTTAACACGCAAACACCTTTGCATAGAGCAAAGGTGTTTATTTTTGCGCGGCTACGGTATAGCGCCCGTCTTTGAGCGCGAAAGAAATATGTCCGTTTTTATCGGTGCGAAACGCTTGCAACGCTTCCTCTAAAACGGCTTGCATACGCGCTTCATCAGGCTCGTACGAGTTCCCCTCGCGACAGGAAACAACCGCCGTTTCCACGCCGAATTCAAACAAAAATGAACGCAAGGCTTCGTTATCCCCCGACCTCTCTACTTTTACGATATGCGCTTTCGTCAGATCAATGCCCTGTTTTTCAAAACCGCCGAGCGTACGTTCGCTTTTTAAATACTGTAAGGTTGCGTCGGAAAGATCGCCGCCCACGAGCGCGCTTACACCGCTGTATTCTACGAACAAAACGGTTGCTTCCACCGAGCCTCCAACGGACGGATAAAGAAATTTTATGCTTCCCTGCCCGCTTTCAAAGAGCGTATCGCCCCGTTGCGCAATATGATAATCAAGCCCCTTACGCCCAACTTCCGCAACGAAATCGGCGTACGCGCCGCTTTGACCGTTGCTTTCCGCGGGCAACCATACTCCCCCCACCTCGTAAAATTGCAAAACCTGCAAAAACACGCCGTTTTGATCGCGCGAAACGCCCGTTGCAACGATCGAATCGAGCTTTTTGATCTGCAAGGCGTTCAAAAAACGCAAAATATTTTCACGAGAGGATTCGTCGTCTGCACCGCCGCCGACGAGGATATTCTTCCCGTCGGGACATTCGATCAAGGTTGCGTCGCCGTGCAACGCGTCCAAATAATGTATTCTTAACTCTCCCTCGCCACGCGCGGAAACGGCGGGAAGATCAAAATAATATTTCCAACTCGCCGCAGGATAGAACGCGGAAAACACGCAAAGAGCCGCGACGACGAGCGCAATAAAAAGAACGACCCAGCGAAAGATCTTCTTTTTGCCTTTATGCCGTTTTGCGTTTTCTTCCTGATAGTTCATCGCTAGTAAAACCGTTTTCGTTTATTCGTTGCCGTTCGTACGGATCCTGTGGCAGATCGCCTGCATTTTTTCTTCGACGGCAAAAAGTTCGTCCGCGCAAGTTTTCAGCTCCGCGCGGTAGCTTTCCAAAAGATCGGCGTTCACCTTATACGATACTTCGTGTTCCAAACTTGCCCACATATTCATGGAGATGGTGCGAAGCTGTATTTCTACGGGTACTTGGTATGTATTTTTCGAAAGGGAAACGGGGATAGAAGCGATCAAGTGCAAGCTTCTATAACCGTTGGGCTTGGGATTTTGGATATAGTCCTTTTTTTGAAGCAACACCACGCCCTCTTGATTTAAAAACAGATCGGCGATATTATAAATATCTTCAACGTAGCCGCACACCACTCTTACGCCCGCGATATCCGTTAAATGTTTTAAATTTTCGGGCGTAGGCGCCAACCCGCGGCGAGGCAATTTTTCGTAAGCGCTCTCCACCGATTTCAAACGGCTTTCGATATGGTGAATGGGATCGTGCCCTTTGAGCATGGTAAATTCGTCGTCGAGAATTTCAAACTTTGCGCATACCGTTTTCATCGCGCCCGAAAACCAAGGCTTTTGGCGCATATATTCTTTGATAAATGCTTCGGGCGGCGAGATCGCCGTTTTTTCGTGCGTTTGCAGATCGTTTCGAGATAATTGCATTTTTCCCTCTCCTTACTGTATTTATTATAACACACAAAACCGACGAATGCAACACTCCATTTAATTTTTTCTTTCTTTTTTCACAAAAACCGCCGATTTTTCTATCGGCGGTTTCTCTTTATTCGGTTTTTTGCTCCGCTTCCGCCTTTTTAAGCGAGCGCAAGAATAATACGGTATAAGGAACGGCAAACGCAAACGCCAAAATATCCGACGTCATTTGCAGGATTTCCAAACCGACCACGCCGAAAAAAGTAGGCAAGATGAAAATAAGCGGAATATAAAACATACCTTGACGGGATATCGAAAGCAGCGTTGCGGAAAGCTTACTGCCCACCGCTTGATAGGTGATCCCCGCCATAAAGTTAACCGGCAAAAGCGGCATGGAAATACACTGGAATTGCAGCGTTCTAACGCCTACTTCTTCCGCGCCTTTCGCTTCCAAAAACACGTCCATAAGCGCGGGCGCAAAAATCGCGCAAGCAATCGCAAACACAACCATTAAGCCCATAGAAAAGATGAGCGTGAAAAGATACGCCGAGCGAACGCGATCGAATTTTCCCGCGCTGTGATTATAGCCGAGCACGGGTTGATAGCCCTGCCCAATCCCCAGCGAAATGGAAAAAGCAAGCATAAATACTTTTTGCACCACCCCGAACGCCGCTAATCCGCCATCGATATTCAAATCCCCAATCGTACGGTTGAGAAGCACCGTGCAAAGGCTTGCGAGGATCTGACGGCAAAAGGACGGGAAGCCCGTTGCGATGATATTGCCGTAAACGGAAAATTTCCGCGAGATATCGCCGATGCGGAAATGCGTGATCGTTCTACCCGAAAGGAAGATAAAGAGCAAAATACCGAAGCTGATCGCTTGCGAAGCCATCGTGGCGATCGCCGCCCCCGCCATACCCATATTCGCTCCATAGATCAAAATGGGGTCGAGCGCAATATTGATAACGGCGCCCGTAACAAGCCCGACCATTGAGATAAACGCCTTGCCTTGCGCGCGAAGCAGGTTGTTCATCACGTAAGACATACACATCAACGGCGCGGCTATTAAGATATAAGTAGAATAAATTTGGGAATATTCCAACGTAGTAACGGCAACGCCGACCTCTTCCGTCGCCCCGAAAAAACGCATCAAATCAGGCAGGAATAGCAACCCGAACACGGTGATGACCACGCCGATGATAAGAGCTGAGAAAAACGCCGTAGCGGCGACTGTATCCGCTTCCTTTTGCTTGCGTTTGCCAAGAAGCGTAGATACGATCGCGCCCGCGCCCATACCGAGCGTGAAGCCGATCGCCTGAATGATCGACATCAACGAAAGCACCACGCTCACCGCGCCCGTCGCTTGATCGCCCAAGCCCGAAACGAACAGCGTATCCGCCATATTGTACAGGGACGTTACCATCATATTGAGCATCGTAGGAATCCCCAACGAGATAATGAGCTTGGGGATCGGCGTTTTCGTCATTTTTTCGAATTGTTCTTTTTCGCGTTGCTCCGCGATTAAATCTTGATTTTCTAATACTTCTTCCATAATTTCACCTACAATGCAACATTATACCCCTTTAAAATACAAAAAGCAACTTTACAAGCGGGATTTTTTACAGAATATAAAAAATTTCGTTTGTATAAAGGTACAAAAAATTACACCCCCGACGATGATATAGCCCGTCAAGGGTGTTTTTTTCTCTTAAATTATTCCCACGGGATAGGCGTTACGCCGTCGGTATCATAGTGCCAAAAATCCCCTTCTTCCGTCGGCGGTTCCTCGCTGTATGCGTAAACTGTTATTTCCTGTTCTTCAATAAAAGCCTGCATTGTTTCCGCATTATCGTTTAACCACTCCACACATTCTTCCTGTGTTCCTTTGATATAAATTTTTTTCAATCTCGTATTCTCAAACGTGCTTGCTGAAAGCACTTTCAAGTTTTTAGGCAAAATCGCCCATCTCAAACCTGTACAATTATAAAACGTTCCGTCCAAGGACATAATATTATCCGGTATCACAATCCATTTGACAAAACTACAATAAGTAAACGACGCATCAAGAGAGGTAAGATTCTCGGATAAAACAATTTCTGATATATATGCGTAACAAAAAGAATCTCGACCTATTTTCGTTACTGTTTTCGGCAATACCAGTTTTAGCGCTCCTTTCCCCAGAGCAATAAACCTATTTGCGCCCATACCATAAAACGCATCAGCGCCGATCTCCGTCAATTCTTCGGGAAATTCTACTTTCAGTAAATTGCTACAGCCAAAAAACGTACGCTCAGGAATATACGTGACGTCCTTCGCAAACTGTACTTCTATCAAATCCTCACAAGAATGAAACACGTCTTTGCCCAATTGTATTTCGGCAGGAATTTTAACCTTGCTCAAGCCTAAACAATTCAAAAACGCGCCGTCTGCAATCTTATTTATCGGCAGTTCGCTTAAATCCAACTGCGTGTCTTTTACAAAATCGCCTTTATGACGGTACAACGTTTTTCCAAAATAGATAAATCCATTGGGTTGCGCTTCATACCAAGGCGTATCTTTAAAAACATCGCAGCCTAAATCAGGCGGCTCTGCAGGTATCGTTATTTTTGCCAGGCTATCGCAAGTCGCAAAAGCCTCATCCCCAATATATTCCGTCCTTTCAGGTATGATAAGCTCTTCAATTGCAGTTACTATGAATGAACGTTGGTCTATCCTATTCGGTAAATTTTCTATATTTTTAAGATTTTTACATTGTGAAAACGCCAATATCTCAATAGATCGCAAAGATAACGGAAATATCGCCTCTTGCAAATCATTTTTCGAAAAAGCTCTCCCTCCAATACTTTCCAATTTTTGCGGAAACCGCACCGCACTGATACCGCTTTCCCCAAATGCGTCTTCGGCTATTCTTGTAATCGGCAAACCGTCTTCGTGGTACGTAGGCAAGATCAACGTATCCGAAGTGATTTTTTCGCCCGCCGATACTTCATATGACGTTCCCCCATTGATGAGCGTATACGTAAACTCATCGAACGGTTCGGGCATATCGCAGATTATTTCCGTTGTATCCGAATCCAAAAAATATTTCCCGCTTTTCTCGTTTCCGCCTTTCGCTTTGACGCTGACCGTGTACGTTTCCCCAGGTTCTAAAAATTGCATATTTAACCGAGTGTTTTCCGTTTCATAGTTTTCGCCGTTCTCCACGGAAATCTCGTAACCTTCGGCGTTTTCCACCTCGTCCCACGTGAGGATCCAAAATTCCTCTACCGTTACGTTTTCAGGCGAATCCAAAAACACATATTCAAGCGGTTCGTTGCCTTCGCAGGCAACGAACGCGCTTGTACATAATATTATGGAAATTATCGTTAAAACCGTACAAACAACCTTTTTCATAATTGTTGCAATCCTATTTTGTTATTAAACAATTCCGCAAGATTTTTCAATTCTCCCACGGGATAGGCGTTACGCCGTCGGTATCGTAGTGCCAAAAATCCCCTTCTTCCGTCGGCGGCTCCTCGCAGTATGCGTATACAATTTTTGTGATCGACTTGCCGTCCGTCGTTAATGTTTCCGTTTTGCAAAATAAATTGAAATCCAAATTTTCTTCTCTCGTTGCTGCAATTGTCTCTTGCGTATCCCTAATGTATATATGTTCCAAAGAATATAAATTCTTAAAAATTTCTTGATAAGAAAAGTCTTCCGCAAAAAATGAAAATACTACCCATTCTATACTCTCTGAAAACCCCATATTACCTAAATCAGTAACGCTCTCGGGAATAATCATTCCTTTCAATCCGTCACACCCTTGAAACGCAAAAGCACCTATCGATGCAAGTTTATCTTGAAATGATACCGATTTTAAATTCTCGCACCCCCCAAAAGCCTGTTCTCCTATTTCCGTCAACGCCATAGGAAAAATTATCTCTCCGCCGATTGCCGACTCATAGAAAGCGATCTTTCCAATTTTCTCCAACGTAGAAGGGAAATTCAACTCCGCAAGCTTGCTACATTGACCAAAAGTGCCAATAGGTATTTCCGTTAATCCTTCTTCCAAGCGTACACTCTTCAAATCTTCACAACCAAAAAACGTATAATTCCCCCACTGTACGTCGAAAGGTATTTCCACGCTCGTCAACCCCTTACACATCGAAAAGGCACGATCTGCTATTTTCTTCGTAGCAAAATCGCTTAAATCAAGATGTGCATTTTTCGCAAAATCTCCTTTATAACGATATAATGTTTGCCCAAAATAAATATATCCGTCGGGCTGCGCTTTATACCAAGCCGTATTTTCAAAAACGCGCGCTCCTAAAGTGGGAGAAGTAGCGCAAATCCTTACTTCCGCCAATGAGGCGCAATCCTCAAACGCGCTCCCACCTATGTTCGTAACATTTTCGGGAATGATAATTTTTTGCAACTGAGTACTTTTAAACGCACTCCCACCTATACTTGTTACATTTTCTGGAATTACAATTTCCTGTAAACTTGTTCCTGAAAAAGCCATACTTCCAATTTTTTCCAATCCCAACGGAAATACTACTTTTTCCAATACGGTCTGATAAAACGCTGAATTTTCAATGCTTTTTAACGTTTGAGGCAACCGCACTCCCGTAATATCCCTCGACAACTCGTTTCCCACTGAAACCCGAGAAAAACCCTCTTCTGCAATACGAATTACAGGCTTCCCCTCATAGTAATCGGGCAAAACGATCACCCCCGCTCCGTTAAAGTCCCCGCTTAAAACCTCGTATGCGACACCGTCTTCTATAAGCCTATACTCTAATCCCTCGGAAACTTCGGGCATCGTCAACGTGAGTGCAGATTTCTCGGAATCTAAAAAAGTCGTGCCGTGTTCGTCCGTGCCGCCCTTGGCGTATACGCTTATCGTATACGTTTCCCCTGGACTAAGAAATTGCATATCCAATTGCGTTTCTTCCGTTTCGTACGTTCCGCCGTTTTCCACCGAGACCACGTAGCTTGTAGCGTCTTTCACCTTATACCAATCCAGCACCCAA
>JAFTQB010000056.1 GCA_017462985.1 Clostridia bacterium
CGGTGAAAAATTACCGTTATCACTTGGATTTCAGAAACCCCAAAACGCGAGAATGGGCAACTTCGACCGTGGATAGAGTGATTCGCGAATATCAAATTGATTATTTGAAGATCGATTACAATCAATCTTCTTACGGCACCGACTATCGCTCGACAAGCATGGCGGAAGCGTTGGAAGATCACAGTAAGGCGTATATTGCTTGGTTGGATGAATTGACGAAACGCTATCCGCGCGTGATCTTTGAAGGTTGTGCAAGCGGCGGTCAAAGCGTCAACCCGTTGCAGCTTGGCGTTTGCGATCTGATGAGTACTTCCGATACCGAAAAGCATACGGCGTACGCGTATATTTCAGCGAATATCGGTTCGGCGATCGTTCCCGAACAGGCGGCGGTTTGGTGTTATCCGCTCGATTATTGGAAATCGGACGCAACTACGACGGAAGAGGACGTAGTGCTCAATATGGTCAATCCGCTTTTCCACCGTATCCATCTTGCGAGCCGCTTTGGCGCGCTTTCAAGCAATAAAACGGCGTTGATCAAAGAGGGCTTGGCGTATTATCGTAAGCTGTCGACTGTTCGCGATCGTGCGTATCCGATTTTTCCTTGCGGGTTTGCCGATCGTCGCGAAAGCGTCGTCGTTGGTGGATTACGTTGCGGAAAACGGCTGTTCGTTTCCGTTTACAAGTTAGAGGAAGGCGCGCGCGAAGTGGTTATCGATCTTTCCAAATACGGAAGGGGAAAAGCGAAGATCGGCTATCCCCTGCAGGCGGAAGATGAGCTTCAAAGCGAAAACGGAAAAATCAAGATTCGCTTTCCCAAAGGGGCGTCCGCCAGAGTTATTGAATACGAATTGGAATAACCGCAATAAAACCAATAATTAAGTATTGCAAAATTTAGGAGATATAATAATGAATGGACGAGTCGTTGAAAAATTGCAACGGACGCTTGAAACGGTCGATTTAACGGATTATCGCAGTATTCCTTTTTGGAGTTGGAACGGCGAGCTTGACGAAGAGGAATTGATCAAGCAGATCGTTGATATGAAAACGGCGGGGTGCGGTGGCTTTATTATGCACGCTCGCCTTGGCTTGACGACGGAATATTTAGGCGAAAAATGGTTTTCTTGTATTGAAGCTTGTTTGAAAAAGGCAAAAGAGCTGAAAATGAACGCGTGGATCTACGATGAAAACGGTTGGCCGAGCGGTTTTGTCGGCGGTAAGCTGTTGGAAACCGAACGATACCGTGCGCAATACCTCACGTACGAGGTAAGGCGCGAATTTGACGAAACGGCGCTTGCCGTGTACGAACAAACGCCGAGGGGTTTTCAACGGGTTGAAAAAAGCGGCGGGCGCAAGGAATATCATTGCGTTTATCTTCATACCAGCCCCGCGAATACGGATATTCTCAATCCCGAGGTCGTGGACGAGTTTATCAAGCAAACGCACGAGGAATATTATCGACGGTTTAAAGAAAGCTTTGGAAAAGAGCTCGTCGGGTTCTTTACCGACGAACCGCAATATTACCGTTGGGCAACGCCGTATACGCGCGTTGCCGAGAAAGCGTATGTACAAAAATACGGTGAAAACAATATTTTGGATAATTTGATCTACTTGTTTACGAAAGACGAGGCGGGTTATTATTTCCGCATTCGTTGGTATACGCTGTTAAACGAACTGTATGTGGAAAATTTTTATAAAAAGCTGTACGATTGGTGCGAATCGCACGGTTGTAAGTTGACGGGACATTCCATTGAGGAAAGCTCTCTTCCCGGACAAATGCTGGGAGGCGCAGGCGTAACGCCTACTTACGAATACGAGCATATTCCCGCAATCGATCATTTAGGCAGCCGCGCGGTGGCGCCGCTTTCTGTACGTCAGATCGGCAGTGCGGCGAGTCAATTGGGGATCAAACAGGTTTTAACGGAAACATTCGGTTGCGCGGGGAACGACGTTACGCCAAGAGAGCTTAAAAGCATTGCGGAAAGCCAATATTTTAACGGGGTTAACCTAATGTGTCAGCACCTATTTCCGTATACGCTCGCGGGGCAGGGAAAACAAGATCATCCGCCCGTGTTTTCGCGGCATGCGAATTGGTGGGAACAATTTAGGGAGTTTAACGATTATTTCACCAAGCTCGGATACATCATTGCGAATACGCGAGAAACGTACGACCTGCTCATCGTTCATCCGCTTCGCAGCGTCTATCTTGATTATATCCGAAAAGATCACGCTGCAAGCGTGGAGAAATTGCAAAATTCATTTGCGCAGTTGCTCACAACGCTTCGGCAAAACGGCGTTAGAGTGCACTTGGCGGACGAACGGATATTGGAGCGACACGGAAAAATTGAAAACGGTGCGCTGACGATCGGGCAATGCCGATACGAAAAGGTATTGGTACCGAAGATGAAGAATATTTCTTCCGCCACGCTGTCGCTTTTAAATAAGTACACGGGCGGGCTGTGCATTTTGGGTACCCCGCAATATATCGACGGGGTAAAAGCGTCGGTTGACTTGCGTTCAAATCTTTCTTTTGCGCAAATTCTTGCGGATACCGAAATGAAATTTACTTGCGAATCGCCCGAATGCGGGATCACATCGCGAAGCGGGGAGCTTGGGGATTTTATTTTTATAAAAAACGATTCGTTCAACGAAAATGCGTTTGTAAAAACCCAAGGTATTTCCAATCGCTATAAGGCGTTAGATTTAGTCGATTTTAGCGTGAAAGGCATAACGGACGATTTCGTTCTTCCGCCGCACGGCAGCCTGATCTTGATCAAAGAGGAAAATGGGCATAAAGCAAAGGAAACCGTGCGAACGGAAGATATTACGCAAGCGTTTCAAACGGTTTCCGTTTCCGAAAACTATCTTGTTCTCGATTACGGCGCTTATAGCAAGGACGGAAAAACTTTTAGCGTCCGTATGCCGTTGCCGCAGATGTTCGATCGATTGCTTCGGGAAGATTACAAGGGCGGGCTGTTTATTCGACAATCTTTTACGGTAAAGGGAAAAACGCCTTTGAAGCTCGTGATGGAAAAGGGACGGTATCGCTACGTAAAAATCAACGGCGCAACCGTAACGCTTGCGCGAAGCGCTTTCGATCTGAATTTTGTTGAAGGAGATATTTCGGACGAGTTACGTCTTGGCGAAAATATCCTTGAATATGCCGTCGATTATTATCAGCACGAAGGCGTGCATTTCGCTTTGTTCGATCCAAATGCAACGGAAAGCTTGAGAAACTGCCTGTATTACGATACGCATATCGAAAACGCGTATTTGAAAGGGGAGTTCGTTTTGGATAAAAATTTTGCGATCGAAAAACGCGAAGCGCTTCCGCCTTTGACAAACGATCTAAAAAAAGAAGGCTATCCTTTTTTCAGCGGCACGATTACGTTGCGCGGATATTATCATTACGACGGCGTAGGAGAAAGAGTACTCGATTTGGACGGGAAGTTCTTGGTTGCCGAAGTGTTCGTCAACGGCAAGAGAAAGGATATGGCGCTTTCCGCGCAAAAAAATATTACGGCGGACTTGCGAACGGGTGAAAACGAGATCGTCATCGTGTTGCGATCCTCAATTCGAAATTTGTTCGGGCCGCATCATTTTGTCAGCGAAGAAAAACTAACTACGACTGCGCCGATCATGTTTACGATGCGCGGGCGTTGGACGGAAGCGGGATCGGAATATTATACAGGGGAATACGACCTTGTGCCGTTCGGGATCGATACGGTAAAAATGAAAATCATTACGGGAGTGGATAAAAAATGAATATTGACGGTAAATTGTGCCACGATCGCTTGGCAAAACAAATGAAATGTGAATTGGCGTTTGACGAAAATCGGGATTTTATCTCGTGGAAAGGAAAAATAAAAGAAAAGCTTTCTCAGCTTCTCGGTTTGCCGATCATCGCGCAAAACGCTTGTCCGCTTGAATTGAAAGTCGTGGAAACGCAGGAAAAAGAGGGGTATACACAAATCCGTTTCGAATTTGAAAGCGAATACGGCTCGGTTGTTCCCTGTTATTTGTTGATACCCGATACGGTAAAAGAAAAAGCGCCTGTCGTGATCACCTTACAGGGGCATAATCAATATGGGGCGCGTAGTTCGATTGGAGAGGCTCTCTGCCATGAAACGCTCGATTACGATACGGGCAGAGGTACGTTTGCGTTGCAAGCGGTAAAAAGAGGCTTGATCTCATTGGCAATCGAACAACGAGGCATGGGAGAAAGAAAGGCGATGAACGCATTCGATCGCCGCGTGAGTCTCGA
>JAFTQB010000010.1 GCA_017462985.1 Clostridia bacterium
AGATACGCACCAAACGGTGCACGCCCATTTCCGCTTTCAAGTACCCGTAGGCATTTTCGCCCTCTACGCGGAACGCAACGCTTTTCAAACCCGCGCCGTCGCCCGCTTCGCGATCAAGCTCGTACACCTTAAAACCCATTTTTTCGCAATAACGGGTATACATTCTGTACAGCATCGAACACCAATCGCAAGCCTCCGTACCGCCCGCGCCCGCGTGCAATGCGAGCATGGCGTTATGGCTATCGTAAGGGCCTTTCAAAATCGCGCGGATACGCATATCTTCAATATCCTTTTCCGCCGCGATAAGCATTTCGTCCAACTCGGCAATCAAGCTTTCGTCCCCCGTTTCTTCGATGAGGTCGATGATATCCCCCGCGTCGGAAAGCGCGGTTTCCCCCGCCTCGTACGCGTTGATCTTGCCGCGCAAAACGGAAATTTCCCGCCCGATCTTGGTGGATTTTTCAAGGTCCTGCCAAACGGCAGGATCTTCCTGCTCCTTTTCAAGCTCTGCAAGTCTGGGGCGCAAATGCTCGATATCCAGCGCGTAACCCGCTTCGTTTAATACGGCGCGCATGCTTTGAATTTTTAATCTGTAATCGTCTGCCTTAAACATAACTTTCCTTATTTATTGATTATTCGGCTTTTGCTGAGAGGACATGCTCGAAAGCGGGGAAGGCATCACCCTTCTCATCGGCTTCTTCGCCGTTCCTTGCGCGGCTTGCGGCGCTTGGGGCGTAGGCACAGGTTGCGCGGGACGCACCTCTAAACGCACTTTCAATAGCGTGGAAATGGTCGTGCGTTGAATGCGCGCGATCATCTCGTCGAACATTTCGAAGCCCTCTTGCTTATAGGAAATCACGGGGTCTACCTGCCCGTACGCGCGAAGCCCGATCCCCTTTCTCAGCTGATCCATCGCGTCGATATGATCGATCCAGTTGCGGTCTACCGTCATCAACAGCACGCGGCGTTCCACCTGCCCGAAATCGATTCCTTGCGCCTTTAAGTCCTCGATCTTCTTTTCGTATTCTTTCACCACTTTCTTAGTGATCTTCTCGATTGCAAGCTCGTAATCCCATTTATTCAAACGCTCTCTCGTAACGTAACCCGTGCCCTCGGGCAAAAGCTTCGCTTCCAACGCCTGATTGAGTTCGTCCTCATTCCAATGCTCGGGCATTACTTCCACGTTCACCGCCGAAGATACCACTTCCGCAACGTAATCGGGGATATACTTGAGCACCTGCTCGTGTACGTCCTCGCCTTTCAATACTTTCATTCTTTCGCCGTACATTACGAGCCGTTGCGTGTTCATTACGTCGTCGTATTGCAATACGTTTTTACGGATCCCGAAGTTTCTGCCCTCGATCGTCTTTTGCGCGTTTTCGATCCCGCGCGAAAGAAGCTTGGATTGCAACGCTTCGTCCTCTTGAATTTTAAACGCTTGATAGAGCGCTTTCATTCTCTCGCCGCCGAAGCGCAACACAAGCTCGTCCTCCAAAGAAAGATAGAAAATCGATTCGCCCACGTCCCCTTGACGGCCCGCTCTGCCTCGAAGCTGATTATCGATACGGCGGGATTCGTGGCGTTCCGTGCCGACGATGCAAAGCCCGCCCGCCGCGATAACGTCTTCTTTTTCCTTATCCGTTTGCGCTTTGAAATACGCGTACACCTTTTTATAACGTTCGCGAAGCGCCGCGATCTCTTCGGGAATATCGGTGATATACATGCTCATTGCAAGGTCGATATCCTCAGGCGCCGCGCCTTCCTCTCTCAACCGCTTTTTCGCCAAATATTCGGGGTTGCCGCCGAGCAGGATATCCGTACCGCGCCCCGCCATGTTGGTGGAAATGGTCACCGCGCCAAGGCGACCTGCCTGCGCGACGATTTCCGCTTCGCGTTCGTGGTTTTTCGCGTTCAAAATATTGTGCTTGATTCCCTCGCGACGGAGCAAACGGGAAATTTCTTCCGATTTTTCAACGGACGAAGTACCCACCAAAACAGGCTGCCCCTTTTCGTGGCGTTCGATGATCTCCTGCACGATCGCCGCCTTTTTGCCCGAAACGGTGGAATATACCTTATCGGGAAGATCGATACGCTGAATGGGCTTGTTCGTGGGAATTTCCACAACGTCCAAGGAATAGATCGTTCTGAATTCCGCCTCTTCCGTTTTTGCCGTACCCGTCATCCCCGAAAGCTTTTTATAAAGACGGAAATAGTTTTGGAAGGTAACGGTGGCGTAGGTCTTGTTCTCGCTTCTAACTTCCACGCCCTCTTTCGCTTCGATCGCTTGGTGCAAGCCGTCGGAATACCGTCTGCCGATCATAAGTCTGCCCGTAAATTCGTCTACGATCACCACTTCCCCGTCGTTTACGATATAATCCTCGTCTAAATGGAACAGCTTGTGCGCCTTCAACGCCTGTTGAATATGGTGGTTCAAATCGGCGTGTTCGATCTGCGCGATATTGTCGATACGGAAGAAGCGTTCCGCCTTTCTCGCGCCGCTGTCCGTCAGTTCCACCGTCTTATCCTTGCGGTTGATGATATAATCCCAATCGCGGCTCGCCGCCATCGACTTTCTGCCCTCGGGCGCGTTCTCGCGCGCCAAAGCCGCCTTTTCCGCCTGTTCCGCTTCGTAGTTAGCTTGTTCCTCCAAGGTCATTTGCGTATAGTCTACGAAATCCTCGTCGTCATCGTCGTCCACAACCTTCTTCTTTTTCTTCTTGTTCGCTTTCATCGCCGCGTAAGCCGCTTCTTCTTCGTCTTTCAACTCGTCGTCAAAACCGCCCGAAAGGGTGCGTACGAATTTATCTACGCGCACGTAAAGATCGGAAGACTTTTCCCCTTTGCCCGAAATAATGAGCGGCGTTCTCGCTTCGTCGATCAAAATCGAGTCCACCTCGTCCACGATCGCGAACGTCAAATCGCGCTGTACCATTCTGCTCAAATCAGTTTTGAGATTATCCCTCAGATAATCGAACCCGAATTCATTGTTGGTGCCGTATACGATATCGCATTGATACGCCGCGCGTTTTTGATCGTCGTCCATTCCCGGCACGACGACGCCGACGGTCAAGCCCATAAAGCGATGCACCTTTCCCATCCATTCCGCGTCGCGCTTGGCAAGATAATCGTTGACGGTTACGACGTGCACGCTCTTTCCCGTGAGCGCGTTTAAATAAGCGGGAAGTGTGGAAACGAGCGTTTTCCCTTCGCCCGTACGCATTTCCGCAATACGCCCTTGGTGCAAACAAATACCGCCGATGATCTGCACGCGGAAGTGCTTCATTTCCAATACGCGCCAAGCGGCTTCCCGAAGCGCCGCAAACGCGTCGGGCAAAATTTGATCGAGCGTTTCGCCGTCCGCCAAACGCTGTTTTAAAATCGCCGTTTGTCCTTTCAGCTCGTCGTCGCTCATCGCGGCGTACTTTTCGTCCAACGCCTCTACGCTGTCTGCGATCTTCGAAAGCTTTCTCAAGCTCGCTCTGCCGTCGCTACCCAATAAAAAACTAATCAGTCCCATTGAAAAATTTACTCCAACTAAAAGATTTTCCGCAATCGCTGCGCACGGAAGAAAAAAGCACGCAGTACCCGATTATCATTCACTGTATATTGTACTATATTTTGCCTGATTTTCAAAGCGTTTTCGCGCCGTTTTTTCAAAAAATCTCTCGCGCGCGAAAAATAACCGCCCGTTCCGTCTATTTATAACCCTTTTTCCCGCCCGCTAACCGCTAAAAAATTTTTAAATCCGAGTATTCGTTTTTCAAAAATCGGGCATACTTTTTGTAAAACTGTTTAAGGAGAAATAACCATGAACAAACTTTTTACCTTTCTTTGCGGCGCAAGCGCCTTTTGCGCCATCGCGTTTTCCGTAACGGCGTGCGCGCCTATGCAAGACGATAACACGGGCGACAACGGCAATACGCCAAATCCCCCTACGCCTTCGTATACGGTGGCGGAGAGCTTGGAAAACTTCACCGCCCTGCTTCAAGAGGGCAAGACGGAAATCGGAATCGGCGCGGAAATCCCTTTGGCGGCGGCAGTGGAAGCGATCCCCGTGGGCGATAACCAAATCACCCTCGTCCTTTTGGCGGATATGACGGCGGGAGGCGTAACCGTTGCGGAAGATAAAGATATCGTGTTGGATTTCAACAACCACACTTATACCGTCAGCAGCGAAACTGTTGGCTCGGCGGGCACGGAAAGCAACGGGCTGTGGCTGCATAAAACGGCTTCCGTTACCTTGAAAAACGGTACGCTGAAAAATGCCTCGGACGATACGGGCGCGAAAATTTTGATACAAAATTACAGCGATTTAACCTTGGATAACTTCACCGTGGACGCAACCGATTCCGCGAGCGGCTACGGCTTGTACGCCGTGAGCAACAACTTCGGCACGCTCACGTTGAAAAACGGCACGAATATCCTTGCCAAAGAGGGGGAAGTTGCGTTCGATCTTTGGTACGGAATGAGCGAGGTTTACGACGCGGGCGTAGAGATCACAGCGGAAGAAACGGCGGGGAAAATACAAGGCAAAGTAGAATACGGCGCGGCTTCGCGCGTAACGGAAGCGGGCTGGGAAGCAAAGGCGAAGATCACCGTGAAAGGCGGCGAATTTAACGGCACGCTCGTCGCCACGAGCGGCAACGACCTCGCTAACGCAAATATCAGCGTTTCGGGCGGCAAATTCACCGTCGACCCCACGCCCTATCTTGCCCAAGGGCACACCGTAAACCAGGAAAACGGCTATTTCGTCGTTTCCAAATAACCGAAAAACCGCACAAAAAAAGAGCCGAACGGCTCTTTTTTTCGTTAGCGTCTGCGGCTTTGTTTTGTACGAGATTGCCACGCTCGTAAACTCGCTCGCAATGACACCGCGCTTGTCATTTTGAGCGAACGCGTAAGAATCGTTTTTATCTCGATTTTTATTAAGAATAAGTAATGTTCGTCCAACTGTTGCGATATTGAAAAACTTTTTCGTTTCTACAAAATTTACACTCGCATAAGTAAAACGCTGAATTGGAATAGGTAGTATAATTTTTCGTATACGAGCCTGTCCTTCCGTATACTTCCCCCACGGACTGCCCATCAATATAAACGGTACCCACTTTTCCTCGCGTCTCCACTTCTTTGCTTTTCGTATAAGTTCCGTAATCAGATTTTAAAGTATTCTTATACACCCAAGGCATTACGCTCCCGCATTTTTTGCATTGATATTTTTTATATTTGAATAAAAATTTCACACCGTAAACCAAGAAAAATAAAGATGCAGCCGAAATCAAACCAACAAGAACGCGATAACCCATATAGCTACTATATAAATCTTGATAATCATAAGGATTGCTTGATTTGCTAACAGCAATAGAATATTCCGTACAAAGTTCAAAAATGCTTCGATCAAAAAAAGAATAATTAATCGCCAAAATAATAGCCAGCCCTATCCCCAAAAGAAGTATCGGTAAAAGCATAAAAATTATTTCCAAAAATCTCACGGATCTATTTGAAGAGATTCTTTTATACCAACAATCACTCCTATTTAAAGGATCTTTATACGCGTCATTCCAATCCCCAAATCTTCCACCAAAAATTAAACCTACGATTCCCCCGATAAGCCCGTCCACGATAACGATCGGTAGAGCAGAATTAATACTATCCCCCATTATCGCCAAAGAAAGAATCACAACAAATGCGGTTAATGCACATATCCCCACGCCGATGAAAAAATATTTAAACCCTTTCTTCACCATAATCTTACTCCTTTAAGCACAGTTTTAAACTGCATTTTCTTTATTATACAGTATAAAACTGTATAATGTCAAGTAGGTGTAGCAAAAAATATGAAAGAATTATTGAATTTGGGAAAAAACTTAAAAGAGCTGCGAAAGAGCTTTGGTTACACGCAGAAAGAAGTTGCTACGCAACTTGGGATCACCTATCAATCGTATCAAGCGTACGAATTGGGGCTAACCGTTCCCACGCTTGAAAACTTTATCAAGCTCGCCAAACTGTTCGAAGTCTCATACGAAGAATTATTAGAATAAAAACGACCGCCGAAATAGCGGTCGTTTTTCAATATTACAGAATATTGTCATTGCGAAGGAGCAAAGCGACTGCGGCAATCTCGTATAATTTTTCCGCACCTCTTCACTTTTCACTATTACTTTCTTGCTTATCTTTGATAAGCAACGATCTCGCCGTTACCGTCGTAATGCCAATAACTCCCCGCGGAAGTTTCCGTGGCGCTTCCGTCGTAATAATACACCGTCATATTCGGGAAATTCCATTGCGGCACGTACACCTCGCTCCAAGCCGTTTGCGCGCCGTAATAATATAAATTTTGCAAGCTTTCGCAAGCGCCAAACGAGTTCTCCAACGACTTCACGCCGCTACCAAGCACCAAGTTCGTTAAACTCAAACAGTACCCAAACGCACTGTCCCCGATTTCCGTAACGCCGTTCCCGATCGAAACGTCCGTTAAATTTTCACAATCCCAAAACGCGTCGGTGCCGATAGAAATCACGCTGTCGGGTATCGTTACGCCCGTCAAATTTTGCCGTTGCAAAAACGCCCGCGCCGCAATACTCGTCGTGCCCTCTTTCACCGTATAATCGCCGCTGATCGTTTCCTTGGTTTGAAACAGACAGCTTCCTAAATACAGCGCTTCATTTTCCCAATTGGCTTCATTGGAAAGGTATTCGGTTTGTTCAAACGCGTCGCTATCGATATTCTTAATACCGCCGCAACCGTTGATTTCGGAAAGAAGGGTACACCGATAAAACGCTTGAGTTTCAATCGTCGTTACGCTGTCGGGAATGGTTATGCTCGTCAACTTATAACAATAAGAAAACGTACTCGAACCGATCGTCGTCAAAGTATTAGGAAGCGTTACGCGTTCTAGCTTTTCGCAAGAGGAAAACCCGTATACGGACGTTACGCCTTCGGGGATCGTTACACTCGTGATCCGGTCGCAACCTGAAAACGCTTCGATCCTCGTAACCTTTACGCCCTCGATCGTCGCGGGGATCACGATATCCCCGAAAAGTTCTTCGCTATCCGCGCTGTAAATGCGGATACTGCCGTCGTCCCCGCCGTAATCGTAGCCGAGCGCCGCCAAAACCTCCTCGGGCGTACATTCCGCGTTATCGATCACGGAATTCGTAATCCCGAGCGCCGCCGCAATCACGCCCACCGAAAGCAACGAGATCGCCAAGATCTTTATTATCTTTATTTTACGATCCTGCTTGGCAATTTGATCTTCGAATTGCTCCCATTGCGTTTTTTGCGGCTTTTGCGGTTTTTTCCCCGCTTGCGGAACGGTTTCTTTAAAGGGCTTGCCGCAATGCGGGCAAAGCGTTAAATTTTTTGCCTCGTCAAGTGAAACGAGCGTTTCTTCCCCGCAATGCGGGCAAGTTAAGGATATTTCCATACCTGCTCCTGCCTTTTCGTTTCTTTAAAGATATTTTTTCAGATCGTCCGCGCGATCGGTGTGCTCCCAAGAAAAGCCCTTGTAGCCAAAGTGCCCGTACGCCGCCGTCTTTTTGAAAACGGGATTCCGAAGATCGAGCGTTTTGATGATCGCATAGGGGCGAAGATCGAATTCCTGTTTCACGATTTTCGCAAGCGTTTCATCGTCCAATTTCCCCGTGCCGTAGCTATCCACGAATACGGAAACGGGCTTGGCTACGCCGATCGCGTACGCCACTTGAATTTGCACCTCGTCCGCAAGCCCCGCCGCCACGAGATTTTTCGCGATATATCTGCAATAATACGCCGCGCTTCTATCCACCTTCGTGGGGTCCTTGCCCGAAAACGCGCCGCCGCCGTGAGGGGCTCTGCCACCGTAGGTATCCACGATAATCTTTCTGCCCGTCAAGCCGCTATCCCCTTCGGGGCCGCCAATTTCGAATCTGCCCGTGGGGTTGATATAAATTTTCGTATTTTCGTCCATCAGATGCGCGGGAACGATCTCGTCAATGACGAGCTTTTTCATATCCTCGCGAATTTGTTCTTGCGAAACCGCCGCGTCGTGTTGGGTGGAAATAACCACCGTATCCACGCGCTTTGCCACGCCGTCCTCGTATTCCACGGTAACCTGCGTTTTCCCGTCGGGACGAAGATAAGCAAGCAAGCCGCTCTTTCGAACGTCCGTCAACCGCTTTGCAAGGCGGTGGGAAAGGGAAAGGGTGAGCGGCATCAATTCTTTTGTTTCTCTGCAAGCATACCCGAACATCATGCCCTGATCGCCCGCGCCGAGCTGATCGGCTTCGTCGCCGCCCGCCGTCTTTTTTTCAAGCGAGGCGTTCACGCCCATGGCGATATCGGGCGATTGCTGATGAATCGCCGTGATAATCTTGCATTTGTCGTATGCAAAAGTACCGAAATCGTAACCGATCTCTTTGATGATCTCCCTTGCCGTCGCTTCGTAATCGACCGTCGCCGTCGTCGTTACCTCGCCCATGATCAGCAAAGTATCGAACGCCGCCGCGCACTCGATCGCCGTGCGGGCATAGGGGTCTTGCGCTAAAATCGCGTCCAAAAGCCCGTCCGAGATATTGTCGCATACCTTGTCGGGATGTCCTTCCGTAACGCTTTCACTGGTAAAAAACTTTTTCATGTAAAAAATCCTCTTTTTAACATAGTTCCTCGTTATCGCTGGGATTTATAACGAGGTTCCCACTTGATCGGGAATATTATTATACTACCTTTTTCGTATATTGTCAACTTATTCCACCACCCCCCTCGCGCGCTTGCAAAATTTTTTCCGCCGTGGTATAATGGTTTCGTTATGAACGGCGCATCTTCGACGAAAAAATACGAATACCGCGAAACTTCCTGCAAACTTTGCCCCGTGGAATGCGGCGCAGACCGCACCAACCGCGCGGGCGCTTGCGGCGCGCAAACGCCGAAAATCGCGAAATACTATCTGCACCCTTTTGAAGAGCCATGCATTTCTTTCAAAAAGGGAAGCGGCACCGTCTTTTTTACGGGCTGTTCGCTCAAATGTGCGTTTTGCCAAAACTACGAATTATCCCGCGCCGAGCGCGGCAAGGCGGTTACGCCGAGGGAATTGGCGGAAATTTTCAAAGGCCTTGAAGAAATGGGCGCGGAAAATATCTCGCTCGTTACGGCGGGGCATTTCATTCCGTACCTGGTAGAGGCTTTTTCCATCTATCAACCGAAAATTCCCGTCGTTTACAATAGCAGCGGATACGAAAAAACCGACGCGCTCGCGCTCGTCGATCCTTTTATCGATATTTATCTGCCCGATTTAAAATTCTATTCCCCCACGCTCTCGGCAAGGTATACGGGCAGGAGCGATTATTTCGAAGTCGCTTCCAAAGCGCTCGCGTTCATGGCAAACAAGCCGCTCGCGATGACGGACGAGGGAAAAATGCTGAGCGGCGTGATCGTGCGGC
Organism: Clostridia bacterium; assembly: GCA_017462985.1. Taxonomy (GTDB): domain Bacteria; phylum Bacillota; class Clostridia; order Christensenellales; family Borkfalkiaceae; genus Scatosoma. The sequence continues at coordinate 9,414 of JAFTQB010000010.1, forward strand.
ACCTCGTAATGCCCATGGGCGTGAGCGATTCCAAGGCGATCGTGCGCTGGTTTAAAAATCATATGCCCGAAAACGCATATTTGAGCTTAATGAGCCAATATACGCCGTATGGGGATACGGGCAAGTATCCCGAGCTGCAACGCAGAATCACGCCGCGGGAATACAGAGCCGTCTTGGAAGAAGCCTTCGCCTTGGGGCTGGAAAACCGACTTTTCGCCCAAGCGCTGACCTCTTCCGACGAACGCTATATCCCCTCTTGGGATTTTTAACGACCGTTTCAGAGCAAATTCGACCATCTCAGCGCCGTTTCGACAAGTTCTCCCGTCATTCGCTTCGCTTGTTTCGGCGTTGCGCTCTTCCAAATCCGTTCTATCCGTTCGCTCAAAAAGCCGCCGTTACACACTTGTTTCATTGCACGTATGCCCCCAAACGCATTTTGCGTAAAAACGGGCGAAAATACTCACACTTTTCGGAGAATACATATGTTGATTTCCACAAATGCGCTTTGCTTCGGTTATGCGGGCGAAACGCTGCTTGAAAATATCGAATTTACCCTAAACGAGGGGGACAGGGTCGGGTTGATCGGCGCAAACGGCGAAGGAAAGACCACGCTCATTAAGCTGATTTTAGGCGAATTAGAGCCTGACAGCGGGGAAGTTTTTCGCAAAAACGGAGCGCGTATCGGGTATTTGGCGCAAAACGGCGGATATACTTCAAATAACACCGTCATCGAAGAGATGCGAGAAATTTTCGCCGAGGATCAACGCTTGATCGCAAATCTACGCGAAGTGGAAACGGCGATTGCGGCGCAAGCGGAAGAAAGCGACGAATACCGCCGCCTTGCCGCAAGATACGAAAGCCTGAATAAGCAGATCGCCGCGCGCGATAGCTATCATTTCGAAGTGCGTATCCGCACCGTTTTGAACGGTATGGGATTTTCCGAAAACGCCGAACAGGTCATCGATACGATGTCGGGCGGGGAAAAAACGCGTTTAAAGCTTTGCAGGTTGCTCCTCGAAGCACCCGAGCTTTTGATTTTGGACGAACCGACCAACCACCTCGATATGAAAACGCTGTTTTGGTTGGAAGAATACCTCGCCGCCTATAAGGGCGCGATCTTCACCGTTTCGCACGATCGGTATTTCCTTGATAAGACGGTGAAAACGGTGTTTGAGATCGAAAATAAGAGCTTGCAGATTTATAAAGGTAATTATACGAAATACAAGGCGCTGAAAGCCGAGCGCGTGGCGCACCAATTGCGAGAATACGAAAAACAGCAGGTGGAACGGGCGCATTTGCAAGAATACGTGGATAAAAACCTCGTCCGCGCCAGCACCACCAAGTCGGCGCAATCGCGCAGGCACAAGCTCGAAACGATGGAGTTAATCGAAAAGCCCGTCGCCCCGCCCACGCCGCCCCGCTTTCATTTTTCGTACAGCGAAAAACCGTACGAAGCCGTGCTAACGGTGGAAAATTTGCAGCTTTTCGCGGGTGAAAAAACGCTTCTTCGCAGCGCGAGCTTTTCCGTCGTTCGCGGCGAAAAATGCGCGATCGTCGGGGATAACGGCACGGGCAAGACCACCCTTTTAAAAGCGATCGTCCAAGGCAAACACCCCGCGATCAAGCTCGGTCGGTTCGTGCGGCTCGCCGTGTACGATCAGGAAAACGCCAACCTGAACCCCCACAACACCGTATTGCAGGAATTTTGGGAACGGCACGTAAGTTGGGATCAAACGCGCGTTCGTTCGATCTTGGCGCAAGCGAAGCTCACCGCCGAGGATATGGATAAAAAGGTTTCCATGCTTTCGGGCGGCGAACGCGCAAAGCTCGCCCTCGCCGTGTTTTCTTGCGAAAACGGCAACGTCCTGCTCCTCGACGAGCCGACCAACCACCTCGATCTTCCCGCAAGAGAAAGCTTGGAAAGCGCCTTGAAAGAATTTGACGGCACGATCCTGTTCGTATCGCACGATCGGTATTTTATCGAAGCGCTCGCAGGAAAAATTTTGGAAATCGAAAACGAAACGGTTTCGCAATATATCGGCTCGTACGAAGAATACACGGAAGCCAAGCGCGCGGCTGGGGGTGCGGAAGCCGCCGCACAAAAAACCGTTCAGCCCGTACCTGCCCCCGCCGAAACGCAAATCGCGCCCTCGTATCGAAGCAAGGAAGAACGCAAAAACGATACGAAAAAGCGGGTGCGTATCAAGCAGATCGAAACGGAGATCGAGACGCTTGAGGGGGAAGAAGCAGCGCTGAACGAAGCGCTTTGCGATCCTGCCGTTGCGGGGAATTTTCAGCTTTTAAGCGAAAAATGCAAGCGTTTGGAAGAGGTCAAAAACCGCCTCGACTCCCTTTACGGGGAATACGAAACGCTACTTTGAGAATTTTTCCAAAAAAAAGTTTACTTTTTTGGTTTTTTATGGTATACTGAAAAACAAGGAGCTTATTATGAAAAAAATTATCACTATTCCTTTGAAAATTTTAGGCTGGATCGTGAGCATTTTGCTCGCCCTCGTGCTTTTGGTATTCGTTGCCGAAAAGCTGATTTTCGGTTCGTTCTTCTTTACGGGCGCAAAAGTAGAAATGATGATCCCCGGGCTTTGGACAAACTTCGTCCCCCAAGGCTTTGATCAAGTGGACGAGGATACCTATTTGATGTCGGGCTACGACAAATCGGAAACAGAGCCGTCGATGATCTACGTTTTGGATGGCGACAAAGAAATTTGTTGCAAGCTTTATAACCAAGACGGCACGGCGTACACGAGCCACGCGGGCGGCGTAACGCACTTTGGCGATTTCGTATACGTGGCGAACGACACGCACGAAGAAAACACCTATTGCGATATGTTCTCGCTTGCCGATATTTTGGACGGCGACGGCAAAGCGACGACGAGCGACCGCATCGAAATCCCCAACCGCATGGCGTACTGCTCGGTGTACGACGGCAAGCTGTACGCAGGCGCGTTCTATCGCGAAGGCAGCCAATATTTAACTCCTGATTGGCATCATTTGCAAACGCCCGCAGGCGATCAAAACACGGCGCTGATGCTCGTATATACGCTTGACGAAACGACGGGCAAGCCCGTATCGAACGCTCCCGAGCATGCGTATTCCACCCTTTCGAACGTACAGGGAATGTGCTTTACCGCAAGCGGCAAGATGGTGCTTTCCACTTCTTGGGGCTTAAACGCTTCCAACCTCTACGTTTACGACGTAGCAACCGCGCACACGGGCACGATGGACTTCAACGGCACGCAGCTTTCCGTAACCTATCTCGATAGCGACAGCTTGGTGCAAACGGTAACCGCGCCGCCGATGAGCGAGGAGCTTGTTTATCAAAACGGCAGAGTGTATATCTTAACGGAATCCGCTTCGATGAAGTATATCTTCGGCAAGATCATGAGCGGCAACTTCGTGCAAAGCTACCCGATCGCATAAGCGTCGATCAGCGGAACAATTTTACGACTTTTATCAAAAAAGTAAGCGGTGGGCATAACAATAGCGGGTGGCTTTACTTTTTCGGGCATAGCCCTTTACTACTGGCGTAGCACAAATGCGCTCTTTAATTGACCTGCCAGTCATGCATATGTTACTTGCCACCCGTCAACGGGTCATTCGGGTCAAAAATTCTCAACTGGTCTGCCCGCCTATCCCCTTTCAACTAATTGGCTATATACTCTTTTATTACTTTCGTATCTTTCCCAACCGTATCGACATAGTATCCCTTGCACCAAAATTCGCGGTTTCAGTATGCGAATTTCATATTTCCCCTTCCAGTATTTCTACACCTTTCCATTAACATAATTTACGTAATATTTCTCGTATTTCTTCTCTATGCTGTTCGTAAAATACTTACCTGCGATACTTTGGACAAAATACAATATGATACCTGCAATTCCATTTTGTATGTGCTAAAATATTATTGATATTAGATGATTCAATCATTTTTAATATTCTTCGATTTAGTTTTTTTGTTTTTGTAACTGGCAGGTCGCACCAACATTATACTAATTTGGAGTTTTTATTTCAACTCATCGGTAAACCTCTACCGAACCACGCGACTATCGCGTGGCTTTCTTGACAAACTACCCCGTGGTATCAGCCTCGGGGTAGTTTGTTTCATAGCAAAAAAGGCACCCCTCTTGGGTGCCTTTTATTTTGGTGTTTATTCTACAATCGAATAAATGTGTCTAATTGTAGAATGTTCGTCTGCACGTTCTTCATATATGCTATTATTAGTAGTGTCAAACGCAAACACCTTCTCTTTTTTTGCTACGTCATAAATTTCGCCGTCAACTTCGATATAATCTGCTTGTCCAGAATTTCCCAATAACGTAATGGTTATTTTATCGTCCGCAAACGATACAACGGCTTGCGTACCCATTGTAGTACCGTACCACGCAGCGAATTTTGTTTCGTATTCCGCTTTTGTTGCGCTACTTGTAACCATTTCAATTTGTTCTTGGTCGTTAAACAAATCGCCTAACCTATTTTGTGCTTGCGCTTCTTTAAGCATTGCCCAATAGGCGTCGGAAAATGCCACTTCACTATGAGAATACGTAAACGATTTATTATCTACGTTATTTGTAAAGTTCAGTTCCCATAATACTTTATTGTTATTTTCGTCATAATGCCACGTTTGATTATCATTCAAATAATCCAGTCCCGTAGGTTTGGTTTTGCTGTAACAGTATATATTTGCATTTTTCAAGGTTGTATTACCTTGGTCGTGAATTGAAACAGTTTCCCATTGAGATTTTGTTCCACGATAATACACGCTCTCTAAACTCGTGCAACCGTCGAATGCATCAAAAGAAACAGTCAAATCTATCGTATTAGGTTCGACATTCGCTGAACCTAATACGATTTCAGTTAAGTTTACACAACCTTTAAAGGAAAAAGTGTTAATGTTTTTTAAAGTTGGAGGCAATATTATAGAAGTAATTGTTATATTGTTTTCAAATGCACCATCATTCGACATATTAGTATCAATGCCAATAACAGGAATTTCCTCATAATATTGATTTTTACTTCTATGAATATCTGGAATTACAACGTTGGCGCTATTGCCCGTATAGTCAAGAATTACATAACCTTTTTCTGTTGGTTGAAAAACAAAATTAGACACGGTAAATTCAAACGTTTGATTATCTACGTTATAAGCATATATTTTATAATCTGGATTTGTATCATTGAGTTGATAATTACTTCCATTAAGGGTAGGAAGTTCCACTTTTTTCATACAGTTACCACAAAATAATTCACCCTTTTCATTTAACGTTGGTTCGTATTGAACTGTTAAATTATGCGAATTACACTCCTCATCACAAGCGCCAAGCATAAACACGCAAGGCAAAATCATACATATTGCCAACAACAAACTTAAAAATTTCTTTTTCATAAATAAGTTCTCCTAAAATTTTTTATATAATAAAAAGCCACTTAAGCATCGGGCGTAAAACGCCCACCGCTAAATGGCTTGTTTATCCTTATTAAATTGCACGCGAAAAGCGAGCGAATTACAACATGCGCCCGTCTGTCTGTCTGTCTGTCTGTC
>JAFTQB010000057.1 GCA_017462985.1 Clostridia bacterium
CTCCTTTTTAATATATCCATAAATAGTGCGCAAGGTTACTTAAAAATTCAAATTTGCATCGGGCTAACTATCTCCTTTTTCGATTACACATCGAGTTTTGATTTATTTTATCATATCTACCCGCGTTTGTCAATAGTTATAAGAAAATTTTTCCAAATACAAGAGCCTTTCGCTTGTCTATGCGAAAGGCTCTTTTTTATTTTCGTCCGTTTACGGTCTAAGTCCGCTGCCGCCTTGCAAGGTGATCGTCTCGCCCGTGATATAGCTCGCTTCGTCCGAGCAAAGGAATACGCAAAGACCGCCGACGTCTTTTTCGGGATCGGCAAATCTGCCCATGGGTACGCCCTTGATCGTCTGTTCGTAGCGTTCGGGGTATTCTTCCTTGAATTTTTGAAGCCCTTCCGTCATCGCCAAAGGACAGATCACGTTCACGCGGATCCCGTCGGGCGCCCATTCCGTCGCCGCTACGCGCGAAAGACCGCGAATCCCCTCTTTTGCCGCCGCATACGAGGATTGCGCAATTCTGCCGAACAAGCCCGCGCCCGAAGCGAAGTTGATCACGCAGCCCTTGCTTTCTTTCAAATGCGGGTACGCTTTTTGCATATAGAAGAAAGAAGCGTAAATGCCCGAATAGATCGCGAGATCGAGATCTTCTTTCGTGTGCTGAACGAGCATTTTGCCCGAAGCGGAAGCCTGCGCGTTATTGATCACCGCGTCGATACGCCCGAATTTTGCAACCGTTTGATCGATTACGTTTTGAATCGCCGCTTCGTCCGCGCCGTCCGCCGTTACCGTGAGCACCTCGCAACCGTATGCCGCTTCCAGCTTTTCTTTCGCCGCCAACAGCGTAGACTCCGTTCTGCCCGTAATAACGATCTTCGCGCCCGCTTTTGCAAACGCCGTTGAAAGCCCGAAGCCGATGCCTCTACCGCCGCCTGTGATGATTACCACTTTCCCTTGTAAAGAAATCATAATGTATCTCCTAATTTTTAATTGTTTTCCGTTTTATTTTTACTGCGTTACCACGACTTTTGCGTAGCGCAACACCTTTTCGCCCTTTTTATAGCCCTTTTCGTGCACCATTTTCACGATACCGCTTTCCTCGCCCTCGGCGGCAGGCATTGCCATAATCGCCTCGGCGGTGTTCGGGTCGAAAGGTTGTCCGATCGGGTCGATTTCTTCAATCCCCTCGCTTTCCAACACTTTTTTGAAGCTCTTTAACACCATTTCCATGCCTTGGCGGGTGTTTTCGTCCGCGCATACCGCAATCGCGCGGGAAAGGTTATCCCCGATCGGGAAGAGCTGAGCGATCACGTCGTTTCTGCCCTCGGCGTACCGTTGCGCCGCTTGGTTTTGCGTACGACGGCGATAATTTTCGTATTCCGCCGCCACGTTATACCATTTGCGTTTATTATCTTCCGCTTCCGCTTGCGCCGACGCAAGCTCCGCTTTTAACCGCTCCGTTTCTTCCTTTTTCGCCGCCTTGGGGCGCTTATTGGGCGTTTTCGCGGCGTTTTCCGCCGTCGTTTCAGCCGTTTGAGCCGTTTCTTCCGTCGTTTGGTTTTGATTTTCCGTCATGATCTCACCTACAAAAAATTTCTTTCACTTATATATAAAACCTTTTTTGCGTTTTTAAACTTCCAAATGCGCAAAATTTTCCCGCGAAGATCTGCGATAGAAAATTGCTTTTCTGCCGATCACCGCCACGGGGATCGCGTCCAAAAGGTCGGCTACGTTTTCCGCCAAATTCCAAGCGTCCTCTTCCGCGTTCGGCAAAATATTCACCTTGATCAGCTCGTGCGCTTCCAAAGCGTCGGAAAGCGTCTTTAACACGTTGTCGGTGATCCCGCCTTTGCCGATCTGCGCGATCGGTTGCATCGTCGCCGCGATCGATTTTAATTTGCTTCTTTGTTTGCTCGTGATCGTTTCTCTCGTGATCATATTTTAACTCCTTTTTTACAGCACGAAATCGAATTCCACCTCGCCGATGGAAACGGTATCGCCCTCTTTACAGCCCATTTTCGAAAGCTCTTTGATAACGCCGCGAAGCCGCAATACCTTTTGGAAATACTGCATGGAATCGGGATTGTTCAAAACCACGTTCCTGCAAAGCATATCCACCAAGCCGCCCACGACGACGAATACGCCGTCTTCGTCGCGATAGATCTCGAAATCAAGATTATCGTTCGCCGTGTAGGTAAATTCTTCCTCGGGCAAGATCGGTTCGACGGGCGGCAGCGTATCAAGCACTTCAAAAATCCCTTCGATCAGCTCGCGCGTGCCCTCGCCCGTGATTGCCGTCATCGGGAAGATCTTGTATTTTCTGCCGTATTTTTTCTTAAATTTTTTCAAATTTTCTTCCGCGCCGAACACGTCGCATTTGTTGCAAACGACGATCTGCGGCAGCTTGGCGAGCACCTCGCTGTATTCCTTCAGCTCGGCGTTGATCTTTTGAAAATCCTCGATCGGGTCGCGCTCCTCACAGCCGGAAATATCCACCAAATGGCACAACATTCGCGTGCGTTCGATATGCCGCAAAAAGTCGTGTCCAAGCCCCGCGCCCTGCGCCGCGCCCTCGATCAGCCCGGGAATATCCGCCGCCACGAAAGATTTTTCGTAATACCGCACTACTCCAAGGTTTGGGGAAAGCGTGGTGAAATGATAATTCGCGATTTTCGGGCGCGCCGCCGAAATTTTGGAAAGCAGCGTGCTCTTGCCTACGTTCGGGAATCCCACGAAGCCTACGTCGGCAATCACTTTCATTTCCAAGATCACTGTATGCGGCTTTACTTTTTCGCCCTTTTGCGCAAAGTTGGGCGCATGCCGCCGCGCCGTGGTGAAGCGGACGTTGCCCTTGCCGCCGTTGCCGCCGCGCGCCACTAGCACCTGTTGCCCGTCCTCGAACACGTCGCAAATGAGTCTGCCCGTTTCCTCGTCGCGAACGAGCGTACCCAAAGGCACCTTGATATACAAATTCGCGCCGCTTTTGCCAAAGCATTTATTCGAACCGCCCATTTCGCCGTTCGTCGCAAAATATTTAGAGGTAAAGCGGAAAGAAAAAAGGTCGGTCATATCCTTATCGCCGACGAAGTACACGTCGCCGCCCCTGCCGCCGTCGCCGCCGTCCGGCCCGCACGCGGGCTTGCCCTTGAACGCCTTAAACGAATTCATACCGTCGCCGCCGTCGCCCGCTTTGATCGTGATCCGCACTTTATCGGTAAATTCACCAATCGCCATAACTTTCTCCGTTTCTTTGTATTTCCTAACATAGTATAGCAAAAAAGCAAATAAAAATCAATAAAAACCACGCAAAAAACAAATTTTCCGTAAAAGAAAAACGGAGCGCCTCGCTCCGTTTCCCCGCAAAAGACCAAACGCCCCGTAATCTTTTTATTTTTAAGCTATCCGCCTAACATATTTTTATCGTTATTTCCCCGCTCTGCGGACGGTATGTAAAATGCCCGTCGTAAGGATTTTCTTTTTCTCGCGCTCGGCGCGTACGATCGCTTCTTCCAACAGCTCGGTGAAAAAGGCGCGCGCTTCCAAAATACGGTCGCAAAACAGATAATAGGCAAGCGAGCCGGGCACGGTGTTCACTTCGCTCAAATACACGCTTTCCCCTTGCACCAAATAATCGATACGCACCACGCCGCGCAGGTTCAACCGCTTATACACCGTGCGCGTATAGCTTCGTATTTTATCGCGCAAAGCGCCTTTCAACGCCACCCTGCCCCCGCCTTTTCCGCCCGCTCCGGGTTTTTTGAGGTATTTTTCGTCAAAGCCGTACACGCCGCCCTCGGAAGTGAACGCCGCTTCCGCTTCGGAAACGATGATCTCACCGTTCACGGCGTACGCCGCGCAATTGACGTCCGTTTTTCCCACCAGGAATTTTTCGATGATCACGCGGTGATCGATCTCAAACGCCGTTTCCAACGCCGCCTTGGCTTCGATTTCGTTTTTCGCTACGGCGATGCCGATAGAAGAGCCTAAATGCGCGGGCTTGACGATGACGGGGAATTTCAGCCGCCGCGCGATATTTTTCAGCAAAAACGCGCCCCGCTTTTTATAATCTTCCTCGTTCACGCGGAAATAATCGAGCGTAGGGATTCCAAGCGATTTGACGACGAGCTTTGTGAGCGCCTTATCCATAAACACGCCCGAAGCCGCGATCGAGGGCGAAGCAAGAGGGATTTCATTGAGCTGCATAAGCGCGGAAACGCCGCCCCCTTCCCCCAAGCCGCCGTGGCAACAATTGAGCGCGACGTCGACGGCAAACAGGCGTTTGACGCGCGTTTTTTTCGCGTTCATCTCGTACACGACCCCCTCGTCGAAAAAAATTCGCTTGGCTTTTTTCAAAAAATCCTGTTTTTTAAAAGCGTCGATATCCTCAAAGGCAGGGGAAGTGTACAGTTCCCCCTTTTGCCCTACGAACACGGGCAACACCTCGTAACGCGTTCGATCCAAAAGGTTGACGACGAACGTACCCGTCAACACCGATATTTCGCTTTCGCAAGAATTTCCACCAAACAATACCGCTACTTTTTTCAATAAAAAAACACCTCCGACAGAAAAATTTTTCTTCTTTGGTGTTTTTTATTTTTCGTTTGATTACGGAGCTAAACTCCTTGACTCTTATCGTTAAACAATATCGGGCAGGTCGTTCATAAACAGTACGGTATCCCCGTCGAGCAAATAGTCTTTCAAAAGCTCTTGCGCGCCCGAAAGAGTGGATACGATCGAAAGCTTTTCTTTATCGCCGCCCGCATCCAAGAACGCCGTTTTCACCACGCCTACTTGCGTTTCACCCACCAAAATCACACGGTCCAACGCGGGATCGGCAAGCAATTTCCCAAGCTCGCCGTTGATCTGTTCGTGCAAAACGCCCGTTTCCACGATTCCCGGCGTAACCACAACTTTTCTGCCCGCGAACCGCTTCAACGCTTCGATTGCGATCTTCGCGCCGCGTTCATTGCAGTTGTACGCGTCGTCCAAAATATTCACGCCGCCGCTTTTCAAAAGCTGCAATCTGTGTTCGCAAGGGCTCAATTTTTTCACGCCGCGCAAAATTTCCTCTTTCGACAAGCCCATCGCTTCCGCAAGGCGAACCGCCAAAGCGATATTTTCCACGGCGCTATCCCCCAAAAGCGAAGTTTCGATCACGGCCTCTTCGCCGCAAATCGTAAGCGTGAATTTCGTTTGCTCCGCTTGCATTTCCACCTTCGTCGCACCGCCCGCGAACACGCATTTTTTCAGTTCTTCGTCGGTGAAGCGATCTTGCACGGAAGCGAGCTTTTCTTTCAGCTCCCCGCCGCAAACGATCACGCCCGCGGAAGAAGAAAGCGCTTCGCATTTGGTCAACAGCAGCGTTTCTTCCGTTTTAAAAGTTTGCATATGTTGCGCGCATACGCCCGTGAACGCGATATATTGCGGCTTCACCAAATCGCAAAGTTCACGGATATCCCCTTGTTTTCTCGCGCCCATTTCGCAAAGGAATACCTGCGCGGAAGCAAATTCTGCCGCCGTTACCGTTTTGGCAACGCCCATCGGGGTATTGTAGGAAGCGGGGGAAGCCACCACCTCGTATTTTTCGCTCAAAATCGTTTTTAAGATATTTTTCACGGAAGTTTTTCCGTAGCTGCCCACGATTCCCACGCGCACGGCATTGCTTTCGTCAAGCACCTGCCCCGCCCGTTTTACAAATCTACGGTTTCTCGCGTTTTCGAAAAGGCTTAAAACGGCGTTTGCCGCGCAGAGCGCGAACGGCAACAGGATCGGCATGAAGCACACGGGCAAATATCGCATCGACTTCGCCCAAGTAGGCGCGGTTTGCAATGCAAACGAAAGCGTCGAACAAGCGGTGATCACGACGAACGTTACGATTGCCGTAACGAACAAATAGCCAACGCAAAGCCGTTTCCATCTGCCGCTTTGCACCGCGTCCACCTTTAAGGCGTACTTTCTATCCGAATAATAGAACAGCAGGCAAAAGAACAAATACGGCGCCGCCGATACGGCGATTGCGCCCATTTCCCCAAGGAAAGAAAAGACGAGCGTAAACATTGCCGTAGCCACCAACGAGAGCACGCTTAAAAACAACAGCCTCGAAGCGAATTTATTGCGCTTATGATAAAACCAACGCAAAAACTTGCCGCCGCGATAGCCGCTTTGCTGCATCGCGCCCACTAATTTGATCGTTCCCGCAAAATAAAAGCACGCGCAAACGATTGCCGCCACGATCCTACATACCAAATCGTCCATAGTCCAAAAACTCCTCTACCGTCAAATTAAAAGAAATCGGATTTTCCAAAAACGCAAAATGCCCGCCCGCGATCTCGACCAACCTCGCCTGCGGAAAGCTTTGCAAATACGCTTCCGCTTCCCGTTTAGGCGTTACCGTATCCGTCGTACCTTCCACGATCAACACCTCGTTTTCCACCTTACGCGCTTGCACGCGAAGATCTTCGTTCACGATTTTTTTATAGCTTTCTTTCATCACGGGCGAAAGGGTGCGGTATTCCGCGCTCCCGAAATGCTTTTCCGCAAAATTCGGCGCGAACCGCTTCACCAATTTATACGCCCCCACCCGTATTTTATATTTTAAGCCCCGCGGCAAGATCACGCCCGCAGGTCCCGTCAAGACGAGTTTATCGAATACCTGCCCGTTCCGTCCCGCCATTTTCACCGCCACGCGGCAACCGAACGAATGAGCGATCACGTGCGGGCGAACGACGTTGAGCGTAGATAAAACTTCCTGCGTCCAATCGGCGTAATCGCCAACCGAAAACGGCAGCTCAAGCGCCGCGCTTTGCCCTTGCCCCAAAAAATCAAACGCCGTTACGCGATAAAAGCGGGAAAAATAATCGATCTGATACGCGAACGCTTCTTTGGAAGAAAGGTAACCGTGCAAGAGCACGAGGTCCTTTCCCGTTCCCTTTTGTAAGTACGAAACGCTTTGAAGATCGATCGACACGCTTCCCCCTTTACAATTCTTTTTCCATCACCAACGCGTTCTCGCCGTCGGCATAATAGCGCTTTCGAACGGATATTTGCCGATAGCCGCTGTTTAAATACAGCCCAAGCGCGTTAAAATTATTTTCGCGCACCTCTAAAAAACACTTCGTCGCGCCCGCCTTTTTGGCGAACGCTTCCATTTCGTTTAAAAGCAACCTGCCCAAACCCCGTTTGCGATATTTTGGCGCAACGGCGATATTTTGCACTTCCGCGTCCTCGAACACCGTCGCCAAGCAACCGTACGCAACGATTTCGCCGTTTTCTTCCAATAAAAAGCCGTGCGAAAAGGGGGGAGAGATCACGCTTTTGAGCATTTCTTCCGTCCAAGGATCGGAAAAACAGTTTTTTTCTAGCTCTGAGATCGTCGCAATATCCTCTTGTTTCCAAAGCCGAACGATCATAAGCTCACTTCCCCAAATTCAGCTCCGCAGAGCTTTTTCTAACGTACAGCGCATTCAATTCCCCAAACGCTCCTTCCGCCGCTTTTTTGCGGACGGCGCAAAGCAAACCGTCTACGGGATCGCAAAGCTCCACGGGGGCTTTCGACGAAATATTCAGCAACTTTTCGCCCCTGCCGACCGTGCGGAGCGCATAGCCCTCTTGCAACAGAGCAAACACCTCTTCTTCCGAAAGATACGCGGGGGGCAAGCTCACCCGTTCTCCCTCGTAGCCGCAGACGTAATACGCGTCGTGAAGCGCGTCTACGATACAGAGCGTTTTTTCCGCGCGCCCCTTTGCATTATATGCCGCGAGATCGAAAGAAGTGATAGCGAGCGAGGGTTTCCCAAACGCCAAGCAAAATCCTTTCACCGCCGATACGCCGATACGGATCCCCGTGAACGAGCCGGCGCCCACCACGGCGGCAAAAAAATCGCACTCGGCAAGCGATAGCGAAAGGCGGGAAAGCACGCCGTCCACTTCCTTCATCAGCTCGGTAGAATGGCGCATCGCGCAATTGGGAAGATACGAGGTTTCCACCCGTTCTCCCTTTACGGCGAGCACCGTCATATATTCGTTTGCGGTATCAACAGCCAAAAAATTACTCAATATTCTATCTCTCTTTGGTTTTCTTGCGTTTTTTTGATGGTTACGCGCTTGCAGTTTTTCGGCAACAGCGGCGCGATATTTTGCGCCCATTCGACGATGCAAACGCCGCCCATTTCGAAATAATCGGCAAGCCCCAGCCGTTCCGCTTGCTCCACCGTTTCAATGCGGTAACAATCGTAATGGAACAGCCGACCGTCGTAATCGTTCATATACGCGTAGGTAGGGCTGGTAACCTCTTCTTCGATCCCCAAGCCCTTGGCAACGCCTTTGGTGAATACCGTTTTCCCCGCGCCCATATCGCCGTCCAAGATCACGACGTCGCCCGCGGACAGAGTTTTTGCATACTCGCGCGCAAACGCTTCCGTTTCCTCTCTGCTATTTGAAACAAACACCGACATCGCCTATACCTTCCATTTTTTTAAAACGTTCGAAAGCCGTTTATACAGTAGCGCCGTGAAAATACTCACCGACGAAGTCTTGATCGCATTAAACGCCACGATCACCCAAAACAGCTCCTGAAAAACCGTCGCCGCGTTCTCGCCCATATACAGCGGAAAATTGATAAACCGATTGGCAAGAAGCGCCGCCGTCGTTCCCAACACGCACGCGCCAACCAAGGACAGCGCCACCGTTAAAAAGCCTTTTTTAAAACGGTATAAAACGGACGGTAACAAAATAAACGCCGTCGTCGAAAGCATATTCGCGATCTCGCCCACGCCGCCCGAACCGGACGAAAGCATTCTGAGGCTTTCTTTGAGCACGCAAACGATTACGCCCTCGATCGGCCCCAACAAAAAACCGACGAGCATAATAAAGACGTTTCCGAAATCCAATTTTAAAAAGGGCGCGGCGGGAAACAGCGGAATTTCCAAAAAGCTCACCGCGTACGAAAGCGCGACGAACACCGCGATCACCGCCAAGCGCTTTGCCGAAAAAAAATCTTTCACGTTCCGTTTCTTGCGTTGGATCGGCGCGGTGGAAATCGACCCTTGTTCGGTTGCAGACGTACCTGCCCCCTGCATTTGCTCCTTTGACATAAGGCACCTCAAAAAATTTTTTCCGTGAGTATCCCTCGTTTCAGAAAAAACCGCTCCCACACTTGCGGAGCGACTTTTTTGATAACCTTTGTCGTTTTTCGCGTCAGGTTATTCTTTTTCCGTCCGGACTATACCGTCGGTTTCGGAATTTCACCGAATCGGGGGAATTTCTTCCCTTCGCAGACTTTACTGCCGGTGAGGAGTTTCACCTCGCCCCAAAGAATATTCACTTAGATATAGTATAGCGAAAAAAAGGCGATTTGTCAACGAATTGTCGACAAATCGCGCAGGTTTTTATTATAATACGAGTACCGCGAAGATCACCACGGACGCCAAAGCGAACAGACAGGAAACAAAAGACAAAAACCCCGAAAGGGAAGCCTTTGCCACTCTGCCTTTTTTCACCGCTTTATCGATGAGATTCTGCTTTTTATAAATAAAGCAAAGCGACCAGAAAAACAGCACGAGCAACGAAACGCCGCAAAGAACGATCGCCATGATCAACGCTTTCAATCCCCCGTCGGTTGCTGTGGAAGCCCCGAAATCGGTGCTCCATTTGACGAACGCGAGCACGGCGAAGGTGAGCGCGTACGCAAAAAATCCAAAGATGTTGCGTTTGTTTTTCGCCACGCGCGCCATCGTTTTATCGGCTACGGCAACCGTCTTTTGCGATACGGCGTATTCCACTTTACAAGCGCCGTTGACCGTGTTGAAGTGCATCGCGTATTTTTTGCCGCCGTATTCGCAAGTGGCGACGATCACGGGCACGTACAGCACCTCGTATTCCTCGTCGACAAAGTTGAGCTTGGCTTTCTTTTGCGGCGCAAGCTGTTCTGCCTTTTGCCGAAGCACCTTTTGGCAATCCTTAAAGGCGAACTTTTTGCAAGGGTATAAATCGGCTTCCGCTTTCGGCTTTTCCAGCTTCGTTCCCTTGCAATCTCCAATCTCCGCGGCGTTCCAAAACGCTTCCGCGCCGTGTAAAATCACTGATACGGGTTTGTTTTCCGTATGGTCTACCGCCGTTTCCTTGCTGCCCGTTTTCCAAAGATATTCCGCCGTTGCTTTTAAGCGATAGATCGGCAAATACGATTTTTTAATTTCGAACGCGTCTTTCTCTTCTACCTTTTTCAAAAAACCGTCGTCCAAGCAACGGTACGTTTGCAATTTCGCTCGAATCGCCGCGATCGCTTCGTCCTGTGAAAATCTTCCTTCCAATAAGATACGCGCCGTAAAATCGGTTACTTTCACCTTTTTTTTGGGCGTTTCCGTTTGTTGCGCGGGCGCTTGCGTTTGCGCCGCCGTTTCCTGTGCGGCAGGTTGCGCCGTTTGCGTAGCTTCGGCGGGCGTTTGCGCCGCCGTTTCGGGCGTTGCCGCCGTTACTTCCGTCGGTTGCGCCGTCGGTTGTTGCACGGTTTCCGCCGTTTCTACGGCTTCTGCCTGTCCTTTTTGTTTTTTGTCTACCGTTGCCATAATCTCCACCTTTTATAATTTTTACGCGTACGCCGCGTATTTTTTCGTTTATTCGTCCTCGTCCGTCGCCTCGCCCTTTAAGGGGAACACGGCGTAAAAAGTACTGCCTTCGCCCAACTTACTATCCACCCCGAACGCAAATCCGTGCCGTTCAAGAACGGTTTTCACAATCGAAAGCCCCAAGCCCGTACCGCTCACGGGGCGTTTGTGCGTTTCGCCCGAACGGTAATAACGGTCCCAGATCGTAGAAAGCTCTTCTTGCTTAATCCCTTTTCCCGTATCGCTCACGGCAAAGCGGATTACGTCGTCCTGTTTTTTGAGCGCTACGCTCACGCGCTTGTCCTCGCCCGTATAATTGACGGCGTTGCCGATCAGATTATACATCACCTGCCCGATCTTCAAACGGTCGGCTTCGGTATACAGTCCCTCGTCGATATCCACCTCAAAACGGTAGCCCTGCGTTTGGCAAAGATAATCGAAACGCGCCAAAATTTCGTGCAGATACGCGGAAATATCGAAAAGATCCCGCTTTAATTCCTGTATGCCCGAACGGATCTTGGAAAGATCCAACACGTCGGAAACGAGGGAAGCCAAACGGTCGGCTTCGTCGATGATAACCTGCGCGTTTCGATTGCGCTTTTCCTCGTCGTCGCCGCCAAATTCCACAATCATTTCCGCATACGCCTTGATCATCGTCAGCGGCGTTTTAAAATCGTGCGAAACGTTTGCGATCAGCTCTTTTTGCATTCTGTCCGCTTTCGAAAGCTCGTCGCGCGCAAAGTTCAGCGTTTCGGCAAGCTCTACCATCTCGCTCATATAATCCTCGCCGTGGAAATCGACGTTGAAATCCCCTTTTGCAAGCACCTTTGCCTTTTCCGTCATTTCGTTGATCGGGCGAGCCAACAGCCCCGCCATTGCCGAAGACACCGCAAACGCGATGATGAAGACGAACAGCGCGATCCAAATCAGGCGACCCTGCGTTTGCGTGGTTACGAGCGACGCAATCTCCGCCGAATGGAATACGTATAAATAGGTTTCTTGCGAAGAATTTCCGTAAGAGGGCAAAATCGAACCGTACACCACGCCGCCTGCGATCGAATAGACTGCAAACTTTTGGTTTTCCCAAGTCGCCCCTTCTTCCGCCAATTGCCGTTTATGCTCGTCGATCAACTGCGAAAACGGATTGTTTTCGGAAACGCTTGGAAAGATCACTCCGCCCTCGCCGTCCAAAACGAATACGCGCACGCCGTGATCGAGCGCAAGCGAACTGACGAACGCGTTATAATCGTCCCCGAACCGTTCGGGAATCTCGCCTCGGATTGCGCGGTCGATCGTCATACCCTTGTCCGTTACCGTACGAAAGGCTTCCCGTTCGAAAGTAGAGGATAAAATCACCGATTGCGTGATACTGAAAACAAACACGATGAGCAGCGAAACGACGGAAAAAGACGTCCAAAGCAGGAAAAACAAGCTCGTGCTTTTTTGCCTTTTCTTTAATTTGGCTCTCAAAGGACTTTTCATACGCCCCACATCCCCTCGTTCGTTACGCTTCGAATTTATACCCCAAGCCTCTCAAAGTAACGATAAATTTACGGTAATCCTTGAGGTTTCCGCGCAGCATTTTGATATGCGTGTCCACCGTGCGGTCGTCGCCGTAAAAATCAAAGCCCCATACGTCGTACAAAAGCTTTTCGCGCGTGAGCGCAATGCCTTTGTTGCGTACCAAATAAAAGAGCAATTCGTATTCCTTGGGCGTGAGGTTGATCTTTTCCCCGTCCACGTATACGTTTCTGCCCGCTTGATCGATTTCCAAGCCCTCGAATTTGACGATCTCGTTCCCGCCCGACTGTTTTGCCGCGTGGCGTTTGGTTACGGCGTTGATCCGCGCCATCACCTCTTTGGGCGAGAAAGGCTTGGTTACGTAATCGTCTACGCCAAGCTCAAACGCAAACAGTTTATCGTATTCCTCGCCGCGCGCCGAAAGCATGATCACGGGCACGTCCTTCGTCTTTTTAATTTCTTTCACCGCCGAAAAACCGTCGAGGCGGGGCATCATCACGTCCATCAGCACCGCGTCGAAATCCTGCGTTTTGCAAAGCGCGACGGCTTCCATGCCGTCCACCGCTTCCACCGCTTCGTTTCCTTCGAATTCCACGTACTTTCTAAGCACCTCGCGGATCATTTCTTCATCGTCAACAATCAAAATTTTCATACTTTCCCTGTCCTTTTAGTATTGGCAGTTTCGCCTTTCGTAAAACTCTTTGTTTTTAATATAAACCATCTTTGTTTTCGTTAAGACAAAATCCCGTGAAAAATTGGTGAAAATTGAAAAAATTCTCCTTTGCTACCATTTTTAGTATATCAAAAAATCCCCCGTTTGTCAATGGGGGAAGCAAAGAAAATTATTCGTATTCTTCAAAAGATCGCCTACCCATATCCGCAGGCGGTTGACCGCCGCCCTTTTTGGGCGGACAGGGGGAACGAAGCCCCACGTTCACCAAAATTACGTCCGCGCCGATCTTGACTATATTTTTAAGATCGATAAAATACTCTTCCTTTTTAAAGCCAAAGGCTTTACTTCCGGGAACGACGAATCCCAGCACCCGATTTTCGGGATAGCAAAATACGATATCGCACACCCTGCCCATCTTTTTCCCGTCGACGGTGTTGATCACCTCTTTTTTGCGTAAATCGTCAAAGCTCAATTCCATACGCGCCTCCACGATACAGTATATGTGTCAGCCTTAAAAATTTTGCCTGTCCGCAAAAAATCCGTATGACGTGAATTGATTGCCATTCGGCAATCGTGAATAGCGCCGAACGGCGCGTGAATTGAAAAACGTTCGTTTTTCGTGAATTGCCACCTTCGGCGGCGTTATGGAAATATTTTAAATTCTTCCGCAACGCAACGCATAGCGTTGCAATTCACGCATACGCAGTATGCAATTCACTGAGCGTAAGCGAAAATTCACGCTTGCAAAGCAAGCAATTCACTTTAAAACCGCGACAATCCCGTATCAATTTCAGCCTTAATGATTAGGATCAAATTCCGCAAGCTCCATACCTATCAAAACGCCCGTTTTAAAACCCAAAGCGTATACCTTTTCAAGCTGTCGCCCCACGCACGCTCCGTCGCATAAATAATACTCGTCAAACAATTTGTCCTGTTCTTGCGTAAAAGTGGCAACCAAACACTCGATTGCTTCCTTGCGTTTTTTCATTTCTTCACTATTTCTCAATCCAAAATCATCTTCCCCGTGTATTTGTACGAACAACCGTTCTATCATTCTTTTCATTTCCTTTTTCTCCTTACTCTTCACTTATTTGTGCAATATATTATACTGCACTTTTATGTGAAAGTCAAGGATTTTGCACATAAATGTGATATAATTCTTTTCAGAGGTAAAAAATGTATCAGTACGCAAAAAAATTCAGAGAGTTGAGAGAAGAAAAAGGACTTTCGCAATTAGAGCTTGCAAAACGTTTGGGAACAAGCCATCAAAATATCAACCGTTGGGAAAGCGGAAAAGCTACGCCGAATATTGAATTTTGCGCGCGGTTAGCGGATTTTTACGATATTTCCTTAGATTCCCTTATCGGACGGGATTATCCCAAAAAGAATTGGTAAACAAAAAAGCAAATCGGTGAACCCGAATTTGCTTTTTTTCCTTTAAGGATAATTTCTATGAGATTGCCGCGCTCGTAAACTCGCTCGCAATGACAGTTTAAATTCTTCCATAACGCAACGCAAAGTGTTGCAATTCACGCATACGCAGTATGCAATTCACTGAGCGTAAGCGAAAATTCACGCTTGCACAGCGAGCAATTCACTTTAAAACCGCGGCAATCTCGTATAAATCTTTCCGCACTTCTTCACTTTTAATTATTACCTTAAAGAAAAAAGACGGCTCGCGCCGTCTTTTTATTTCGTTAGCTCCATACCGTCGGTATGCCGTCGACGTAATGCCAATATCTGCCCACGTCCTCTTGAGGGCGTTCTTCGCTATAATGCAAGCAAAGCGCCGATTTCAGCACGGATACGCTCCCTAACCAGCTCGAACCCGTTCCGTAATAAAATACGTATTGCAATTGCGTACATTTTTCAAAGGCGTATTGCTCTACCTCCTCGATATCCCCAAGCAACACCGCTTGAAGCGCCGTACAGCCGGAAAACGCCTTATCGTCGATTTCCGTTACGCTCGCGGGGATGACCACTGTTTGAAGCGCCGTGCAATCTTGAAACGCCGAAGTTCTGATACGCGTCAAACCCTCGTTCAATTTCAGTTTTTCAAGCGAAAGACAGCCCGAAAAGACGGCAAGTTCCAAAACTTCCACGCTCGCGGGGATCTCTACTGTTTTCAGCGCCGCGCAATCGCGGAACGCGTACTTTGAGATCATCGTCAGGCTTTGCGGCAAGGTGATGTTTACGAGTTTTTCGCATTTTCTGAACGCACTGTCGCCAATTCTCGTAATATTCGTTCCAAAATCAAAGGTTTCCAACGCCGTGCATTTTTCAAACGCGCTCGCTCCGATCTCTTTCAATCCGTTCCCGAAATCCACCGTGGTCAACGCTTCACAGCCGAAGAACGCGTTTTCGGCAACCCGTTCCAAACCCTCGCCCATGTCCGCGCTCACAAGAGAACTACATTCGTAAAAGGCGCGCTGTCCGATCTCTTCTACGGAATCGGGTAAAACGATCTCTTGCAATGCCGCACAACCGTTGAACGCCGAATCCCAAATATTCGTTACGCTGTTGCCAAAATCCACGCTTTCCAATGCGGTACAACCGTTGAACGCGCTCACGCCCACTCGCGTTACGCTATCGGGCAATATCACCGAAGTGATCGCAATATTTCCCCAAAACGCGCCGTTTTTCACCGCCGTTACGGCAATCCCCTCGTGCTTTTCCGGTACGATCAAGTCTAAATCTTTACATTCCCCGATCCCGCTCACGCGATAGGTGCCGTCTTGGCGAAGCTCAAAGGCAAGCCCTTCGCTCACGCGGGCTTTGCCGCACTCGGTGCAGACGTCGCTTTCGTAGGTATGATTATAAAACAGCTCGCGTTCTTCCGTATGAGAGGAATCGTCCTCACATACGCGCACCTCGCGGTTTTTTGTGGTGCAATCGCCGTATTCCGTCACCGTCCATTCCCCGAAAGTATGCGTGTGCCCGCAAGCGGTGAATGCCGTTGCCGCCGCCGTAACGCTCAGCGCCGCAAGCGCCAAGGTCAGGATTTTTTTCGTGTGTTTTTTCATAATAATATCCTTGATTTTTATGATATACTATCATTTTAACACAAATTCAAAGTGCTGTCAATCTTCTTTGAATAATTATCGTAGTATAAATCAATTAACTTCATTTTCTCTTTTCCCTCGTTTTAGTCACCCGATTGCTTATTTAAAGGAAATATTATTTCTATCCGTATAAGTCTATTAATTTAAATTTTATAATTTTTCAATGACCCTATTCACTTTTACTTCCCACTCGCCAAAATTATTCCATTCTTCCACAACTTGTTTTATCGGATAAATCTCATCATAATTTTTATCCACATCAATACTTAAAGATTCTCCAAAGTACCACCCTCGGGACAATACGTATCGATGCGCTTTAGTTATAATAATCAACGCCATATCTAAAGTAATCTCATATTCTTCTTTAGGAATTTTTACGCAATCTGCGATCAATTCCATTTCTTCAATTTTCTCTTGAACAAATACAACATTTTTTCTCGCTTTTTCAAAAGTTTCTTCACAATGAAAAACAAAAATATCTTCTATCGTATTTAATTCTTTATGATTGAACCAAGGTATTTGCATTTCTTCATTTGAAACCTTTATCGATACATTGTTCGCATGTATATATATTACCCCATCATGCACTGTTTCCCCCGCATGAAACTTAGATGCTGAATAGCAAATAAATTCTGCTCCTTTCAATTTTTTCAGTATATTTTTCATCTCAGTTGTAAATCCTGCTTTTATCATCGCCTTGTCTCCCTTTTTATAAAGTGTATTCTTTGATTTTTGACTTTCCCTTTCATCCCCCCTAAATCAACAGCAGGGCTGTTAGGTGTTTTTGTTTTTTTCCTATATACTACAACTCCCCCGTCTCGCATTATCTTTTTAACACCACGACCATTATCTAAAGGTATTTCTTCGCCCCCTTTGCTCACTTGAGAATAAAATCGCCTTGACTCTCGCTCATGATTTTTTGCGTATATAACTCTTTTATTGTCACCACTTTCCCCAAAGTACCCATATTCGTTTAACGGATATCTTTTCTTCATTTTTTGAGCATTATACTCAACCGTTCCTTTTTGCGTTTTCTTATTTCTTGATTTTCTTTTGAATAAGCACATTATATAACTCCTATTATTTTTTGTCAAGTCTTTTGGCTTGCAAAAAGATTATACCATATTCATTCAATAAATAAAATAGCAAATTTTTTTATGTTTTTACTCTACAAAAATGCTTTATTTTACAATAATTATAGTGAAAATAAATTAAATTCTATTGACTTTTTACTCTACAACTTGTATAATAAAATTATGATTAGCGAAAGATTAACTTTTTATTATCCAACGAATATTACTATTCCCATTACCGTATACCATACGTTAGAAAACGATGCAAACTATTTTGGTTATTTCAAAAACGGAAAACCCAATATTAACGGTTTCCTCAATAAGCTTTTGCCTTGCCTATCAGATTATCGCGATGACTTGCATAATTCTTTTCTGTCGTATAATCAAGGCGACGAAGAAACTACTCAAAAAATAGAAGAAAATATCTATAAACTATATTTTAATAAATATGATTACTGTGATGACGGTGTCGTTAATATTTCTCTAAGAATCAATCAAGAATATTATAAGGATTTTTTAAAAATCCACGATACTAAATTACAAAAATACAATATGGATTTTACAAACTATATTCGTAGCCTTTTGATTGAATATACTTCCAAAAGAATAGGACAAAGAGAATATTTCTATTTTTATCGGGAAATAAACGAAATAAAAAATGCAATCACCAATCACGAAGAATGTTGTTTTTATACACATATTGAAAAACTGACTTTTGTCCCAATTTCTATTGAATTATCCAAAAACACGGGTAGAAATTTAATTATAGGTATTACGACGGACAAGGAAACAGCTTGGATTCTTGAGCTAGTTGCACTCATACAAATATTTCAAACCGAAAAAAATGTTGAAATCACAAAAGACGACTGCGATTTTGCGTATGAAGTATTAGAAGAATATTATGAAAAAGAGGACGAAGAAGAATGTTTGGATTAAAGCTTTTTAAAGATACAAAAACAAAAAAGATGGCTGATAAAAAGAAGAAAACCAATGCGACGCCAACAAAAAGCACGAACGGGAATAAAAACAGTAGGAGCAACACAAATACACGAAAACAGCCAAAGGCAACGGCTGTAAAAAAGACAACTGCCAAAGGCGGAAAAGCAAAAACCAAAAAATAATCTTCTTGCACTATAAAAAGTTGGGAAACGAGCTTTCGTTTCCCAACTTTTTTAAGAAATATTTCTTCTGATATTTTGAAGCGCGGTTTTTTCCAAGCGCGATACCTGCGCTTGGGAAATTCCGATCTCTTCGGATATTTCCGTTTGCGTTTTCCCCTCGTAGTAGCGTAAAAACAAAATGCGTTTTTCCCGATCCCCCAATTTTCCCATCGCTTCCGAAAGTGCCACGCGCTCCGTCCAAATTTCGTCCGTGTTCTTTTCGTCGGAAAGCTGATCCATCAACAAAAGCGTATCTCCCGCTTTGTTATACACCGGCTCGTAGATGGAAACGGGATCGGAGATCGCGTCCAAGGCATACACCACCTCGCGCTCCGCCACCTGCATTTCCCGCGCGATCCGCTCGATCGTTGCTTCCTCGTCGCGGCTCTCGATCCGCTCGCGTGCTTTTAAGACTTGGTAAGCCGTATCCCGTATGCTCCGCGATACTCGCAGCGAATTGCCGTCGCGAAGATAGCGCTTGATCTCGCCCAAGATCATCGGCACGGCATAGGTGGAAAACTTCACGCCCACGCTCAAATCGAAATGGTCGATCGCCTTGATCAGCCCCACGCAACCCGCTTGAAACACGTCGTCGAGCACCGTTGCGCGCGCCCGAAACCGTTTGACGAGCGAAAGCACCAACCGCATATTGCCTACGATAAATTTTTCCCGCGCGAGCCGATCGCCCGATTTGAGCCGAAACATCAATTCCTCGTTTTCCTTTGCCGTCAGCTTGGGAAGCCCCGTCGTATCCACGCCGCAAATTTCCACTTTTTGCATACTTTTTCAATCCTCCTTGTCTTATGTAAACCACAGTAAAACGAAAGGGGCAGGTACGCGATCAGTATGTGCAATTTATTCCA
Organism: Clostridia bacterium; assembly: GCA_017462985.1. Taxonomy (GTDB): domain Bacteria; phylum Bacillota; class Clostridia; order Christensenellales; family Borkfalkiaceae; genus Scatosoma. Next base: position 18,957 of record JAFTQB010000057.1, read on the forward strand.
TTTTAGAAATTTCTTTTTTCAGCCTTTGAATGATTTTCTTTTCCAAGCGCGAGATATAGCTTTGCGAGATTCCCAATAAATCGGCAACGTCCTTTTGCGTCATTTCCTCGCCCCCCGAAAGCCCGAAACGCAAACACATGATCTTGCGTTCCCGTTCGGAAAGCTTGGCAAGCGCGGCTTTCAAAAGCTCCTTTTCCGCGCTCAGCTCTATTTCCCCGTACACGCTTTCGGCGGAAGTGCCGAGCACGTCAGAAAGCAACAGCTCGTTGCCCTCGAAATCGGTATTGAGCGGCTCGTCGAACGAAACTTCGCTTTTTAAACGGGCGGTGCGGCGCAAATACATTAAAATTTCGTTTTCGATACACCTGGAAGCGTAGGTAGCGAGCTTGATATTTTTATCGATCTTAAAGGAATTGATCGCCTTGATCAGCCCGATCGTACCGATCGAGATCAAATCGTCGTTATCCACGCCCGTATTATCGAATTTGCGCGCTATGTACACGACCAACCGCAAATTATGCTGTATCAATTTGGATTTCGCTTCTTCCACTTCGTCGGGATCGCCAAAAAGTTTGTTCAGCATTTCCCCCTCTTCTTCCGCCGAGAGCGGCTTTGGCAGGGCTTCCCCGCCCCCGCAGACGTAATCGACGGTCGGTTTGATCTCGATGGCGTTGATGCTTTCTAAAAACACGCTTACTACTTCCCGTATTCCTATCATGATACACTCCTTTAATATTCGATCGACGGCAATAAAATTTTATACGGTCGGTCTTTGATTTGCAGAGCGGGAGAAATATTCGCTTGCAAAGAGATACTTTCCCCGCCCTTGATATACACTTTTAATTCGTCCAAACGGTATAGTCGAATCCGCTTTTCCCCCGCCATCGTCAAAATATCCATTTCCCCAATCGGCTCTTCCATACCGAACAGATCGTAAAAAATTTCGGGCGAAAGGAAGCACACGGGCAAGCCTTGGTATTTTGCCGTATTTCCCGTATCGAAAAATCCGTCGACTTTGATTTTTTTGCTTCCCCTAACCAGCTCGCAAGGATAGATATCCGCTTGCTGACAGCGTTTTTGATAGAGTTTTTTTACGCCGAGCTTTACGAGCGCGACGAACGCCGCCACGCACAAAAGCAAGCCCCCGACGGGCACCTGCGATAGCACGCCGCCTCCCGAAGATAGGGCGTAATCGAGGGAAAACGCTTCAAAAACGGCGATCAAGCCGCCGCCCAAACAAAAGGAAAAGGCGTAGAATAATAGCAGCGTCAATCCTACCCTGCCCCCTTGCTTTCTCGGTTTTACAGCGATGATACATAGGAGCGCGCCCACGCTGAATTTGAGCGTATAAACGAGAAATTCAGGCAACCGCAAAAGCGGAAACAAAACGGCGAACGCCGCGCCGCAAACGCTTGCCGAGCATAGCCGCAACCAAGAAATTTTTTGTTTGCTCGCGGATAGGGCAAGATACAAAAGCGAGCCGTCCACGAGGAAATTTTCGATCACGGCGTATTCGAGATAAATTTCCACAGTCCTTTTGCTCCTTGCGTTTTGCGCTGAGCTTATTATAACGGATAAAAAGGCGAGAAGCATTTGCTATTTTGTCGAATTTTCGAACTTTTTAGCAAACACTTCCCGCCCTTTTTCTTCGCGGCTGCGTATATTCTATTCCGCGCCTATTCCCTATTACTTTTTACCGATTACTTAAAAAAATGTCCTATTGTAGCAAAAGCGAACCGATAGGCAACTTGCCACTTGCGTACCTCGCCACCTCCAAATATAATAAGATTATACTGTTTTTAATTTTGATAAATTTATAGTTGTCTTCCCTGTATAGTCGTAATTGTAAACTAAGTAGTCAAGTTTTTTAACAACCTTTTCACTAAACACATATTCACGAACCTCTTTTAACACGATGCTTCTTAACCAACATAAGCGAAAGGTGTGACATATATGTAGGTTTTCAGTTTCAAGGGCAATTAAATATAAAGAACCGTCAACATAATTTAAATCAATTTTATAAGGAAGAAGCAAATAATTTTTGTCCTTATAAGAACACTTGATGGAACACTTATTGTTTATTGCATGATATAAAAGAGAATACATGTCGTCAAAACAAAGTCCTTCGCGTTTATCTTTTCTCATATTTACATATTCGTTGAAAAGATTGCGCAAATAACTCGTTTTATTTTGATTTTGTTCTTCTAATTCATCAAAAAAACCTTGCAATTTAATGATATTCGCTTTATTTAATCGAAAATGAAAAGTTTGTCTGTGATAGTGTTCTCGGTAATCGTCAAAATAAGAGCAATCGAATAAATCGTCCATAAAATACAGGAGTTTATCTTGATAATTATCTTTTATACAATGGATTATATTTTTTTCCAAATACTTCCTCAAATCTTTTCTCTTTTCTATGCGATAAGCAATAAGATTAGGGAGTAATTGGTTAAAAAAACCACTTATATTATCGCTACCGTCTGATTTCCTAAAGCCGAAATCGTCTATGTCGGCGAGTAATTGATAATAAACGCCTTCACTCACTCTAACACTTAATTTACCTTGTTCTAAATCAAAAGGCGGCATTTATTTACTCCTTTTATATTTACGCGCAAAATTTTTTAAAAAACGATTTTCAGCAGATATTATATCCTTAGTACAAACGGCTTTAATAATTTCTATTTCATTGCAAGGAAAAATTATCAGATCATCAATAAAAACAATATTATCTTCAAGACAACGAATTGTATTTAATCCGAATCCGTTACCACTCATAAATTCTTCATAATCATTGTTAAACGAATCTCTTTCAACAAGCAAATAATCGCTAATGGGTTTATTTTTCTCAAAACCAAAAAAATCCCATTCATCATCGGGGCAAGGATATTTTATTAATGTAGTACTCCTAATCCATTCCACTCCATGGAATTTTACTTCAATTTCATTTGGCGTATGTTCATCGATATAATATCTAAAAAACGTCATTGAAAGAACATCGCCTTCCCATCTTGCACCAAGCCCAACTCCATCGTGTAAAATATAAGGAAAAACATAATCTTTTTTAATCATTTTCATCTCCATACAAATGATGTTCGGGGTCACCTTTGTGGGTTAGTTCGCCATATTTATTATAATAAACATTTTGACCGCCAAACTCTTTATGTTTGAATTTTTTATACCTTGCATTTATAAACGGTTTTTCCCAAAAGTCCAACCAATGATAATGATGTGATTGACCGTGCGTCTCGCTTCTGATAGTTTGACCTGTAGATTTTCGTTGAATAACTTTTCCACCATTTTGCAAATGTTTTTTATACTCCCAACCTTTTTGTATAAGTTCTCGATCATTGGTCGGCAAATAGGAACCAGAATAAATTCGGTGTGCTCTACTCCAATTATTGTATTGCACTTGCCTGGCATCTTGCGGTCGCAATAGTTTACCTATTACGGTTTTGGGTGGATTTTTTACTTCTTTATAATATTTGGGTTTTTGTGAAAGTTTATATACGATTCTATCAATTAAAGTTTTAGCCATTTAATTACGCTACCTTGTGCAATAAAGTCAAGTCTTAACACTTGCCCCTATAGTATAACATAATAAAACGGGAAATAATAGCCGACATTTTAAAGTATTATTTGTCGGACAAAATAAATAATAAACCCATTGATAATTAGGCATATACAACTTAAAAATACTGTTGTTTTGTATGACAATTTTGTCCTACAAAACTTTTAGGTTAATTATTATATACAGTATTTTTCTACAACACAAATATGTTGATGATTTTATTCTCTTTAAGGTAACATATTTAATAACTGTTTTTCAAAACTTTTATATTACTTGATTTATAAAAGGAACTTAGAATATAATCTCTAAGTTCCAATCCATCTTTTTTTATTTTTCCATTTTGCAAAGCAAAAAATCCCATAAAAAACGCCCTTAGAGACGGCTTTTTTCTTACATCAACCATAAATACGCCAATAAATACATCACGCCAAACACAATGCCGATCATCAAGATATACGGCAGGATCACCGAAAAGCCCGCCTTGAACATCGCCCACTTTTCCGCGGCGGTCAAGCGTAGCTTCTCGCCCTTGTTTTCCCCTTTTCCTTTTCTGTTGGGGTTATACCAAGGCATACCGTCCACGTTCATATCCGCAAACGTCGTGGTGGTATCCAATTCGTCTTGTTTGGGCGTTTTTTTGCCCGTTAGTTCTTCGCTTTGTCTTTGCTCGTCAGGCATCGTTTCGTTCGTTCTCCGTTTGATTTTGGGCGTTCAGCGCCTCAAATTCGGCAAGCTCTTCCGCCGTGTCGTACAAATGGCAAGCGCAGAAATGCCCCGCTTCCACTTCACGGTACTTGGGCGGCACGCTTTTACAAATTTCCATACATTCCTCGCAGCGGGTATGGAATTTACAGCCGCTGGGGGGATTGACGGGGGAAGGAATATCGCCCTTTAAGATAATGCGGTTCATCTTCACGTGCGGATTGGGCACGGGCACCGCCGAAAACAGCGCTTTCGTATAGGGATGAAGGGTGTTTTTAAAAATTTGCGCCTTATCCCCGAATTCCACCATACTGCCAAGATACATTACGCCCACTTGATCGGAAATGTGCTTGACGACGGAAAGATCGTGCGAAATAAAGATATACGTCAAGCCCAATTCCTTTTGCAGGTCTTTGAGCATATTGATGATTTGCGCTTGAATGGATACGTCCAGCGCAGATACCGGCTCGTCGCAAACTACAAGCTCGGGCTTGAGCGCGAGCGCGCGCGCAATACAGATACGCTGGCGTTGCCCGCCCGAAAATTCGTGCGGGTAGCGGTCGAAATAATGCGGTTGCAAGCCGCACATTTTCATTACGTTCAAAACGTATTCGCGGTAGTGCTCTTTATCCACGAGCTTATGCTCCCGCGCGGCTTCTCCGATGATCTCGCCCACAGTCAAGCGGGGAGAAAGACTCGCATACGGGTCTTGGAAGATCATTTGCATATTCGGGCGAAGCTTATCGAACTCCTTATCCGAAAGATCGCTGATCTTCTTGCCCTTGAAATATATCTCGCCGTCCGTAATATCGTGCAAACGCAAGATCGTGCGCCCCATCGTCGTTTTGCCGCAACCCGATTCCCCGACGATTCCCAGCGTTTTACCGCGCTCTACCGAAAAGGAAACGTCGTCCACGGCGTGCAAAAACTTCTTGGGTTTTCCAAAAAAAGTCGTGTCGATCGTGAAATATTTTTTTAAATTCCGAACTTCAAGGAGAGGCAACTGTTCTTCGTTGACTGCTTCGTTCGTAGCGATCATACCGTTTTCCATCTTACGCCTCCTCCCCGTTTTCGTTCGATTCTTGATACAAATAACAAGCTACTTTATGCGTGGGCGATACCTGCACGTAAGCGGGATATTCCCCCGCGCACTTTTCGGTGCAACGCTCGCAACGGTCCCTAAAATAGCAATAGTTGGGCATATCGACGGGATTGGGAACAAAGCCGGGAATACAGTACAGCTTTTCCACTTCGCCGTCTACGGTGGGCTTGCTCTTTTGCAATCCGATCGTGTACGGGTGCAAAGGACGGTCGAAAATATCCTCCGCCGTGCCCATTTCGATCACCTTGCCCGCGTACATGACCACCACGTAGTCCGCCATTTCCGCCACGACGCCGAGATCGTGCGTGATGAGCATGATACTGCCGTTGATCTTCTTTTTGATCTCGCGCAACAGATCGAGGATTTGCGCCTGAATGGTTACGTCGAGCGCCGTCGTCGGCTCGTCCGCAATGATGAGCTTGGGATTGCACAAAAGCGCCATTGCGATCATCACCCTTTGGCGCATACCGCCCGAAAGCTCGTGCGGGTATTTTTTATATACGCTTTCCGCGTCGGCAATGCCTACGAGGTTGAGCATTTCAATACTGCGCTCTTTCGCTTTTTCCTTGGAAATGCCTTCGATATGCAAAAACGCCACTTCGTCGAGCTGATTGCCGATCGTGAACACGGGATTGAGCGAGGTCATCGGCTCTTGGAAGATCATCGAAAGCTCTCTGCCGCGAATCGAACGCATCGCTTCCACAGGCATCTTCGCAATATCCACCACCTTTTCTTCCATCTCGTAAAGGTTGCCGCCCAGCTCGTTTTTCGTGATGATCGGCTTTCCC
>JAFTQB010000011.1 GCA_017462985.1 Clostridia bacterium
ATAGGCAACGTTATGTACCAAAACTCTTGAAGTGCATTCACTCCTTCCAACTGCGCCGACTCAACGACCGACTCGTTAATACCGCTCATCGCACCGCTGTAAATCAGGATATTTGCACCGAACGACGCCCAAATATGAAAAAATAATAAAGTCCCCAATCGGGAATCCGGCATATCCAACAGCCCCTTCGAAGCCCCCGTCAACGCCATATATCCGTCCGTTACCATATATTTGAAAAGTAACGACAATACAACGGACGACAATACTTGCGGAAGAAAAAGGAAAACCTGGAACACACCCGACATAAAATATTTTTTATAAATATAGTACGAAAAGAACAGTGCCAAAGTCGTTCCTACGGCAAGGCTCACCACATAGACAAGCAATGAATTCCAAATCATAGAAATATTGTCGCCCGTACCAAGCATTTGAATGACCGATATAAAATTATCAAAGCCTGCAAATTTGACGTCGTATCCCGAAGCTCCCGAAGAATAGGAATATTCCTGAAACGCCAAAAGAATGGTATTAAAATTGACGTATACGTAAAAGATCAAAAATTGTACTACGGGAAAAATTAACATGACCGAATAAAAGATCAACCTCTTCTTGTCCCGAGTAATTTTTCTCTTCCCGTTAACATTACTGCTGATTCGTTCCACTTGTCTTTCTCCTAAATATCAACCGACGTAGGTCAATCCTTCGTAATCCCCGACGATGCCGTTTCCTCTATAATAAACGGATTGCCATTGGTCTTTAGTCTTCATTCCTTCTTCAAAACAGGTTTTGGATGTTTTCCCGTTCGCCATTGCGGGATAACAACTTCCATATCCGGGAATAGAGAACGCACCGTCCTCAAAGCCGCGATAGAACAACGCCGCATTTTCTTTAAAAGTAGCCGTCTCCCCCTCGAAACGAACGATATTGGCTTTTTCAAACATAGACCACACGTTCGCACCGTATGAAGAAAATTTCGATTTATCCGTATCGTTGACTGTATAGATCATATTTCTCGGCAAGCCCTGCTCTGCAGTACAACGGGAAAGCTCGCCGTCGGAATAGATAAACTGCAAGAAGTCTTTGACAGCCTCCACCAGCCCCTCGTTCCCCGCAATATTCGCATTCACGCAAACGAACGATCTCGACGTACACAGATAGGTGGGAAGCTCGCCGCTACCCTGCACCACCGAAGTATCCAAAGAAACAGGCAAAGACATCGGCACCAAATTCCTTTCGTCTACGTAGTTGAATTCGATGAAGAAATAATCGAACGTATTTCTGCTGTTGGCTTCATTGTACCAATAGGTCGATTCGACGAGCATCCCGATCGCCTCGTTGCTGCCAAAATTACTGTAAATGAAATTATCTTGCGCCTTGTGATGGTTGCTGTTCACCGAAGCAGTATCGGTGCACCACCAACCGTTTTTATCCACCAATTCAACGAACGCTTCCGCATAATATTTATCCGCCGACCAAGTGGTATAATATCCCGTTTCTTCCGTGATCGGTATCGTTCTGACGATAGGTTTTTTGATTCCGTCAAATCCAGGGAACAAATTCTCGTCCTCCCAACCGACGATCACGTCAAATCCGTCCGATTGCAAAGAATTCATCGTCGCCGCCGTGCTGCCTTGCAAAGAAGCCATCAACGCGTCAAAGAAGAAATTGCAATATTCTTGAATACTCGAATTGTACGCCATCGCAAAGGGGCTGACGGAATGTATCGTTTTCATATATTCGCAAAGGGCGGCAAGCTCAAACAATGAAGTCGGCAAACCATCGTCGTCGTTTCCAAACTCCCCGTCGGGGCCGCAAGACTTGCTGCTGGTATCGCCGATATTGATAAACGTATAGGTTTCCTCGCAAACGGTGCTGTAATATTCACGCCCACTTGCCCCCGCCTGAGCAAAATACAAGCCTTTTTCGTCAAACAAATCCTTATCGTAAGTTACCCCCGCATAAAATTCCGCGTCGGGCAATGCGTAATACTTATCCTCTACCATATACGTTGCTTTAGAACCTTCGGGGATCTTATCTGCAATCGAAAATTTTTCCCCTGCCCGCATTTCGTTTTTCTCGGTTACCATATCGGTAATATCCAAAAACTCTCCATTACGAACGTACGACGCGACAGAATTATCTCTATTACGGAAATAAACGGCGTTACCGTCCGTCCTGATGGTACTCAAACCGTTTTGATACGCATTTTTCTTAACAACGACCCCCGTCTTACCGCCGGGATAGCTTTTTCCCTCGTATTCCTGTTCAAACCGTTCGAACAGATCGACCATCCATTGCCCGCCGAGCGCGTCGTCGTGGGCGGAAACGTTCAAGACGATCTTACCGTCATCCGTACTGCCGTTACAGCCTACCGCGCCCAACGACGTCAACGCCAACACACCTGCAAAAATTAAGCTAATAGTTTTTTTCATTATTTTCTCCTTTATGATTTATTTATTTTTTAATATCGTGTTTTCAATAAAAACACGCGTATTTTACTTCTTCGATAATGATTTTTCCACAGATTCGATAACGATCTTTCGGTCGCTGTCGTTTATCGCTTCGTCCAATGCGTCAAAAGCATTATTTCCAACTTCTTTCCCCGTAAGCGTTTTATACCACGTCAACGCCAACAAATATCTCCCTACCCCATAGGATGCGTGATAGGTATCGCGATGCAAGTTCGTCAAACCGTTTTGAAAAGCGGTTATCATTGCTTCACCGCAAGGTATAACGCCGTGCGCTTTGATCGTCTGCGCCGCTTTTGCATAGCAGGCTTGCACCTTTTCAAACATTTCCGTCGCCGTTTGATATCCAAGCGAATGTAGCCAATCGCTCCCGTCTTCATACGCCCAAGTTTGATGTATAAAAATTTTCGCATGCGGACAATATTTCCGCACATACTCCGCAAGCGCTTCGATATAAGGGAAATACGTTTTCTCTTCGCCGCTGAGCCGACTGGCCTGTTGCAACGTAACCACGTCCCAATCATCGCTTTCAAGCGCTTGCCGAATCGAAACTTTCAAATTCGTATCCACGGAATTAAACTCGAAGGCATACGCCGCTTGATCATCGAGCATATTCAAGTAATGCATCCGCAACGAACAACCTCCGATATACAGATTCACCGTCTTCAACGTTACGCCGTCCTGCTTGGCAAGCTCATATAAATACCTTTGCGCGTCCGTGGAAAAACTGTTTCCGATCGATAATATTTTCATCATTTCCGCAATTGCGTCCTCTTATAATCCTTTCTTTTTCAACCACCGCAACGTTTCTTTCACAAAGCGGTATTCCCCGTCCTCGTCTTTTCGCGAAGATCCGTAGCAATGTCCGCCGGGTAACTCCATATAATCAATTTCCGCCTCGGGATGAAATGTTTTGATCGCCTTATAAAACAACCTGTTTTGTTCGGGACGGCAGGGCATATCGTCTTCGTAAAAAAACAACAACATTTTCGAAAATTCCGTCGATTGCCCCACGTAATATAACGGCGCATATTCATCAATCCGTTGCGCGGACGGGTCTTCCCCTTTTTCGTATTTTAATACGTTAAAATGCGACGTCGCTTGCGCGCTGTCGATAATCCAACACCCGATCGACAAAGGCTCTATACCGACGTCCGACAAATACTTACCGTTCAAACAAAGCATCAGCGAGATCCACGCTCCCGCTGATTTTCCCGCAACGAAAATCTCGCCGTTCCCGCCGTATTGGCTCAAATGATTTTTTACAAATGCGATCGAATCGGCGCCGTCGCACAAATAATCGGGATATTTCCCACCGCTCGTGTACATACGATAGTTCACCGAAACGAATCCGTATCCGTTTTGCACAAACCGTTCCGCTATTTCCACGATCGCCGTCTGTGCTTTATCTCCCGTTTCCAAACCGCCGCCGTGAAAATATACGATTACGGGAAAACCTTTCGTTTCAGGGAAATAGCAATCCAATTTGCATTGCTCTTGCGGCTTATAACCAACGTCTTTCAAAACAATCATATTCAAGTCTCCTTTAAAAATAGTTTTTGACCGATAATACAAGCCTATTGTGAGATAGATTATTCCGATCCTAACACAACTAATTATATAAGAAAAAAATGAAAAGTAAATTGTTGTATTTGCATAAAACATTGCGTTTTTTGCATTGCTTAAAATTCGTCTTTTTTCTATTTTTGTTTCTCAAAAAATTGTTTTATAGTATAGATAAGTACTTAATATAGAGAGGATTATTTATTATGAATAAACTCGTAGATATGCAAAACAACTTTACCGGTGTGAGCGGACCTTTTGCCGCCTACGGCTCTTTCGGCGTCGTAGACGGAAACGCCAATGCTATGCGCAAGATCGTCGAAACGGAAGCAGGGTTTCTTTTTAATTCTTGCAACGTTACAGTATCTTGCGAATATACCGAGCACGAAAACGGTTTGGTCGTTCGAAAAGACTCATTGACCAATCATACCGATACACCTATCGTCTTGCATAAATACGTAAGCCGCTTTTTTATGCCCTTTTGCGAAGCGGAGATTTATACGCAATACAACGCTTGGCAAAACGAAAGTAGCGGCGAATGGCAAAAATTGATCACTTCCGTTTCCGCGCAAAGCACGAACGTAAGGCTGTGCGAAGGTGCCTCGCCTATGCTTGCCGTCAGAAACGTCCAAAACGATAAAACCACGGTATTTCATCTTTTACCCAACAGCGCTTGGAAAATGTCGGCAAGAAGAACCCCCATCTTGGGCAAAAACGACAATATAGTGATTGAATTGGGACTAAATAACGACAATCCCCTTTCTCTTACGATTGCCCCGAAGGAAACGATTTATTTCCCCGAAATTATCTATTTTGACTGTCAAAGGCTTAAGGATTTCGACGCTTATAAATTGCATTTATTTTACAATAAGCATTATCCGAGAAAAAACTTGCCGATCATATACAACACGTGGTTTTTAAATTTTTGGGAACTCGATTACGAACAAGTTTTGGAACAAATACGCTACGCCAAAGAAATCGGTGTGGAATATTTTGTCTGTGATTGCGGTTGGTATAGCGACGACCATGATTTTTTTAAACGGGTCGGAGATTGGACGGAAAGCGCTAATTTTGGCTTTAAGGGTAAACTCAAACAAGTCTCCGATACGGTCCGCGCAAACGGAATGAAATTCGGCTTGTGGTTTGAACTCGAACGCGCCTACGAAGGCGTTCCTGCCGTTAAGGATCATCCCGAATATTACTTTACCAGCGAGGACGGGGAATACTTTTTGGATTTTTCCAACGAAGACGCAAGAAACTATATTTTGAAAGTCGTGAGCGAGTTGATCAAAAAATATAATATCGAATTTATCAAATTCGATTTCAACAAAACGATCGCCTACGATCCTACCCTGCAAGGCTTTTACCGTTATCACCAAGGATACGGGAAATTTATATCCGATTTAAAAAAAGCGTTCCCCGATATTTATCTTTCCAACTGCGCTTCCGGCGGCCAAAGATTAAATTTGGAAACGCAAAAATTATACGACAGCTCCTGGTTTTCCGATAATCAAGGACAAACCAAAGGCTTGTCTATCATCAAAAACGATTGCTTACGTTTGCCGCCGTCGCATTTGGAACATTGGGCGGCATGGACTTTTACAGCCCCGATACCGCATATCGATCACGCTAACTACCACCGTATTTTATTAGCCTGCAATAACGCAACGTGGGATAACGTCCGTTCGGTAACGGAAAATTATACGTTTGCATTTTTACGCGGCGGTCCCGTTGGCATCACGTGCAATCTCGCATTATTGCCCGAAAGCTTCATCGCTTCTTTAAAAAAATTCATTGCTTCGTACAAAACGGAACGGGAATTTTTTAAAAATGCGTGTATGTATATTTTAACGGATGCGGACGATCTTTTGGCAATACAGTACTCCGACGAAAAACACGAGAAAAACGTTCTCCAAATATTCACCAAAAATATTTATCAAACGCAATATACCGCCTATCCTATCCTCGACCGATCAAAGACCTATACCGTTGACGGCAATTCGCCAATGCCTGCAGATCGGCTTCTCGATCAAGGCATTCAGTTAGAAACACTCAAAGATTACGACTGTATTACCGTCCAATTAGACGCATTACAATCTTAACACAAATTCAGGAGATTTTTTATGAAAAATTTTTCCAATTCCGCAACGATCTATCTTTCTCGTCTTAACGGCGACGACCGTTTATCGGGATACGCCCCTATCGCAAACGGTTTTGGGGACGGTCCAATTCAAAGTTTTCAAAGACTTTTGGAAATGGTTCGCAGTATGCGACTGTGCAACGTCCTTAATCCCGTTACCGTGAAAATTATGGACGACGTTTATCTTTCAGATACCGTTTTGCTTGACGAAACGTGTAACGATATATGCTTTGAAGCCTTCGACGATAAAACGATAAGGATCATCGGCGGAAAACGCATTACGGGTTTTTCAAAGGATCGCTTAAACGGCGTAGAATGTCTATCCGTATTTCTTCCCGACGTAAAAAACGGGAATTGGACATTCACCGATCTCTACGTTAACGGAAAACGGGCAACGATTTCTCGGTATCCAAGAAATTCTTTCTTGAAGGCGGAAACAACAGAATATCCCAACCCCAACGGCGAGTTTATTCCTTCCAAATGGTTTATAGCGGAAAAAAACAGCATTGAAACCGTCGACGATATTGAACACGCTACGGTTTCCTTTTGCCACTATTTCATCGACGAACACTCCCCGATCGAAAGCTACGACGCAGAAACAAGAAAGATTACCCTACAATATCTTCCTTGTATGACGATGGCAACAAATTACGACAGCGTAAATCCTTCTACCTTCTTTTATTATCTTGAAAACGTGCGAAAAGGTTTTTTGGAGAAAGGCGATTGGTATTTAGATATTAAAAACGGCAAGTTATATTATCTGCCCTTAGACGGTCAAAACGCAGAAAACATAGAAGTTTTTGCGCCCACCGTCAAACAGCTATTTTCCATTGTCGGCAACGAACAGCACAAAGCTCGAAATATTCGATTCCGTAATCTTTCCTTTACTTGTAGCAAAGGCGAATATATAGGTAAAAATGAAAACACCGACGACCAAGCCTACGCATCCGATCAACAATCTTGGGTTTTTGCGTTCGGCGCCGTGAGCTTTGAAAACGCCGCCAATTGCAGTATTCGGCATTGCAAATTTTACGCTTTGGGTCTACACGCAATAGAATTAAAAACGGGTTGCACCGCAATACGGATCGAAAACAACGAAATCCACGATATCGGGGGCGGCGGGATCAAAGTATTAGGCGCACCGTACGGCGCTCCCGAAACGCAAAACAGTCAATACAACGTTTTTAACTGCAACGCTATACACGATTGCGGACAAAGATACTACGCGGCTTGCGGAATCCTGTTGGCACACACTTCCCACAACGAAATATCCGATAATACGATTTTTAATATCAACTACACGGGTATTTCCGTCGGTTGGGTGTGGGGCTACGGCGAAAGCTCGACCTACGCCAATATCATTCGACGTAATCACGTTCACCATATTGGTATGGGTCCTCTTTCCGACATGGGTGCGATCTATTTGTTGGGCAAACAAGACGGGACAATCGTGGAAGGAAATATCGTACACGACGTCGAATCAAAACACGGCGGTACTTACGGGCTGTATGCCGACGAAGGAACCTCCTTTGCCGTCTTTGAAAGCAATATCGTATACAATACCATGCTTGCTTCTATTCACGTTCATCTCGGGCATCAAACGGTCGTACAAAACAACGTTTTCGCTTTTGGCAAGCAAAACATCGTAAACGTTTCTATATATGAAAATCATTCAATGGCTATTTTCGAAAGGAACGTTTTTGTTGCCGACAGAGAAAAGATATACGGAAATTCCTACAAGCATAATTTATATCCAAACCCGTCGTTCTTTTCCGACGACAATCTGATCATCGGTCTTTCCGCGCAACCCGTTTTTGCAAAAATCGGTGAGGAAGCCCGTCCCGTCTATTTTGAACAATGGACTTCCGTTTACGGTCTTGACAAAAACAGCAAAGTCGTTGTAACGCAGCAAGATCTGCACGAATATTTTGAAAATATTCCGTCGCTGATTGCAAAAATCGGCATTGAAAAAACGGTCGCGCTGGTATTCGAACAACTCAAAAAACAATAACATTAAGCGGGGAGCTTTCACGGCTCCCCGCTTGTTTTTGCATTATTTCATTTCAATAAATTTTTTATAATCGGATAAATTGCTTGCGCTATGCGATAAAATCCCAAATCGTTGGGATGCGTTCCGTCCACCGTACAAGCGTCTTCGTCCTGCACCCCAAGCAATTGTTCCCCGTTTATAAATACAGTATTTCCGTCTCCCGCCTCAATCGTTTTTACGTAATTCTTTCGAATAACTTCTCTGCGTTCTGCGCTCTCCGGTTTTCGTTTGTTGAAATTCGTCATAAAAACGATCGGCGTATCGGGTAACGCTTCTCTGATCACTTTATAAAAGGGATAATGCGTTTTTTGCAAATGCGCCACGTCGGGAGCATTATAATCGTAATCCATAACGACGATAGAAGAATCGATCGTCGCAATGTATTCCGCCACTACTTTCTCACCCTTCGCGCTACCGGAAAATCCCAGATTGATAAAATCCGCGTCAAGCCACCGTTCGATATACGCTTCGTAATCGTTTCCAGGGCGCGACGCGCATCCCCCTTGCGTGATAGAGCTTCCGTAATATACGATGGGTTTTTTGTGCTTATATTCTTTTGACGGTAAGACCTCGCTTCCCGCCTCGACAGCAACGAACAGTTCTTTTACGCCCCCATAAAGCGGAAAATATAGCTTGATTTCTTTAACGCCCACAACTTGCGTCAAATCAAATGTCTTGCTAAATTCAATTTCTTTCTCGTTGACAAACTGCGACCAATCAGGTGAAAGCATTCCCCAAAACTTTCCGTTTACATAAAGGGAGAATCCGTTAGAGGCCGCTATCGTCATATGCGACATGACGCCGATCAAATTCGGAAAAACGCACTTGAACGACACCGTATCGGAATCGGTGGCAAACGCCAACCTGCCCCCCGCCGTATTCGTATTGAGAAATTCGATCCCCTCATTCGTCTGCTTGGCAACAGCAACGGGCATACGGACGAAAGCTTGTTCTGCTTCATCGTAGCTTACGCCATAAAGCTTAAACGGAAAGGTTTTTACGTCTACCCACACCAGTTCGTCTTTGGCTGTTTGCTGTATAAAATTCTTGTCGATATCGGTTATTTTCATTATTGCAGCTCATTAATATAAATATTTCTATCTTCCAACCTAGATTTATCCGCCGCATATACGCATAAATGTCCGTTTATAGAATCATCCAGCGACGTACAACTGATCGACGGCTCTGCGCCCAACATATAATCGACAAAATCGTGTGTGAGCAATTCATCTCCGCCAAAATGCCCGCCCGATTCGCTTTGATCGTTATTGTTAAAATCGACGATCCTGACCTTACCTTTATCGATATTATCGCGGTTTTGATCGTCAAACGTTCTGATATAGATCTTTCCGTCGCCGCCCCAACCTTCGATCTCGCCGTGCGTGCCAAGAATATAAAACGAACGCCCTGCCCGTTGCGCGGAGCAAAGCATGCCATGCGTCGCCGTGGAACCGTTTTCAAACTCGATCATCACGGCTTGATGATCCACCACGTTTGCATTCGCTTTATAGGCACATTCCCCGTGCGGATTGTAGGTTTTTAATGATTCGATCCGCTCCTCGTTTGAAACTTCATACCATTCCTTTCCCGTACATTGCCAAGGATATTGTCCAAGATAATCGTTGCTTTCCAAACACATCATTTTAGCCGAATATTGACAAGTATCTACCAAAGGACAATCCACGATACATCTCGTTCCCGCTCCTTTGGGAGCTTTTTCCGGTATAATAAAATTCCGACCGCCAAAACTCGAAACTTTTTTGGGCTTGGTTGCGTTATTGAACCAGCAGATCAAATCTATATCGTGGCAACATTTTGCAAGCAACATAGAGGAACCGCATTCTTGTTCGTTGTTCCATTTTCCTCTGATATAGGATATACAGTTATGAGCAACCCCTACGCGTTCCGTCGTTTCAATATGCACCACTTCCCCGATCTCTCCGTTCAAAATGGCTTCTTTAGCCGCCTTATAAAACTCCGAATACCGCAAAACATGGCAAACCAATACTTTGTTGTGATATTTATCTACAACCTCTTTCAACTTTAACAATTCTTTCGCATTGTTCGTGATGGGCTTTTCCAACAATAAATCATACCCTTGCTCCAAAAAAGGAATAGACGTTTCAATATGTAAACTATCCATCGTACCGTTGATTACGCAATCGGCTATTTTCCCTAATTTGAGAACTTCGTCGATATGCCTGAAACACATATCGTCCGATACGTTAAATTTTATCTTATTTAATTCGAGGATATGCTCGTCGGGATCAACGATAGCCACGATCTTAAACCGATTTGAATATCGAACCGCTTCTTCCGCATAATCTCTTGCTCTATGCCCACAGCCCACGATAATCGCCGTAACTTGTTCTTTCATAATTTCTCCTTGTATGACCGCTTTCAATCGTCTGATATTAGGTCGTCACTGTATTAAAAATTTTAGTATAAATAATATACCATTAAAAATTTAAAATGTAAATTGCTAATTTGATATAATCCATTGCATTTTTTGCACCAAATTTGTTTTATCTTAAAAATTTTATTGCCATTTATCAAAACAATGTGTTATAATGTAGCCATGATTGCTTTACACAGAGATACTTTTCAATTCGAACATAAAACTTCATATGGTCCGATTAAAGAGCATTATATCAATCATATGCATCTTGAATGGCAACTGCTTTACTTGGTCGATGGTCGTACAAGTTTTTTCTTAAACAATGCCACGTACCAACTGCAAGAAGGCGACTTAATTTTGATACACCCGCTTTTTTTTCACTTTGCAACGCCTGAAGAAGACTTGGTTTACGAAAGAATCGTCATTAACTTTCCAGAAGAAATAATTCCGCCTGTTTTATTGGCGCAATTAAAAAACTTGCCGAGTTTTTTCCGTTTACCCGACGATTCTCCCATAAAAACGTTGCTTCTCTATTCCTCGGATATCGTAAAAAATTACAGTAGCGACGATGCATATTTTGCAATCACCAATATCCTTAACACTATCCTTTTAAATTTAAAATATCATCAAAAGAATTCCGAGTATTCTTTAGAACCAATTGTTACGAATATCTTGTTGAAAAACATACTTGATTATATCGATAACAATTTGGTGGCATGTTCCAACTTGGAAAATATCACAAAACATTTTTATATTTCCACCTCTTGGCTCGCGCACACCTTCAAAAAATATTTGAATATTACTCCAAAACAATATATAAATTATAAAAAAATTTTATATTCACAAAAATTGATCAGTACCGGAACGCACCCTTCAATCGCTTGCTTAAAGGTAGGCTTTAACGATTATTCCACGTTCTACAGGCTTTATAAAAAATTTTTAAAAACAAGTCCTCAAGAAGAATACAAGAATCGCGGCAATAATACTCTTCCCCCTTCTAAATCGAAAGCGGATTAATAAAACGTGGCTCGAAGCCACGTTTTTTGTTTCGCCGAAAAAACAAAATCCGCTATGCTTTTCGTAATGCCAAAAACGCAATATTTTTTGCAGTATTAGCAATTTACTTTTCTATCATTTTGGATTAAAATATATGTATTATGACTAATATCAACTATTTTTGGAGAAACTCATGAAAAAGTTTAAGACAGTTCTGATTGCATTGTCGGTAGCTATCGCAAGCGTCCCCGCGTTTGCAGCTTGTGAAGATACGTCCAACGGCGAAAAAGACTCTCCTGCGCATATATGTGATTTTTCTTCCGACGTTATCTATAAAGAACGGAATGATCAATTTTACATAGGCTATCCTTGTAAAATCTGCGAAGAAATGAATACCGTAACAGACGTTTTAGACGTCAATTACGTAATCAAAACCACCGACTATAATCTCAATCAAATCCTTTCTAACGTAAAAAGCGGAGACGTCGTCGTATTTAAAAGCGGTAGGCATACGTCCGACCTTTCCCTCCCTCTCGACGGAGTAACGATTTTAGGAGAAACGGGTACTATTTTATATGGACTGAATACGGGAAATTTAACGAACGTAACGATAGAGAATATCGAATTTGAATCTTCCACAACGCTCAATAACAATATCGACGGGCTGATCTACAAAAATTGTAAATTCAGTTACGGCGTCTTTTCCGAAGCAACAATTAAAAATGTAACTTTTGATTCTTGTGTATTCAAAGACCTAACCTCCCCGAAGGAAACAGCTATTCGATTAACTGACTATGAAAATCTGACCGTAAAAGATTGCGTATTCGATAACGTTGCCTATAACGCGTTACAGGTCGGCTTAAATTGCAGCGGAAACTTATTGATCTCGGGAAATACGTTTCGGAACATCAAAAGCCGCATACTATATTTGATCAGCGTTGCGCAGCTTTCTTCGTGTTCGATAATTGATAATGTTTTTTACGATCATCACTCCAATTATATTGAGGATGAAAGCTACGATGAAACCGGTTGTAAAAAAAATAGCGGCGTATATATCCACACCAAATCCCCGTCGGGCGTTTTAAACGTCGGCGTAAATACATGGGAAAATATTCCTTTAGACGATTTAAAATACATTGCTCCTATTGCCGAATACGATCCCACTCAACAGTTATCTATTATTTAAAAATATAATAATTATGATATGGTATCTCTTAATGTTTGGATTACTGTTCGTAAGAACGGCTCAAACGATTGTTTGTAAAATATATAACGAACGGGCAAACGAAATCAAATGCGCTTCCGCTCTTTTCAATTTTATCCTATCCGTTGCGGCACTGGTCGGTTGGGGTATTCTTTACGGACTGACGTTTTCTTTTGAAAGCTCGGTATTTTGGTATGCCCTTTTATATGGCTTCTTATATTTTTTGGGGACGATCGGATTTATGTACGCTTTGGATCACGGGCCATTGTTTTTATCCAACCTCTTTGTAAGTCTATCCTCTATCGGTACTGTAATTTGGGGATTCATATTTTGGGAAGAGAAAATAAATTTTGTCGTAATCAGTGCTTTACTCCTCGTCGTTTTATCCGTATTTTGTTGTCTGTATCAAAAAACCGATAACAAAAAAACAACCTTTTCATGGAAATGGCTGTTTTACGTCCTTTTGGCGTTTATCGGAAACGTCGGCTTAAGCGTATTGACAAAAGAACAACAGCTACGATATAACGGTCAACACGGTACGATGATGATGTTTTTCGGTATGATCATCGTAGCGCTCATTTGCGGATTTATGTTTTTCAAAGAGAAAAAACAATATCAAGACGACCGCGTTAAAGTGAACAAAACAGCAAAAAAACAAGGCGTCTTTCCGTTGCTTGCAGGCGCTTGTAACTTCCTTTATAATTTTGTCGTACTGGTCTTGGTGACAACGGAAATTTCTAGCAATCTTTTATTTCCGTTCCTCGGAGTCGGTACGCTCATTATGGTCACGTTGTCCTCAAGGATACTCTTCAAAGAAAAAATAACGGTTTTGCAATGGATCGGGATCGTTGCGGGAATCACTGCAGTATTCTTATTGGCTTTATAAATCGGTAACGAAAATTGAACTTTCCCAAAAAACACTTTCAAACATTTCTCTGTTTATTGAAAAAATATACCTTGCAGAATTTGCTAGCACTCCATCATTAATCAGGGCTTTTTCTTTTACGATAATTTAGTAAAGGAACCTACTTATAGTGCAAACGGAAAATTTGCAGGGTTTGAGAAAATACGAGTTAGAATTAAGATTTAACAAACGGCTATTTATTCCACGTTCCTCTTGGCAACGAGCCTCTGCGAGCGTGAGTTAAAGGCTTAAGAAAGCCAACCAACTCGCCCTTGCAGGGCTTATTTTTTACCTTTTGGCAATTCAGCCTACCACGCTCGCCCTCATTGTCAAGTGGCTTTCGACTGCATAAACCGCCGTTTGCTTTTACAATAAAAAACAACCCAAATCAAACAACTTTTTGAATGTTCGATTTAGGTTGAAGTTGGCGTCCCCACAGGGAATCGAACCCCGAACTAGCCCTTAGGAGGGGCTTATTATATCCGTTTAACTATGAGGACATAACGCCGTTTTTCTATTAAATTTTAGTGTACGTTTTGAAAGTTAGTCGTCAATGCAAATTATTGAAAAACTATACTCGTTTTTTCATACCCCTTAAAAATGCTCTTTTTAGGGTGTTTTGGGGTAAAAACACACATTTTTCCATTTCGTTCTGGATATAGCGTTCCCTTAGGAGGATGCTGTTATATCCATTTAACTACGGAAGCATATTTTTTATCGATATAAGATAAACTTATAGTTCTTATAACTTAGCCTTTTTATTATACACCCTTTTGTAGAAAAAAGCAATTATTTTTAAAACTTTTTCTTATTTTTCTTTTTCAAATAGTTGCTTTTCCTCAAAAAAAATGCTATCATACTAACGTATCAAGAAATTCGATACATTTTATATATTTAATCAAAAAAACGAAATCATTTTTTAGGAGATCAATCTATGTCTTACGTACAAAGAGTATTGGACGAACTCAAAGCAAAAAACCCGGGCGAAAAAGAATTTCATCAAGCCGCAACAGAGATCTTGCTCACCTTGGAGCCTGTGATCAACGCGCATCCCGAATACGAGGCGGCGGGGCTTTTGGAACGCTTCACCGAACCCGAAAGAACGCTTCTTTTAAGAGTGCCTTGGGTGGACGATAACGGCAAAGTACAGGTAAACAAAGGCTATCGCGTACAATTCAACAGCGCGATCGGCCCCTACAAAGGCGGGCTTCGCTTCCACCCTTCCGTCAACCTTTCCGTTATCAAATTCCTCGGCTTGGAGCAAATTTTGAAAAACAGCTTAACAGGGCTTCCCATCGGCGGCGGCAAAGGCGGTTCTGATTTCGATCCCAAAGGAAAATCGGATAGAGAGATTATGGCGTTTTGCCAAAGTTTTATGACGGAGCTTTACCGCCACGTGGGCGCGGACACCGACGTGCCCGCAGGCGATATCGGCGTGGGCGCGAGAGAGGTCGGTTACCTGTTCGGGCAATATAAAAGAATTTGCAACGAACACGTGGGCGTACTGACGGGACGCGGGCTTTCTTACGGCGGTTCGCTCATCAGAAAAGAAGCGACGGGCTACGGGCTTGTGTATATGACGGCGGAAGCGATGCGGCTGCGCGGCGAGAGTTTCGAAGGAAAGACTACGATCGTTTCGGGGAGCGGAAACGTGGCGATCTACGCTTGCGAAAAAGCGCAAGAGCTTGGCGCGAAAGTGGTAGCCATGTACGATTCCAACGGCTATATTTACGATCCCAACGGCATTCAACTCGACGTTGTAAAGCAGATTAAAGAAGTTGAACGCAAGCGTATCAAAGAATATGCACAGCGCGTTGCGGGCGCGACCTACACCGAGGGTTGCAAAGGCATTTGGACGATCCCCTGCGACGTTGCCCTGCCCTGCGCTACGCAAAACGAGATCGACCAAGAGAGCGCGGCGATCTTGGTGAAAAACGGCGTGAAATACGTTGCCGAAGGCGCGAATATGCCCTCTACTTTGGAAGCGATCGCAACATTCCAAGCGGCAAAAGGCGTAGTATTCCTGCCCGCCAAAGCGGCGAACGCGGGCGGCGTGGCAACTTCCGCCCTCGAAATGGCGCAATCTTCGGGCAGACTGTACTGGTCGGCAGAAGAGGTTGACGCGAAGCTGAAGAATATTATGATCAATATTTATCGTAATATGGACGCGGCGGCAAAGAAATACGGCTACGAGGGCAACTACGTGATGGGCGCGAATATCGCGGGTTTTGAAAAGGTTGCCGAAGCGATGATGGCGCACGGCGTTGTTTAAACAAGCGTTTTCAATTCCTTATATCCTTTAAGCAAAGACTCCCGAGGCGGAAAAGCTTCGGGAGTCTTTTTTGTCTTTTTCACTGGGGCAGGTACGCGTTGAACGCGCACTTATCGCCTTAATAAAAGGTGGCGAGTTGTTCTTCGGGGGCTTCGCAGCGCTTCGCTTCCGAAGCGTACAGCACAGGGCCTTTGCCCTTGTAAACGTAATGCTTTTTGTATTCGATCTTCGCCGTGATCTCTATCCAATCGCGCGTTTGCAAGCCCATATCCTCGGGCAAAACGCACGCCAAGCCGCTATACGCGATATCCGCTTCGCAGCAGGTCATGATATGCCGCCCGATCACGATATTTTTTTCGGGCAGACGACGGTCGGTGGCGACGATGCCTCTAAACCGCACCGTTTTGCCAATGTATTCTTCCAAATTCTCCGTCAGATCGCGATAGAAAAACGCATAATCCCGATCCTCGATCACGATGATCGGGGCGTTTATATCGAATGGCAACGGATCCTCAATATCGTCGAAATCCGCTTTTCCGTTCGGCTTTTCGTAAACGATATCCGCTCGGCGGGAAATACCGCGTACGATCTTATGGAGCGCCATTTTATCCATATTCTCTTCAAAGCGGTTAAAAACGACCAGCTGTGCGTTTTCGATCTTATCAAAGACGAGTTGACGCATATTCGCGTTATAGTTGATCGCCGTTTTCGCGTCGAAAAAGGTCATGAGCTGATTGATCATCCAGCCTTCGGGCATCGCTTCAAAAAATTTTTCCAACGCCCACATGCCGTTGTATTCCACGAGCACGCGCGTCGCGCCGTACATGAGCTGCAACGAGGTGAGGTTTTCCACCGTCAGCTCCTCTTCCTTTTCGATATAGGAAATCTGAACGTTTTTCACGGCAAAACGCGATTCGTCGTATTCCTCTACCCCCTCTTCCATCACGAGGAGCAAGGTGTTTTCGCCCGTATCGAAACGGGGATCTTCCAAGGTTTCTTGGATAAATTTCGTCTTGCCCGATTCTAAAAATCCTAAAAACAGATAGACGGGCGTTTCTTCGGGTAATTTGTTCATAGTATCCTCCCTTTACGCTTTGAACAGTTCTTTCAAGGCGGCTTCGTTGAGCTTGCAACCGATCACGCAAAGTCTGCCCGTAACGCCCGCGCACCCCTCGCGAAGATCCGGCTCGTCGGGAACGTAATCGAAATGTAACCAAGCGTTTTCGCCCGCCACGATCCCTTTTGCACGCAATACCACGCCGTATTTTTCCTCGTCGGAAAGCGCCGCAAGCGCCGCCGCAAGCTGTTCCTTTGTGAATTTATGAGCCGTTTCCACCCCCCAGCTCGTGAATATCTCGTCGGCGTGGTGATGATGATGCCCGTGTTCATGATCGTGGTGATGATGGCAGCAACAGTCGGGATCGTCGCATTCGTGTTCATGATCGTGATCATGGTGATGATGTTCGTGATCGTGATCATGGTGATGATGACAGCAACAATTGGGATCGTCGCACTCGTGTTCGTGTTCATGA
This sequence comes from Clostridia bacterium, assembly GCA_017462985.1. GTDB lineage: Bacteria > Bacillota > Clostridia > Christensenellales > Borkfalkiaceae > Scatosoma. The sequence goes on from JAFTQB010000011.1 coordinate 17,528, forward strand.
TGGTGCTCGTGTTCGTGATGATGGTGATGACGCCCGTGCTCGTGCTCCACTTCTTCCGCAAGCTCCGCAAGGTCGGCGGATAAGCTGTCCTTATGCTCCATAGCGGCAAGGATCGCCTTTCCGTCCAGCTCGTCCCAAGGCGCGGTAACGAACGTGGCGCGAGGATTCTTTTCCTTTAAAAGCGCAAGCGCGGCAGAGAGCTTTTCCTGCGGAAGATTTCCCGTATGCGAAAGCACGATACAGCCTGCGTTCGCCACCTGATCGCCGAAAAATTCGCCGAAATTTTTCATGTACATTTTGCATTTACCCGCGTCTACTACCGCGCAAAACGCATTGAGGGAAGCGTTTTCAAGGGCGGCGTTTTCCACCGCTTTGATAACGTCGGAAAGCTTACCTACGCCCGACGGCTCGATCACGATACGATCGGGCGAATATTCCGCCGCTACCTGCTTTAACGCCTTGGAAAAATCGCCCACGAGCGAACAGCAGATACAGCCCGAATTCATTTCGGTGATATTCACGCCCGCGTCCTGTAAAAAACCGCCGTCGATCCCGATCTCACCGAATTCGTTTTCGATGAGCACTACTTTTTCGCCTGCGTAGGCTTCCTTTAATAATTTTTTGATAAGCGTGGTTTTTCCCGCGCCCAAAAATCCCGAAAAAATATCGATCTTCATCATATGCTACTCCTTAAAACGCCCAATTTCCGTTTTTGAAAATTTCCACTCGTTCACCCGTTTTCGTTACGCCGACGATGTGCATATCCTGCGTTCCGATCATAAAATCGACGTGAATCATGCTATCGTTTACGCCCTTGGCTTGCCGTTCCTCTTGAGTGAGCTTTTCAAAGCCTTTCAAACATTCGTTAAACCCGTGCCCGAGCGCCAAATGACAGCTTGCGTTTTCGTCGAACAGCGTGTTATAGAACAGCACGCCCGAACGGCTGATTGGAGAATCGTAGGGAATGAGCGCTACTTCGCCGAGCATGCCCGCGCCCTCGTCCATGGAAACCATTTTTTTCAAAAGCTCCTCGCCCTTTTCCGCTTTTACTTCCGTAACCTTGCCGTTTTCAAAACGCACCGAGAAATTTTCGATAAGCTCGCCCATATACGAAAGCGGTTTGGAAGAATACACGATCCCCTCTACGCACCCCGCCTTGGGCGTGGTGAACACCTCTTCCGTGGGAATATTGGGATTGAATTTTCTTCCTTTCAGCGTCTTTTCCTGACCGCCGCAGAAGATCCCGTCTTCCATCAAACCCACCGTCAAACGGGTGCCGTTCGCGCTCTCGTATTCAAGGGAAGCAAGCCCCAAAGCGTTCAAATGCTCACAGCGCGACAAAAGCTCCGCATTGTGCTGTTTCCAAGCCTGAACGGGATTTCTTCCGTCCGCGCGCGAGGTGTACAAAATGACTTTCCACATTTCTTCCAAAGCTTTTTTTGCGGGAAGCTGCGGGAATACCTTTTTCGCCCAAGCCGCGCCGGGAACAGCCGCAATACACCATTGATGGCGGTTTTCGATCTTTTCGCGGAAGGGCTTGACGATCGGGTAGATCGCGCGGCGCGCCGCGCTCATCTTTTCTTGGTCCACGCCGCTCATGCCGTCGGGGTCTTCCGATTCGATGAACAGTCTGCAAGAATAGTTCGCCGCTTTATATTCCCATTTCGCCAAATTCCAAGGCTTCATTTCGGAAAGCGATTCAAGCGTGCGGTAATTGGAAGAGAGCTTTTCCACGGGCTGATGCGACCATTCCACGAACACTTCGCTTGCGCCCGCGCGGTAACATTCTTCCACCACCATCGTAACAAACTCGGGTTGATCAAGCCCCGCGGCAATAAATACCGACTGACCTTTTTTGACGTTTAAGCCGACGCGCGCGATCAGCTTTGCGTATTTTTGTAATTGCGTTTTTCTCATAGTATACTCCTTTAACCGATTAAATCGTAATTGATCGTTTGATAGAACAGGCGGCGAATTTCGGCGCTGTCGTTCGTTTGCCCCAAGATCCACATCAGCTTGCAGGTGATCGCCTCGTAGGTGAGGTTGTATCCCTCCAAAAGATCGAAGCGGTTCTTCCAGCCTCTGCCCACTTGATACACGTCCATATCGCTTCCTTCCAGCTGTACCTGCGTAGTTACGACGAGCGTTTTTCCCTTGCCTTCCCAGCTTTGTATCACGTCGTAAAAGCCGTAATATTCCCCCTCGGGAATCCCGCCCGTACCGTAGCCGGATAAGATGACGGCGTCGTTATAGCGAAAATACATATCCAAAATTTCGCTGCGCATTCCCGGCGTGAGCGTGAGCACGGAAACCCGGGGATTTAACGAAAGATAAAATTCGGGCTTTTCCGCCTTTTTCGTTACGATATAGGGAATAATACGCCCATCTCGAATTCTTGCAAGTTCGGGAAAATCCATGCTCTCAAAAGCGTTATAACTTTTCGTTCTAATCTTTTTGGCTTTCGTACCCGCAATCACCTTGCCTTGGAACACGATCACCACGCCCGCCGCGCTATTCGACGCCGCATACAAAACGCTGTCGCGAAGATTCGTGCGCGCGTCGGTATCCTCTTTGTCGATAGGCTTTTGCGAACCGGTCAAAACGATGGGCTTGGGGGAATTTTGTATCATATACGACATCGCCGCCGCCGTGTACGCCATGGTATCCGTACCGTGGCAAACGACGAAACCGTCGTATTTTTCGTAGTTTTCTTGCACGGTTTTTGCAAGCAATACCCAATGTTCGGGCGTGATATTCGTGCTGTCGATATTAAAAATTTGTACGGTTTCCACGTCGCAAAGCTCGGTGATCTCGGGAACGTATTTTAACAGCTTCGCGCTGCTGATCGAGGGCTTTAACCCCGCTTCTCCCGCCGTGGAAGCAATCGTGCCGCCCGTCGCTATCAAAAGTATTTTTTTCATGCTTCGCCCCCGTTTTTCGTTCTCTTGCGTAAATAATCGCCCGCCGCCACTTCATACGGGCACGAAATGCGGTACTTGTGGCGCACCAATTTTGCGTCGTCCGTTTTTTCGCCGTTTTCGGTGAAGATTTCCCGCACCTTAAACGCCTTGCCGTCCGAGGCGGTCGGGGACAGAATTTCCAAAATATCCCCTTGATAAAAGCGGTTCCGCATCTCTACGGTCGCCACGCCCTCTTGATATGCGAGCACGTCCGCAATATAAGTGCAATCTCCCTTGGATTGACTGTGCGAATAATGCACCGTTTCGCGATTCTCCCCAAACGCATACGCCTCGGTATATTCGCGGTGCGCCACCGTTTCCAAAAGCGCTTCGCTTTTGGAAAGCTCCCCGCCGTCCATATATCGGCGGTAGGCGTTTACGACGGTGGCGAGATAATATCCGCTCTTCATTCTACCCTCGATCTTAAACGAGGTTACGCCAGCCCGTTCTAACGCTTCCAAATGCGCGAGCATTTTTAAATCCTTGCTGTTAAAAATATACGTGCCGCGTTCGTCCTCGCCGATCGGTAGCCATTCGCTTTCGCCGTTCGTCGCGTTCAACGCGCGCACCTCGTACCGCCAACGGCAGGATTGCACGCACGCACCGCGATTGGAAGAACGCCCGTCCAAATAATCGGAAAGCAAGCATCTACCGCTATAAGAAATACACATCGCGCCGTGCACGAACGCTTCCAGTTCGATATCGGGCACGAACGAGTGAATTTCCGCAATCTCCGCAATCGAAAGCTCGCGCGCCAAGATCACACGGTCTACGCCCGTTTCCTTCCAAAATTTTACGGCGTATTTATTCGTAGTGTTCGCCTGCGTGGACAAATGCAACGAAAGCTTGGGCGCGACTTGCTTGGCGAAATACACCGCCCCGGGATCGCTGACGATCGCCGCGTCCACGCCGATACTCTCCAAACGGCGAAAATAGCTTTCCAACTCCTTAAAATCGCCGTTACGCGCAAAAATATTCGCCGCCGCGTAAACCTTCTTGCCGAGCTTTTTTGCCGTTTTTACAGCCGTTTCCAGCTCTTCTTCCGTAAAATTATCCGCAAAGGTACGCAACGAAAACTGTTTCCCGCCAAGATACACCGCGTCCGCGCCGAAATGCAACGCCGTTAAAAATTTATCGTAGCTGCCCGCGGGCGCTAACAATTCCGCTTTCATTCGTCCTTTCCTCCCTTGTACACCGAGAGCGCCACGCCGTCGCCGATATCCAAAACGGAAGTGATAAAATCGGGATCGTTCGTAACCGTTTCCAAATAAGAACGGATCTTTTCCACGATCGAGCGGCGTTTTTGCGGCGTTTCTTCTTCGCCGCTCACCCAACCGAACAATAAAACGTCGTCGGAAAACAGCGTTGCGCCCCGTTTCATCAGCCTCTTCAAATCAAAAAGATATTTTTCGTACTGCGCTTTTGGTCCGTCTAAAAATACGAAATCGTACTGCCCGTCCATCATCGCGAGAATTTCCCCCGCGTCGCCCAGGTGCGCCGTTACCCGATCGGCTACGCCCAGCAGCGAGAAATTTTTCTTCGCTTCCTCATAGCGTTCTTCTTCCAATTCGATCGTCGTGAGCTTCGCCTCGGGGCAAGCTTGCAGCATTGCCGCCGCAGAAAGCCCCACCGCCGTACCGATTTCTAAAATTTTTTTCGGACGGAGCGCGCTCACCGTCAGCAATAAAAATTGCAGCGTTTCGTCGTCCGCAACGGGAATCCCCCGCTGTAACGCGGACGCACGAAGGGAAGCGAGCGTTTCATCGATATTGAGTTTTACGAGCGACGCGGTATATTTCATCTTTCGTTATACGTCCAGCACCGTTACGACGATCAACGGCGACTGTTTTGCCTTTTTGTATAAATAGTTTCTAAGCATCTTGCGGATCGCGGCGCAAAGCTCGTCTTTGTTGCCGCGCTCGTAATCGTATTGTTCCACCGCCTTTTTGACGATCGCCGTCAATTCCGCAGGCGGGCATTGCGCCGTGATAAAGCCCCTACATTCGATCGCAGGATCGTTGATCACGTAATTGCCCGTAACGGCAAGCGATACCGCCAATACGCCCTCGGTGGACATTTTCAAACGGTCTTTCACCAGCTCGGACGAGCTGAGGTCTTCCACGCCCTCGCCGTCGATCAAAAGCGTACCAGCGGGGATATTTTCGCCCAAACGGATCGCGCCGTCGGTCAGCTCCACGCAATTTCCGATCTCGGTGATCAGAATGTTTTGCGCGGGCATTCCCAGCGATTGTGCCAAATCGGCGTGCCGTTTCAAATGACGGTATTCCCCGTGAATGGGAATAAAGAATTTCGGCTTTAAAAGATTATGCAAAATTTTGTGTTCTTCTTGGCAAGCGTGCCCCGATACGTGGATCTTTTCCAAGCTTTCGTAAACGACGTGCGCACCCTTTTTATAAAGGTTGTTGATCACACGGTAAACCATTTTTTCGTTCCCGGGGATCGGGGACGCGGAAATGATGATCGTATCGTTCGTGCCCACCGTTACTTTATTAAATTCCCCCATCGCCATACGCGTGAGCGCGCTCATGGGTTCGCCTTGCGAGCCTGTGGAGATGATGACGAGTTCGCGATCGAAAAGATTTTTCGTCTGCTCGATATCGACGAGCACGCCCTCGGGAATTTTCAGCTCCCCGATCTTGATCGCCGCTTCCGTTACCTTGAACATACTGCGCCCCGAAAGGGCTACCTTTCTGCGGTACTTCACCGCCAAATCGATGATCTGCTGCAAACGGTGGACGTTGGAAGCAAAGGTGGCGATGATCAGCCGTCGGTTCATATTTTCCGAAAAAAGATGATCGAGCGTCGTGCCCACCACCGTTTCGCTCATGGTATAGCCCATGCGCTCGATATTGGTGGACTCCGCCATATACAAAAGCACGCCCTCTTTGCCAAGCTCGGCAATGCGTTTCAAATCGATCGGCTCGCCCGTTACGGGGGTAAGGTCGATCTTGAAATCGCCGCTGTGATAAATCAAGCCGCAGGGGGTGCGGATTGCAAGGGCGCAAGCGCCCGCGATCGAATGGTTGACGTTGATAAATTCCACTTCGAATACGCCCGCTTTCACCCTATCGCCCGTTTGCACAACCCGTTGCGAAGCGTTTTGGATACGAGCTTCCTGCAATTTATTATCCGCAAGCATCAGCGTTAAGCGGGTACCGTAGACGGGCGTATCGGCGTTGAGCTCTTTCAAAAGATAGGAAAGGCCGCCGATATGATCCTCGTGTCCGTGCGTGATAAACACCCCGCGCACCTTATCGCGGTTTTGCGAAAGATAGGTGATATCGGGAACAACGCTGTCGATCCCCGGCATTTCTTCCATATCGGGAAAGGTCATACCCGCGTCGACGATGATAATATCGTTGCCGTATTCGATCGCCGTCATATTTTTTCCGATCTCCCCTACGCCGCCGAGGAAAAGAATTTTTACGGGTTTTTTCTTGCCCGTTCTAGGTTGTTTCGTCGGCGCGGCGACGGGCGTTAAAAGCTCCTGCTGCATTTTTTGAGAAGCCCGCGGGGATTTGACCGTCTTTTGCGCGGGCTTGGGAGGGGGATAGATGCGTTGCGCGCTTTGGCGCGTACCCCTCGGTTTCGCCGCCGTTTTGGCGGGCATCGTTACCGCGTCGAAAGAGGTTCCCTGCGGGGAACGGCTCGCGCGCGGCGTTTTCGTTTTGCTGTTATCCACTTTTATCGTTCACTCCTTGTCGGACGCTTGTCCGACCCATAAAATAGAGAGCCGAAAATAAATTATCAGCTCTCCGTATCTTTATTCTTTGGTAGGCGGCTTAGAAATCAAGCGCGACCTTCTTTTCTTTCGTAGCTTTGATCAAACCGTCCGCAAGAAGCTGTTCGTCCGAAGCGTTGGGGAACATCGCCACGTAATCGGTGGGAACGAAGCCGTTTTGCTTTTGCGCGCCAAGCTTTTCAGCCAAAGCCGTTACCAGCCGCAACGCTTTCTTCATACCCGCTTCGCTTCTGATCTTCACCATGAACGGCGTGCTTTCGTACGCTTTTTGCTTACCAACGTCCTTTTGATGGTAGACCGTCGTCTTAAATTCGGGATCGTTGGGATCGAGGGCAAGATACAACCCAAGCGTTTTACCGCAAATGTTGATCTTTGCGATCGTATCTCTGCCGTAATTAAATCTATCGCCGTGCCAGCTTATGTTGGAATTGATCTTCTTGTATTCCGTCAAGCCGTTCTTGATCGCGCTGTAATACACCTTAACGTTTTCTTCGCTCTGGCTGAGTTTCGCCGTGAAGCTCTTCTTCAAACGGATCACCATATCCGCGTCCGCTTCCACGAGCACGGGCACAACGGGCGTTTCTTCTACGGTTTCTTCCTGCGGCGTTTCCGCTATGGCAAGCTCTTCCGTTGCTTCTTCCTGTACCTCTTCCACGATCGGTTCTCCCACGACTTCCTCTTGCGCCGCTTCTACCGTTTCGCAAACGGCGACGGGTTGCACCGCGGAAAGCTTATCTTCCACCACGGCGCCGATCTTATCGTAATCGACCGTAACCGTTACTTGCAATTTTTCGGAAATCTTTTGTGCGAGCGTATCGATATCGAGGTTTTCCGCAACGCCGTCCGCGATCTGACGCACGCCGTCGCTGTCGATATACACTTCCGTGTTTTCTTCCTGCGCTTCGTCCTCGTCGATCGCCGCGCCCATCATCACGGTGTTGTTTGCAGATACCTTTTCGGCAACCTTTTCAGCCAAAAGATCGTAATCGATCTCGGCGGGCTGAGCAGCGGGCATCTTCGCCGCCAATTTTTCCGCAAGCAAATCGTAATCGATTTCGACGGGCTGCGCCGCTTTCGCCGCGAAAATATCCGCGATTCGTTGATAATCGATCTTTTCTACGGGAGGCAAACTTTCGATCACCTTTTCCGCCGTTTCGTAAACGATACGTTCGTAATCGATCTCCACCGCTACGGGGGTGGCAGGCGCGGGATCTTCGTCATCGCCCGTCGAAGAAGCAAATCCGCCGACCGAAGCGGCGTTCGCAGCGTTCACTGCGTTCGTTTCTTGCAAAAGCTCCAACATTCTGTCGCCCACTTCTTCCACGATACGCGTATAATCCACGTTTTCCGCAACGGGGATCGCCGCGATCGCCTCGGAAAGCTGACGGCTGTGTTCGGCAACGCTCGCTTCCGTCTTTTCGGCAACCACTTCCCCGATCTTATCGTAATCGATCTCGTCGTAAGCAGGCAGACTTTCCACCACTTTTTCGCGAATGGATTCCGCTATCGCGTCCACGTCCATATCCGTGAGCTTCGCATTCAGCTCTGCGAGCATTTTTTCAACGCTTTCCAAAAGCTCCATCTTGCTTTCGACTGCGGCGAGCTTCGCCACTACCTCGTCGGACAACACGGACGAAAGATCGTTATGTATCGCCTGATTTTGTTGATAGCCGTATTTAAGTTCTCTCACGATCGCTTGAACGGCGTTTTTTTGTTCGTCCAAACTATCGGACATTTCTTTCTTTACCGACTGCGCTTGCAAAGAAGTATATTTTACTTCGCTCAAAAGCTCGTCTTTGATCTTATTTAAATTACGAATGATTTCGTTATAAATGCCGTCGAGCATCAAAACCATTTCGTCGTCTTGCGTCGCGCCTTGTACTGCCTGTTGATTTTTCCCGATTTCCGCCATATTTACACCTCGTTTTTTCATTTTTCCCTTTCGGGGTGTTTGAATTTTTTTCGATTTTTTTGTCGATTTTCTCTTTTCGAAGAACACCTGCACCCTGCAAAAAGTTAAATCTTGGTATTATTATAACACAACTTCCCCGTTCGGTCAAGAGTTTTAGAAAAAAAAGTTGGCGCAAAGCGTTAAAAAATACGGCTTTTTTTCATTTTTTTCGCTCTTTGACGCATACCTGTGCGCGCGCAAGACAAAAAATCGGCTTTCTCTTACAAAAAGACGGGAGCAATTTGTTTTTTGCCCCCGTCTTTTTTATCTACTACCCTGCTCCTCGCTTTCGCCGTTTTTGTTCGATCGTCCGCCTGCCTTTTCGTAAGCGTCCAAAGGCGGTTCGTCTTTGAGAGAGCAAAGATACCTTGCATATTCTTCTTCGCTGATTTTTTGCACCTTGTCTTTCTTGCGTTTGCGATTGCTCATATTTCTTTCCCCTTTTCTTTCAAAAGTTATTTTTAATATGCGCAACGAAAGAATTTTTTATACGAAAAATTAAAGCAAAATACAAATAAACCCGCCCTTGCCGTCGTTGACGATCTTGGATAACGTACGCCGCATTTTCGCCCGAAGCTCGGTGGGCATCGAGTCTTTTTTGCCCTCTAATTCTTCCCCTAAAAGCTCTTTTAAGGTCTTGCCGAAAATATTCGTATCCCAGATCTTATCCTGCTCTCCCGAGAACGAACGAAGCATTTCTTCGCAGAACTGCTCTCCCTGCGCCTTACCGCCCACGATCGGCGCGACCTCGCCGCTCACTTCGATTTTCATGATATGATAGCTCGCGCCGCCCGCTTTAAAACGCACGCCGTAGTTTCCGCCCTTTTTGACGAGCTTGGGTTCGAAAAGCTCCAATTCGTCTATTCTCGGCGGAGCCACTCCGTAGCCGCTTTCTTCCGCTTCTGCAAACGCCTGTTTGATCTTTTCGAAATTGCGCTGATCTTCCGCCAGCGTACGCACGTACCGCATCAGTTCGCAATCGTTAGAAATAGGCGTGCCGCACTGATCGGAAAGCACCCGATAGAACAGCTCCTCTTTTGCCTCGACCGTCGCTTTTGCCACACCCGTGGCGGCGTCGAGCGTGATTTCCGACGGGGATATAAAATCGTCCTCTTCCGAAAACGCAGAGCAAAGCTTTTTGCAATCCTTCATCTTTGCGATCCCGCACGCCACGGCGCGGATCTTTTCAAGCAAGGAAGCCACCATGGGCGAGGTTTCGGGCAACGCGCGAAGCCAGGCGGGAATGGAAAGATCCAAACGCGTAACGGGAAATTCAAGCAATACCTTTTCCAACACGGCGAGCGCCTCGCTTTCGCCCATTTTTTCCACGTTCAACGCCAACACGGGTACGCCGTATTTTTCTTCCATCGCCGCGCGTTGCGCTTCCGCCGCGAAAATATCCGTACAGTTGAGGACGATCACGAACGGTTTCCCGATCGCTTTCAATTCCGCCGCCGCACGCGCTTCCGCGCTTTCGTACGCCCCCCGTTCCATCGCCGTAAAGCTGCCGTCAGCCGTTACCAACACGCCGATCGTGGAGTGTTCTTTGATCACCCGTTCCGTACCGATTTCCGCCGCCTGTTCGAAAGGCATAGGGGCGTCGCTCCACGGCGTGCTGACGAGCCGCGGCTGACCGTCTTCTTCAAAACCCGTTGCGCCCGCCACGGGATAGCCCACGCAATCCACCAACCGCACGGAAGCTTTCGCACCGTTGCCAAAGTCGATCGAAGCCGCCTTTGCGGGCACGAATTTCGGCTCCGTCGTCATGATCGTTTTCCCCGAAGAGCTTTGCGGCAGTTCGTCGATCATCACCGATTTTTGCGCCTCGTCCGCGCTTGGCAAAACGAGCGCTTCCATAAACCGCTTGATAAACGTCGATTTTCCCGTACGCACCGGCCCGACTACGCCGATATAGATATCCCCTCCCGTCCGTGCGGACATATCTTCGTATATGCTGTAATTTTCCATCCTACGACCTCCCTTCGCGGGTACGCCGTACGGCGCAAAAAAATCCCCGCATAAATAGCTTACGCTTTAATTTATGTCGGGGACGAAAATTTTATGATTGAATTTTTCGCTTAACTTTTGATTTCTTCTTCCTCGGAAAACCCGCGCGAGGCCGCCGCTTCAATTGCAAGATAGTCCTTATCCGCCGTAAAATCGCGCGGCTCGGTATATTCGCCGCCCAGCGCTTCGATCGCGTATTTAAGCTCTTGAAATTCCACGAAGCCGATGCTTCTATCCTCAATACGGGCAAGGAGCGCGGGCAACGCGCGATCGTCGCCGTACGCCGCCAAATAACTCGCGCGCATGGGCGTGTTTTCGTCCGCCGCGGCAAATTCCGAAAGCAAAATATCGAAAATCCCGTCGTTTCTCTCTTTCACGCGCGAGAGGATCTCCAACATATATTCTTTGGCGATCCCGTCTTGATAGGCTTGCAAACAGCGCGCGGAAATTTTATCGGCGTGCAGCTTGAAAATATCCGCGATATCGTCGCGAATATCCCCGTCGGTATCCTCGGAAATAAGCAGGGAAAAATACGCGTCGTACGCCCGTTCGTCGTCCAAGATCAAATTCACCGCGTAAGAAACCGTTTGCGTATCCCCCGATAAAAGCAACGGGAGCAGCGTTTCCACGTTGCCGCGACTTTCGATCTCGTTGCACAAAAATTCGGGTACGGGAACGTCCTCTTTTAAATGCAACGCAAGCGTTTGCGCAAGCTCCTCGTCCGTCATTTTCGCATAGTATTGCTTGGGCGTGCATTTCACCTTCGCAACGTAAGTATCGCCGAATTTTTTATACAGGCGGGGAATGACGTCTTCCCATTGTTTTTCGGTGTATTTGTTTTTGTTCTCTTCCATATAAACGGTCAGTTTTTCATCGAAAAGCCCGTCGAAATCAATCAGTTTCATTGGTAATACTCCTTACATTTCCCTATCTTTCACGTCGCGATAGCAATCGATTAACGCATCCACGTTTTCGGGATTCGCCCGAAGCGCAGCGATGATTTTTTGTTCGTCAAATCCCAAATCATTCAAGCCTGCCATCAAATAGATCGCGCAAGCAATATCGTTTTCTTTGGTGAGCAGTTCGTAGGTTTGCGAAAAATCCACGCAGACGTACAGTAGTTCGGCGGCTTGCTTTAAACGTTTTGCGTGCGAATCCGTCATAATAGCGAATTTCGACGCGATCATCGCGTACGCCGCAAGATATTTTTTACGGCGGCGTTTGCCCACTTTAATTGAATAAATATGCAGCTTATGATACACGTTGCAAAGCACCAAGCCCCAAACGCCGTCCTCGTTGCGTTCGTAAAGCAAACGAAGCGTTTCTATTTTTAAATAGTCGGCGACTTCAAAATCTAGCAAAATATCCTGCAAAAATTCATCCGAACAGGTATGTTCGGCAACGACGAGCGCGATATATTGCAGATCCTCGTCCATGCCGTCCATTTCGTCGAAGCACCACCTAAGATCACTCACAATGCTCTCCGCCGCGCCCAAAAAGCAAGCTTCTTCCCTCGGCAACTTCCCAAGGGAAACGAGAGAGTGGCAAGCTAGCTCTCGCGCGGCTTGCGGAATACGGTAGAAATAGGTAAAATCCTCGGTGGTATCCTCCCCGCCGTCCAACATTTTCCTTACTTCCCGTAAATAATATTTCCCCACTTCCGCGTCGGGATACAGCGAACAAAAGCGATACAGCGTAGCTTCCGCTTCCTTTAATCTGCCGCTCTTAGCCGCCGCAACCGCTTTGAAATACAACATTCTGCCGTCGCAAGGAGTTTTTTCTTCCATTTTCGAAAACTTTTCGTACGCTTCCTTATGCAAGCCGTTTTCGCAACAGACGGTGGCGATCTTGTAAAGTTCCTCCGTCGAAGTCGTTTGCGCCTCGCAAAGCTCTTGCGCGATCCGCATACTCGCTTCCTTGTCCCCTTTTTCCAAGCAGACCGCCGCTAATGTGGATTTCGCTTGAATATCGCTTGGGGATTCTTTTAATATCTCCAAGCAAACGCGTTCCGCTTGGGGAGCGTTGCCGTCCAAAAGATACGCCAGCGCAAGCATGCGCCGCGCCTCTAAATAATCTTTGCCTTTCGATACCTTTGAAAGCGCCTTGATCGCGCGTTTACAATCCCCCTCTTTGAGCGCCGCCGAACCCTCGTCCAGCTCTTCGGAAAAATCGGTGAGCTGCGGGGGATAAACGAATTTGAACGGGGACTTTTTTTCTTTTGCAAACGCCTGAGCAATCTCCATTTTATTTTCCGCAGTCAACGTGTCGTCCACGTCGATGAGTTGATTATAATAATAAGCGGAAGCGCCTTCGTTGCCCATATTCAGATAATTGACGGCAAGCCCCTCGTAGACTTCCGGCAAGTCCTGTTCTTCGCAAATATGCAACGCGCGAAAAAGCCATTTGATCGCATACGTTTGCAAGCCGTAATTTTCGTAAACGTCGGCAATGCGATAATACGTTTCGATATCCTCGCCGTATTCGTCGATTTCGCGAAAAGAAAAACGCAACGCCGATAAATAATCGCCGTCTTGATACGCTTTTTCTATAAGCGCTTGCAAGCGTTTTAATCCCATATCGATCTTTAATACCTTGGCTGACATCTTCCTACCGCCTTTATTTTTTTCGGGCAAATATTTTATCCGCGTCCTCGTCCAAAAAGACGTAATCGGTGTTGCAATAATGGCAATGCACCCTCAATTCCCCGTCTTCTCGTATAATCTGCCGCATCTGTTCTTCCCCCACAGCCGCCAAAACCTGCGTCAAATACAGCCTTGAACAATGACAAGTATACGATGCGCGCCGAAGCGTTATTCCGTCGTCTTTTGCCGAAAAAAGCTCTTTCGCCGCGCCTTTTATCCCTTTATTTTTCACCGCTTCCACGATTCGTTCAAGCTCCTTGCCCTTGGGCAAGCCGTTCAAAGTAGCCTCGTCGGTAAACGGAAGCGGTTGCAAAGCGGCAAGCCCCGCAAAAAGAACGTCGCCGTCCTCGTCCAGCTCCACTTTCGTCGCCAAAAACGTGGGAAGCTGTTCGCTTACGCGATAGTATTCCTCAAACAGCGCGTCTACGCTTACGGCAAACGGGTACGCGCACGATCCTACGAACGGGCGGCTGTAACCGTCGTCGCGAATGACGGTAAGAGAGCCGTACTCGCCTAAAATTTCCGCCTCGTCAAGCTCGTCGATTTCGGGATTTTCTAAATACCCGCGAATATGCAGCGCTTGATTGCCCGATACGTTCACCGAGCCGCCTGTTCCGTTGCCTTTGATCGTGAAAGATACCTCGCCCCGCTCCTCTTTGAGCGCAGCGGAAGTGAACGCCGCCGCCGAAAGCACTTTCCCAAGCACCGTCGCGCTGCCCTTTTTCAGCCCGTGCAATTTCACCGCTTCTTTTACAAGCTCCGTCGTATCCGCTACCGTCAGCGATACCTGCCCGTCGTATACGAGCGTTTTCAGCAAGTTTTCCATTTCTCACCTCTTTTGCGCCAAAAAGCAGATCCGATCGTCCTTTTCGCTTTCCTTCCCGAATCGCCCCTCGCATTTGAGCAAGGTAAAGCCGCTGTTTTCAAGCGCAGAAACGATTTCTTCTTCCTTATATATATACTGCGTATGCCGCTCGTCCAAGCGGATATATTTCCCGTCCGCGCCCTTCACGAACAGCGTAACGTCCATCGTTACTTCGTCGCCGTCAAGAGAGGAAAAATTCAAATAAGTGATCTCGTCGCGATCGTCAACGCTGACAGTATTTGCAACTTTTTGCCGCAATTTGCGCTCCGAACTGATATCGAAAAAAAATACCCCGCCGCGTTCCAGCGCAGCGCAAATATTTTTAAACGCCCGCGCCAATTTTTCCTTGGGAATATAATTGATACAATCGTTGATCGCCGTCGCGAACGAATATTTGCGAACGGGCTTTTTCGCGGCGATATCCCAAAGGATATATTCGCTCCGAATCCCCGTTTCCAACGCGGTGCGTTGCGCTTTATCGAGCATTTGCGCCGAGCAGTCTATTCCCGTCATTTTGCAGCCCGCTTTTTGAAGCGCACGCGTAAAATAGCCACCGCCGCAACCTATATCCAGCCCCGTCTGCAAGGGATAGCCGCGCAAGACCTCAATTAAATACTGCGACCAATTTTCATAGTCGCAGTCGTCGTTGAGATATTCGAACCATTCGGCTAAATTTTCATAAGCCGCGTTCCTATCCATAAGCTCACCTTGCCTTAATGATTTTCGTCCAAAAGCCGAGGCAATTTCTTCTTTTTCTTACCTTTCTTTTTCGGATCGTCCTGCTCTTGCAAAGCGCGTTCGCGTTCCTCAAATTGACGGTTGTATTCCACGTAGCGTTCGTCGTTTTGGTGTTCTTCCACGTACGCCTCGCTATCCTGTACGATCGCTTGTTTGCTTTCGCGGAGCCGTTGCAAGTCCTCGCGCGTGAACGATTGCGGAAGATCGTAGACGGTAAGTTCGTCGTCGATCGGCTTGATAGGACGCGCCACAAGCTGTGATTTGCCCGCCGCAAGAATAATTCTTTGATATTCGATGGAAGCCGCGCTCTCGTCGCCCGTTTCCGTCGATTGTCCGTTTTTATCGAAAATGCCTCTGCCCACTTTCGCGCCTTCAATCTTCGGGTTGATATATTTATCGAATACCCATTGCGCGAAATCCAACCACACGAGCAACAGATACGCTAGCCCGAAAATAAGAATCATCACCACGCCGATCACCGTCAACAATTCCACGTTGAAAAGGAGCAAGATAAACGGAATTAAACCGAGCGCACCAAAGAAGATCGTTTGCGGCAGAGTGCCGATCGTCATCAAGAACGAGTTTTTCAGCATCACGAAAAAGCTCATTTTATAGTTTACGCCGAGCGCAATCATCCAAAGCGACATCATCGAACAGAGCGCGAGCATCGTATAGCTCAAAATTTCGGAAATGGTAAGCATCACCGTTTCCGCCGTCGAAAGATCGCTTGTGGCTTTGGTGAGCGCGGACATATTCTGCGCCGTAACCGTCAAAAAGAGCACGATGCAGAAAAACAGCGCCGTTTGCATTGCGTTTTTATAATTGAGCTTTACGCCGCGCCAAAAATCGTTCGCGACGAAAATACCCTCCGTCCATACCATGTTACGAATGACGTACATCCCGCCCGAAAGCCCCACGGCGGCGATAAAGGCGGAAATCAAGATCAGCCCGTAAGTCATCAAGTCGTTGCTGAACACGAGGTATTCGGCAATGCCCTGCGTATTGGGCGCCACGGGATAGCCTACCCCAAGGTTTGCGCCGAACGGATAAAACACGCCGTTGTTCGCGTTGACCATAAGCCCCAAAACGACTACGAAGATCGTGGGGATAAAAAACAGCAGCGTCAATAAATTTACCTTGACGATCTTGCCGAAGTTGCCCTTGAAAATATCCCAAAAGAGTTGCCAACGATTGGTAGGCAAGGTACTTCTTGCATATTCTTCATCTCTTTCTTTGCCTTCCAGCATGCGGGCGATGAACCCTTTCTTTTGTTGCGCCATTAAAAATCACTCCAAAAATTTTTATCCGAATACTATTTTACTACAATTTTGTGATTATTTCAAGGAAATTTCGAAAAAAATTCAAATTAAATTTGCAAGATATGAAAAATCTTTGACTTTTTTATACGTATATGATAAAATAAGGACGTCAAACAGAGGAGCGGCTGAACATCAGTACCCCTCGCGGCAGGAAAAACGAGCGAACGTTTTTTGCATTTTGCCCCGCGAGGACGGAAAGGGTATCGCCGCCGAAGCGCAAATTTTCGCCCTTGCGCTGGGCTTACGGGAGAATACCCGTACGACTGTCACCGTCCGTGAAGAGCTGTCTTGATCTTCTTTCGAAAACGTTTTCGTTTTCAAGCTTTACGGGGCGGTGCGATCACCGTCTTTTATTTTACCTTTTAAGGAGAACGATATTATGAAAAAATGGAACGTAGGCGTTATTGGCGCAACGGGTATGGTCGGGCAAAGATTTATGTTGCTGCTTGCCGATCACCCTTGGTTTAACGTGGTCGCTCTTGCGGCGTCCGCGCGTTCGGCGGGAAAAACTTACGAAGCCGCCGTCGGCAATAAATGGGCGTTTGATTGCCCTATTCCTCAGCGATACCTCGGCATGACGGTTTTGGACGCGGAAGCGGATATGGAAAAGATCGCGCAAAAGGTAGACTTCGTATTCTGCGCCGTCAACCTTGACAAAGCAAAAACGCGCGAACTGGAAGAACAGTACGCAAAAATGGAAGTTCCCGTCGTATCCAACAACTCGGCGCACCGCTTCACCGCGGACGTACCGATGGTCATTCCCGAAATCAACGACGGACACCTTGCGGTGATCGAATCGCAAAGAAAACGCCTCGGCACGAAGCGCGGCTTTATCGCCGTCAAATCCAACTGCTCGCTCCAATCGTACGTGCCGCTTTTGCACCCGTTGCAAAAATTCGGCGTGAAAGAGGTTGCCGTTTGTACCTATCAGGCGATTTCGGGCGCGGGCAAGACCTTTGCGACTATGCCCGAGATCCTCGATAATATTATCCCCTATATCGGCGGCGAGGAAGAAAAGAGCGAAAAAGAACCGCTGAAAATTTGGGGAAGCGTTGAAAACGGCGAGATCGTTTCCGCTTCCGCCCCCGCCATCACTGCGCAATGCTTGCGCGTTCCCGTTTCCGACGGGCACACGGCGGCGGTGTTCGTAAGCTTTGCAAAAAAGCCCACGAAAGAGGAGATCTTATCCGCTTGGGCAAGCTTTAATGGCGTGCCGCAAGAGCTCGAGCTCCCCTCCGCACCCAAGCAGTTTATCCGCTATTTTGAAGAGGACAACCGTCC
>JAFTQB010000012.1 GCA_017462985.1 Clostridia bacterium
ACGACGACTCCGCTCGTATATCAATCGAGAGATTGGAACCACGGTACGTTCGTAGGTACGATCATGTCTTCGGAAACGACGGCGGCTGCGACGGGCGCGGTAGGCGTGCTTCGCCACGACCCTATGGCTATGAAGCCTTTCATGGGCTATTCGGTTGACCGTTACTTCCAGCACTGGATCGATATGGGCGCGAAAGTGGAAGAAAGCAAGCAACCCAAGATCTTCAACGTAAACTGGTTCCGTCAGGACGAAAACGGCAACTTCATGTGGCCCGGCTTCGGCGACAATATGCGCGTGCTTGATTGGATCTTGGATCGTTGCGAAGGCACCGTTGACGCAAGAGAAACGGCAATCGGTTATCTTCCTTACGCAAAGGATATCAACATCGAAAACTGCGATATCACGGCGGAAACGCTTGATAAACTCCTCGTGGTAGATAAAGAACGCTGGGCGGCGGAAGCGGAAGAAATCACCGCTTACTACGCTGAAAACTTCGGCGATAAGATGCCCAAGGAAATCATGGATAACCTTGCGATCTTGAAAGCAAACTGCGCGAAATAATCGCGTGCGAAGAAAAAGGTTGTAGCGCCCGCTACAACCTTTTTAATATTACGCTTCTCGCTCCTCGTCGTTCATAGGTTGTTGCTTATAAAAACCGTTTTCCGCTTTATCGTAATAGATACAGACCGGTAAAGGTTGCGGAATGACGCCAAAAGCATTAGCGAAGCGGTTACAAATGGACGAGGGAAATATCAGTAATTGGAAAAAGGGAAAGAATTTGCCCTCGTTAGAAGTGTTTTACGAGCTTTGCAAGATCTTGGACGTAGGCGTAGATTATTTATTAGGATTGGATAATTGAGATGAAAAAAGTACTTATTTTATCGGGTAGCCCCAGACGGAGCGGGAACTCGGATATTTTATGCGATGAATTTATGCGCGGCGCGATAGAAGCGGGCAATCAAGTGGAAAAAATCCGCGTTGCCGAAAAGAAGATCGCGCCTTGCACGGGCTGTTATTTTTGTAAGGATCACGGGGGCAGGTGCGCGTTCAACGACGATATGGGCGAAGTTTTGCAAAAGATCATCGATTGCGACGTGCTGGTATTATCTAGCCCCGTATATTTCTATTCGATTTGCGCGCAATTAAAAACCGTGATCGATCGAACGGTGGCGCGTTGGACGGAGATCAAAAACAAAGAGCTTTATTATATCGCGACGGCGGCGGAGGACGACGAAGATACGATGGACGGAACGCTCGCGTGCTTCCACGGCTTTGCGATGTGCATTGACGGCTACGAGGAAAAGGGAACGCTGTACGGCAGAGGCGTATACGAAAAAGGCGAGGTGTTAAACCGCCCCGAATTGACGGGAATTGCCTACGAAATGGGCAACAGCATACGGTAAAAAGAATACCCCACCCGAACGTTCGGGTGGGGTTTTATTTGCCTTATCGTCCTTGCGAGGCGGCATAGCCGCCGCGGCAATTCATGTTTCTTCCTCTTCCAACTTAATATACTCGTATACGCTATAAGTGGAATGTTCCTCGGCGCGCTTTTGCATCGTTTCCATTACGGCGGCGTGTAAACGCTCGGCGTTTTCTTGCGTGGAAAGCGCGGGATCGGGATAAAACGGACCGTCCAGGTACGTGATCATTTTCGGCGTTTTGGAAAATTTGCGTTTTTGATAGCAGGTGGTCATACAAATGACAGGGGCGTGAAAGATCGCGGCGTATTTGAAGCTTGCGGAAGAATAAGGGCGGATCCTCGTATAATAGGGCCACACGTGCGCTTCGGGAAAAATCGTTACGGAAGCGCCCTCTTGCAAGCGTTTTTTGATGCAGCGCAGCATTTCGCGGTTTTGCTTCACGCTTTTCGTGAGCGGGATCGCGCCAATCGAGCGCGTGATCCATAAAATTCCCGTCAAGGAATTTGCCTGTTCGCCCGCAACGATATAATTTTTGCGGCTCATCTTAATCAAGCTGGGCTGAAAAACGTCCGCAAACAGCGCGGTGTGGTTGCCGTAGATCAAATGCCCGCCTTTGAGCGCTTTTACGCCCGCCGATTTTACGAACGTATGATGAAATTTCAGCTTTAAGTACAGCCACGCAAACGGCTTTAAAAGCAATCGGTAGGCGATGAAGCCGAACAGCCTTTCCAAAGGATTGTTGCTGATATATCGGTAGTTTTCGGGCAAGGGGCGGGGCGTTTGCACCGTTTTTGCAAAATCGTCCGTCAGCTCGTCGCGGTAATAAAATACTTTTCCTTCTTTAGCGCTCACTTTGCACCTCGTCGATTTCTTTGTAAAGGCTATGTTCGATCTTTTCCCAAGTATTTTTCATAAAGATCGCGCGCACGGCGGCGGCAATATAAGAAAATAAAAAGATCGGATGAAAGAAAATCGCCTTTATTTTCATGCTTTTTGAAATACGGATCAGCCCGTCGTTTGCCCTAAATAAATAAACGGTGAGCAGGACGAGCAGAAAATACACCGCCGCAACTACGCCGCCAAGGCGTATGGCAAGGGGCGCAAAAATGGCGTTTTTCGTAATGAGCGCGGCGGTGAAAAATCCAAAAAGGCATACCAGGTATGCAATGATTGAAAGGCAAAGACAAATCACGGGCATGGAAGTAGTGTTGTTCTTTTGTTTTTGCTTATCCTTGGCAACGCCGCTGTGTACGGCGAAAAAGCCGCGCACCCAACGCGAGCGCTGAACGATCGATTGCCCCATTTTCACGGGCTGTTCGTCGTAGTATACCGCCTCGTCTACGTACGCGCTGCGCCAGCCGTGATTAGCGGCGTATGCGGAAATTTCGTAATCTTCCGTGAGCGAAAAGAATTTCCAGCCCCCAAGCTCTTTCAGTCGTTCGGCGCGGATAAAAAATCCCGTGCCTGAAACGGTGATGGGCTTTCCAATTGCGGTGCAAGGCTGATTGACGAGCGTATTCAACGCCAAAAAGGTGAGCGCGCTCGCCGCGCTTACGACGGAAATATTCCAATCCTTATTATCCCGCCTACCGCAAGCAAGGTCGTAGCCGGCGGCGTACGCGTCGTTGAGCCGTAGGAAAAAATCTTTTTGCACTAGGTTGTCCGCGTCAAGAATACAAAACGCGTCGTAGGGTTCCCCGCTTTGGAAAATGCTTTGTAAACATTCGTCGAGCGCGTAGCCCTTGCCGATATTTTGTAAGTTTTCGCGGAAAAACAGTTTTATTTGCGGGTATTTTTTTACGATTTGTACGGTAGGATCGTCGGGCGTTTCCACAATAATATAAATATCTTGCTTGTCCGCAGGGTAATTCGCCGCAAGCACCGATTTGATATTCGCTTCGATCACCTTCGATTCGTCCCTCGCGGGGATCAAAACGGCGAATTTAGCGTAAGTTTTTGCCCGTGGGAACTGCGTTCTCTTGCCCGCCCCCTTGCAAAACCTTACGAGCGTGGGCAACGATAACGCCGCAAATAGCGCGATGAAAACGATACAAGCCCACTCAAAGTAATAAAAAACAATCATATTTTCTCCAACTGTAATAATTTTATATGACATTCCTATTATAGCGGATAAATATGGAAAAGTCAAAGAAAATTGCGTGAAAATATGATTGACCGTTTGGAAAAGGTTTATTCTGTTTATAGCAAAGCCCTGCGGTGAAGCCCCTTGACTCTTACGGCAAGATAAACGCCCCGAAGTACAACTCCGAGGCGTTTACCTAATAGGATAAGGGGGAAAATGATGAGCTATGTAATGTATTCGGTTGTTCAACCGATTTACAAGTATATTTTAACACGCAAGAGAAAAAAAGTAAATGCTTTGCAAATAAATTTTTAAAAAATTTTTTTTCGATAATATTCGCACAATTTTTGTGAAAAATTAACATTTTTAAGGCGAAAAGTGAAAAAATCACAAAAAACGGCACAGGAAACAGCAAAAAATTACGCAGACGAGATAGGAAAGCAAGGCAAGGCCGATCGCCAAAGGTAATTTTTTGCGTTTTATGCCCGCAAAATAGACTGCCGCAACGTAAAAGATCGTTTCCGCTGTGCCGTAGGCAACGCACGCGCAACGGGAAACGTAGCTATCTGCGCCGTAGCGGGTTAGGATTTCCGAAAGCACGGCGATCGAGCCGCTGCCCGATAACGGCTTGATGAGTATCAAGCCCGCAATTTCTTGCGGTACGCCCGTCGCTTCGAATACGGGCGCGAGAAATTCCAAAATTTTATCTTCCAAGCCGCTCGCGGTGAGCAGACGAGCCAAGAGCGTTACGGTAACGAGATAGGGGAATACCGAAACGACGAGGGGGATCGCTTTTGCCGCGCCCTTGGTGTAGCTATCGTACACCTTGACTTTTTTGACGGAAGCGAAAATAAACGAGCCGATAAAAAGAATGGGGATAATGCACGCAAAAACAACGTTCATTTTGCACCTGCCCTTTGTATTTTTGTGAATTTTGCCTGTTTTTTGCTTTTTCTGCCCAAGCAGAGCCAAGTTAAAAAGCACGCTAAAACGGTGGAGAGCGTCGTGCAGATGAGCGTGGGTAAAATAATATCCGCAGGCGCGCCGCTTCCCAGCGAGGCGCGAATGCCCACCACGGAAGTGGGCAAAAGCTGAATGCTCGTGGCGTTGAGCGCAAAGAACATGCAGGAAGCGTATTCCGCGTGCTCCGTTTTATCGAGAAGCTGCGCCGCTTTGATGCCGTACGGCGTCGCCGCGCCGCCGATCCCCAAAAGATTGGCGGAAAGGTTGACGGAGATCGCCGTGAGAACCTCTTTATCGTCCGTGCGGAACAGGCGTTTGCAAAGAGGTTTCAAGGCTTTGGATAAAAGATTGGTCAAGCCGCAATCCTCCCAAACCTGCATCAAGCCTAGCCAGATCGCGTAGGAAGCGAGGAGAGCAACGCAAAGCGAGGCGGCGGATGAAGCGCTGTCTAAAACGGTGGATAAAAAGAGTTCGGGGTTAAAAAAGAGCAGGCAGATCGCCGCGGCGAGAAATAATAAGGTGAAAATCGCGTTCATAAGATATGATATGATTGTCCGCGGCGCGCTTATGCGTAAAATCGGGCGGTAAAAATCGTAAAAGCGTGCAAATCGGTTTACAAATTCTGCGCAAAGTTGTATAATAATTTCGTATACCAACGAGCGGAGGTTATCATGGCAGAGAAAAAACCTTACTATATTACGACGGCGATCGCCTATACTTCGGGCAAGCCGCATATCGGCAACACCTACGAAGCGATTTTAGCGGACGCGATCGCGCGGTTTAAGCGCAAGCAGGGCTATGAAGTCTTTTTCCAAACGGGCACGGACGAGCACGGGCAAAAGATTGAAGAAAAAGCGGCGAAAGCGGGCGTTTCCCCGCAAGCGTTCGTGGACGAGGTGGCGGGAACGATCAAAAATATTTGGGATCTCGTAGGCACTTCCTACGACCGTTTTATGCGCACGACGGACGAAGAACATTGCCGTCAGGTTGCGAAAATTTTTAAAAGATTTTACGATCAAGGGGATATTTATAAAGGGGAATACGAGGGAATGTATTGCACCCCTTGCGAATCCTTTTGGACGGAAAGCCAGCTCGTCGAGGGCAAGTGCCCCGATTGCGGCAGGGAAGTGAAGCCCGCAAAGGAAGAAGCGTACTTTTTCAAGATGGGGAAATATGCCGACCGTTTGATCGAGCATATCGAAAAACACCCCGAATTTATTCAGCCCGTTTCCAGAAAGAACGAGATGATGAACAACTTCCTCAAAAAAGGCTTGCAGGATCTTTGCGTATCACGCACCTCGTTCAAGTGGGGGATTCCCGTCAGCTTTGACGAGCGCCACGTCGTATACGTATGGCTGGACGCGCTCACCAACTATATCACGGGGATCGGTTTTGACGCGGACGGTAACCACGGCGAAAATTATCAAAAATTCTGGCCCGCCGATCTGCATTTGATCGGGAAGGACATTTTGCGTTTCCACACGATCTATTGGCCCATCTTTTTGATGGCGCTGGGCGAACCGCTTCCAAAGCAAATTTTCGGGCATCCTTGGCTGTTGCAAGGGGACGGAAAGATGAGCAAGAGCAGGGGCAACGTAATCTACGCGGACGACCTTGCAAGATTGTTCGGCGTGGACGCCGTGCGGTATTTCGTATTGCACGAGATGCCGTTTGAAAGCGACGGGCAGATCACTTGGGAGCTGGTTGCGGAACGCTTCAATACCGATCTTGCCAACGTTTTAGGCAACCTCGTGAGCCGTACGATCGCCATGATCGGTAAATATTTCGGCGGCACGGTGCAAAGAAGCGAAGCGGCGAACGAGCAAGATCCCGACGGCGAATTTAAAGCCACCGTTTGCGAAACGGTGAAAAAGGTGATCGAAAAAGCGGACGCGCTCCGTATTTCCGACGCGATTTTCGAAATTTTCACCGCTCTTCGCCGCGCCAATAAATATATCGACGAAACGATGCCTTGGGCGCTTGCGAAAGACGAGAGCAAAAAACAGCGCCTGAACGACGTTCTTTATAACCTTGCGGAAACGATCTTGATTTCGGCAACGCTCTTGGAAAGCTTTATGCCCGAAACGGCGGCGAAGATTTTCGCGGCGTTCAACGCGGAAACGAGGAGCTTGGAAGAATGTAGCGTATTCGGCAAGTATGCTTCCGTTACGGCTACGGCGATCCCGCCGCTGTTCGCGCGCCTTGATTTTAAGACGATAGAACCGGAGATCGAAAAGATCAAAGCGGAGCAGATCGCGCAGGCGCAAGCGGCTGAAAGCGCGCCTGCTACCCCCGAAACGGAAGAAAATACGCAAACGGCGCCGTTGATCGCGTTTGAGGATTTCGAAAAAGTACAGCTTCGCGTGGGCGAGATCATTGCCTGCGAAAAAGTGCCCAAGTCCTCGAAGCTTTTGCACGAAACGGTGCGCTTTGGCAACGAAGTGCGCTCCGTGGTATCGGGGATCGCCAAGCACTATACTCCCGAAGAAATGGTGGGCAAAAAGGTGGTGTTCGTAACTAACCTTGCGCCCAGAAAGATCTGCGGGATCTTATCTGAGGGTATGATCTTGGCGGCGGAAGACGAAAACGGCACGCTCGCGCTCGTCGTTTCCGATAAAGACGAGCTGGAAAGCGGCGCGTCCATTCACTGAGATGTATCTTGATATCCACGCCCATTTAACGGGCGAAGAATACGGCGCGGCGGGCGGTCTGCAAGGGCTGATCGGGCGCGCGAAGGCGGCGGGAGTGGAGCGTATCGTCGCGTGCGGATACGACGTGGATTCCTCGTTTTTATCCATGCGATTTTCCGAGGCGCACGAAGAAATCTACTTTTGCGCGGGCTTTCATCCGAGCGAGCTGCATAAATATAAAGAGGGGGATTTCGAGCGGCTGAAAGCGCTCTGCGCCCACGAAAAGTGCATCGGCGTGGGAGAGATCGGTTTGGATTATCATTTCGACGATAACCCGCCCAAGCAAACGCAACGGGAAGCGTTTATCGAGCAGCTGAAAATGGCGCACGCTCTTTCTTTGCCCGTCGTGATCCACAGCCGCGACGCGGCGGAAGAAACGCTGAATATCCTCGCCGAGCATAAAGCGCTTTTAGCGTGCGGCGGGTTGATGCACTGCTATTCCTATTCCGCGCAAATGCTTTTGCGCTTTTGCGATTTGGGGCTGTACTTTTCTTTTGGCGGCACGTCCACGTTCAAGAACGCGAAAAAGGTACACGAAAGCGTTCAAGCCGTACCTGCCACCCGCATTTTGACGGAAACCGACTGCCCTTACCTTACGCCTACGCCCTATCGCGGCACGTTTCCCAACGAGCCGAAACATATTCCCGTCATCTTAAAAAATCTCGCGGCGCTTCGCCAAGAAAAGGAGGAGGAGCTGAAAGAGCAGATCGCGAAAAACGCGCGTACGCTTTTTGTTAAGCTTCGTTAAAGCAATGGAAGAAACAGAAAATATCCGTTCCGAAAACGGCGGAAAACACCGCGGCAGACGCCGCCGTCATAAGCGCGGCAACGGCGGGAACGGGCAAAACAATCAACAAAATCAAAATGCTCAAAATCAGCAAAAGCCGGCGCAGCCGCAGGGAAATCAGCAGCCGCAACAAAACGCTCAGAATAAAAAGCCGCAGCAAAAACCTCAGCCGCAGCCCCAAAACCAACAGCAAAACAATCAAAAGAAGAACGGGCAGAAAGGCGGGCAAAAGAACGGCAAGAACGAGCAACAAAACCGCAAGGATACCTACGTATATACCCTTGACGGGAATTTGTATATCAACTTGACGAACAAATGCTCCAACGGTTGCGATTTTTGCGTGCGCAACGACCGCACGAGCTACTAAGGCTATTATTTATGGTTGCAAAAGGGCGATCCTACGGCGGAAAAGGTGATCGCCGCGATCAACGGCTTGGGGGACTTGAAGCGGTTTAAAGAAGCGGTATTTTGCGGCTTTGGCGAACCCACCTACAAGGTTGCGGAAATGCTTGCGATTTGCGATTATCTGCACGAAAAAGGGATTCCTACCCGTTTGAATACCAACGGGCAAGGCAACTTGATTAATAAGCGGGATATCGTGCCCGAGCTTGCAGGTAAGCTTGATCTGATCAATATTTCGCTCAACGCTTCTTGCTACGAAAAATATCAAAAGATCTGCCGTTCGCAGTTCCGCGAGGCGGGCTTCGACAGCATGCTCGAATTTGCGAAGCTTTGCAAAAAGAAAGGGCTGAACGTGCGCTTTTCTATCGTGGACTGTATCGGCGCGGAAGAGGTGGAAGCGTGCAAACGCTTGGCGGCGAGCTTGAATATCCCCCTCTATATTCGTGATTATATCACCGATTCTTAAAAGGTTATGACATTAAAAGAACGCATAGAATTGGAAAAAGCGGAAATGACTCCGCTTAGAAGAAAAGTGAATTATTTGCTCGTTCCCGCATATCTCGTCGTTGCCGCGCTTACGCTTGCGGTGATGATCGTTGCGGGTACGCAAGAAATTTGGTGGCTGTTCGCCGTGTGCGGCGGCGTGTTTGCGGTAAGTTCGGCGGCGTGCCTGACGTTAGGTCTTTTGACAGCGAAAAAGGAACGGCAAGCGGAACTGGCGCATTGGTCTTTTTTATGGGAAGACCCCGCGCCGTTTGAGGGCGAGCGGCTGAATACCGTCGACGAAGAAACGGGCATTGCTTTTACGGTTGACAAAAGCGGGTTGACCGTTCGTTACCCCAACGCGGGCGAGCAGGTATTTGAAGAAGCGGACGAGGGAACGGAGTTTTTCGCGTGGGACGATCTTGGATTGATGATCGCCACCGATAATTTCGCGCGGCGAATCCGTATAGCTATCGCGGCGGCGGATATACGGCTTCAAAGCGTGGACGCGGAAGCCGAGCCGATGGAAGATACTTTGTTTTTTCTGCCCCTCGATCGCGAATTGTTTTCCGCTATGCACGCGTTCGGCTTGGAAGAAAAATTGCCCATCGAGCTTTTGTATATCAAATACAATCCCAAAGACGCGATCGTGCAAATTTTAGATTACGGCCATATCAAGGTGATGCGGAATAAGAAAACAGGCAAAGTTTTCGTGGACGAAGAGGGCGAATTTTTAGGGTAAAAGAGCATGGAATTAAAAAGTATTCTCGAAAAGCACGGCTTTCACTTTAAAAAGCAGTTCGGTCAAAATTTCATTTCCGATAAAAATTTACTCGATAGCATCGTCGCGGCAAGCGGCGTAGACGAAAATACTACGGTGGTAGAGATCGGTTGCGGCGCGGGCACGCTCACGCGGGCGCTTGCGGAAAAAGCGAAAAAGGTATACGCGTTCGATATCGATACGGCGCTTCAACCCGTTTTGGCGGAAACGCTTGCGGGGCTTGAAAACGTAGAAGTCATTTTCCGTGATTTTTCCAAGGTCGATTTAAAGGAATTGGAATCGGAGATCGGAGAATATACCGTGGTTGCCAATCTTCCCTATTACGTTACCACGCCGCTCGTTACCAAGCTCTTGGAAGAAAGCGACAAGGTGCAGGGGATTTCGGTGATGGTGCAAGAGGAAGTGGCGGAACGCTTCGCCGCGCGGGAAAATACCCCTGAATACGGCGCGATCACGGCGGCGATCGCCTTAAAGGGCGAAGCCAAAATTGTAAAACGCGTTTCCAGAAATCTTTTCTATCCCCGCCCGAACGTGGATTCGGCGGTGGTAAAAATCACTTTCGATCGGGGCAGAGTTGCGGTGAAAAGCGAAAAAGCCTATCGCCAAACGGTGAAGTGCGCCTTTTTGAACAGAAGAAAAACCTTGGAAAACAACCTCGTCAATTATTTCTCGCTCACGCGCGAGCAGGCAAAGGAAATTCTTTCGCTGGCGGGCGTGGAAGAAAAAGCGCGCGGGGAAACGCTTTCCCCTCAGCGGCTCGCCACGTTATCCGACCTCTTGTTGGAAAGGGGATTGATTAAATGATAAAAAGCTTCCAAATGGGAGCTTTTCTTTTTTTCTAAAATTTGCATAATCATATCCTTGACAACACATAATATATTTGATATAATTTAATTGTATTCAATCGAATATCAATAAAAATAAGGAGAAAAGGAATGAGTATTTATGATTACAGCGTAAAAGACGCAAAAGGCAACGAAGTCAGCTTAACTTCTTATCAAGGCAAAGTGTTGTTAGTGGTGAACACGGCGACGGGCTGCGGTTTCACGCCGCAATACGAGGGATTACAGTCCCTTTATGAAAAATACGGCAAAGACGGGCTGGAAATTCTCGATTTCCCCTGCAATCAATTCGGGCATCAAGCCCCGGGGACGGAAGACGAGATTGTTGATTTTTGTCAATCGCGCTACGGCGTAACTTTCAAGCAGTTTGCGAAAGTGGAAGTGAACGGCAAAAATGAAAGCCCCGTATTCACCTATTTAAAATCGCAAAAGGGAGGTTTTTTGGGGAGCAATATCAAATGGAACTTCACAAAATTCTTGCTTGATAGAGAGGGCAAGGTGGTAGGCAGGTATGCTCCCACGGTGAAACCCGAGGAAATTGAAGAAAAGATCAAGGAGCTGATTTAATCAAATGACGAAAAAGGAAAATTACGAAAGCTTAAAGATTGCCAATCAACTCTGTTTTCCGCTGTACGCGGCGTCGAAAGAGGTGGTGAACAAATACCGCCCGTATTTGGACGAGCTGGATCTGACTTATACCCAATATATCACAATGATGGTGCTTTGGGAGGCGGGGCAGATCAACGTAAAAGAGCTTGGAAAGCGGTTGTTCTTGGATTCGGGTACGCTCACGCCCGTTCTGAAAAATTTAGAAAAAAAGGGCTATCTTACGAGAAAGCGAAGCGATACCGACGAAAGAATATTGTTCGTTTCTTTGACGGAAGCGGGCGAAGAGCTGAAATCGCGCGCTTTGCATATCCCCGCGAAGATTGTCTCTTGCGTAAATTTGAGCGGCGAAGAAGCGGTAACGCTGTATACGCTTTTGTATAAAATTCTCGGGGCTATGGAAAATTAAAAGAAAATTGGGGCTACGAAATTGATGATTGTAGCCCCTTTTTCGCACTGTCATCCCGAGGTTGCAATTCCGCTTCTTCCCCTGTTATTGCGAGCGATTTTAAGAGCGCGACAATCTTGTAAAATACGGCATAAAAATAATCCCCCTCGCAAAAAACGAGGGGGATCAATTTTAATAATCGGTCAATCCCAATAAATAGTCGGCGGAAACGCCGAAAATAGAACAAAGCGCACGAATATCGTTTACGCAAGGCTCGCTCAATCCTTGCTCCCAGCTTGCTACGCCCGTTTCCGATTTATTCAACAGCTCGCCAAGCTTCTTTTGCGTAAGCCCCTTTTCTTTTCTCAATTCTTTAATTCGGTGTCTGATTTCATAAGTTTTCATACTTATATTTTACAAAATAATACGAAAAATTAGTAGAAACTACTAATTTTTAGTTGACATTGCGAGAATTTAGCGGTAAAATCAATAATGTATTACGACACGCGCAAAGCAAATATTATTTCGAGGGATAAAAAGAAGCTCTAAAGCGTCATCTTCTTTTTTAAGCCTTTTCATGCAAAAAGTAGGCGTTGTCTAATATTGGAAAGCTCGAATAGGTTTCGGGCTTTCATTTTTATCGCTTTAAGCGGCGTTTCCGCGCCTGTCATTGCGAGCGAGTTTACGAGCGTGGCAATCTCATAGAAAATAGGCATTATTTCAGCGGCGGCTACGCCGCCGCGCAATGACAATAAGGACATATGCGGAAGCTGCTGAAAAGCGCAACTGAAAACGACTGCTTGGGGCGCAGGCTCTGCGCGTGCGAGCAAAGAATAAATGAAATACAATAAAGAAGATCGGGGTTACGAAAGCTTGGTTCGTAACCCCGATCCCTTATAAGTCGTCTGCGTCCTGCACGGGCTTTTCCCATCTGTTTTTTGGCACGCCCGTATAACTTCCGTTCATGTCGGTATCCGATTGATTTTCGAATAAGTTGAGCGCCGTTTGGGTAGGAGCAGGTACGCGTTCACGGCGTTTTTTATTCGCCATATTCGTTGTTTTCCTTCTTGCTCTTGCAAGCCTTGTTACCGCAAGCCTTGTTGCCGCAAGCATTCGTCTTGTTTTGTTGTTTGTTCTGATTTTGTTGCTTGTTTTTCATTCTTGTTTCCCTCCTTATATTTTTTAAAGGCTTCGCCCGAAAGAGCTTCGGTTATTGCCTAATGCCTTCAAAGGGAAGGTGCAGATCCACGTATCCTTGCTCCGCTTTGCAAAGAGGACAAATTTTCCAAGCCTCTTTTCCTACGTGCATATATCCGCATTCGCTACAAATCCAAAGGATGGGCGAATCGTTTTTATACAGCGTACCGTCTTTTACGGCGCCGCTTAAATACTTAAATACCGCTTCGTGATGTTTTTCCACTTCCGCGATCATTGTAAAAAGCGCCGCTACGTCGTCAAATCCTTCTTTTTTTGCAATTGCCGCAAACGAAGGATAGATTTCCTTAGATTCGCTTTTTTCATCGCCTTCGGCAAATTTCAAGCCTTCGACGAGCGTGCCCAAATGGAACGGATAGGTGGCGTCGATCAAAACGTCCTCTTTATTTCCGCCCAGCTCGATAAATTTATTGAAAAACTGCGTTGCGTGTACCGTTTCGTTTTTTGCAATTACGCGAATGGCGTCCGAAAGCGTTTTCAACTGTTCTTGCATAGCGAGCTTTGCGATCATTTGATACCGCATACCCGCTTGACATTCCCCCGCAAACGCACGGGCAAGATTTTGGTAAGTCTGTGTTTTTTCAAATTGCATAACCGTTTCTCCTTAAAAGGCATTGCCTTCAAAGTTTATTGTGTTCATTCCGTTCCTGCCTATGCGATTTTTTCTTTTCCAAAGTATGGAAAACGCTTGCGTTTACAAGCTAAAAAGTGTACAATAATAAAAGGCTCTGTCCCAATCCTCGGTTGGACGCTAAATATAAAATGCGGCGGATCGCTTTCGCGAAGCAACCGTTGATTGTGCCGTCGCCGAAAAAGAGATTTTAGAGGTGTAAAATGTTTCACGTGGTGTTGGTAGAACCGGAAATTCCCCAAAACGCAGGCAATATCGCGCGCACTTGCGCGGCGACGGGTACGGCTTTGCATATGATCCGTCCGCTCGGCTTCGAGGTATCGGATAAATATTTGAAGCGCGCGGGGCTGGATTATTGGAACTTGGTGGATATTTCCTATTACGACAGCTTTTTGCAGCTCAAAGAAAAATATCCGAGCGCACGGTTTTTCTTTTTCACTACAAAGGCTCGCCACCGTCATAGCGACGTCGCGTTTCAGGACGGGGATTTTTTGGTGTTCGGCAAAGAAACCAAAGGCTTGCCCGAGGAGCTTTTGATGCAAAACGAAGAAACCTGCTTGCGGATCCCCATGGACGCGCGGGCGCGTTCTTTGAATTAGAGCAATTCGGTGGCGATCGCCGTTTACGAAGCGCTTCGGCAAACGGATTTTCAAGGGCTTTTGGAAGAGGGCGAGCTGCACGATCACAGTTGGAACGATCTGCTTTAAAAAGGATAGTATAAAAAAAATATATTCCGTCAATAACTTTCGTGTCAAATCACGGAGGTTATTTTTTTATGAAAAAGTTTTGCATAATTTTTTTGCTTTCCATCATAATAAGTGTAACGGCTATCGGGCTTTTCGGCGGAAACGACGGGGGCAGGGATGAAGTGAACGGGGATTATATCCGTATCCATATCCGCGCCGATTCCAACGACGGGGAAGCGCAAGCGGTAAAATACGCGGTGCGCGACGAGCTTGTGAAAACGCTCACGCCCATCGTTGCCGAATGCGAAAGCTTCGAAAAAGCCAAGCAAACGCTGAAAAGCAGCGAAGCTTTGCTTTCGGCGGCGGCGACGAAAACGCTAAAAGATCGCGGTTTTTCCTACGGCGCGACGGCAACTTTGAAAACGGAGTATTTCCCCACGCGAAAATACGGAGATTTGGTGCTTGCTTCGGGGGAATATCTCGCGCTCGTGGTAGAGCTTGGCTCGGCGCAGGGGCAAAATTGGTGGTGTGTAATCTATCCTCCGCTTTGCTTTGCGGGTCAGGCGAATACGCCCGTTACCTATAAAAGCAAAATCGCGGAGATCATCGAGGAGTGGCGGCGTTCGCACGGTTGAGAAGCTTTCGTACATAGGAGGAAGACGGTATATGAAAAAAAGAATAAAATTTGCCGTTTTGGGAGCGGCGGCAGGACTTGCGCTTTGTGCGATCGCGCCCGCGGCGACGGCAGTAAACGGGGCGCAAGCGCCGAGCGTAATGCAAATAGAAGCCGTGGAAACGGCGGCGATCCTGCGCCAAGGCGCGCGCGGCGGCGAAGTGAAGGAAGTGCAACGCAGACTCAAACAATGGGGCTATTATAGCGGCAGCGTGGACGGCATCTTTGGCGCGGGTACGAAAAAAGCGGTGATCTCGTTTCAAAAGAAGAACGGCTTGACGGCGGACGGCGTAGTGGGAAAAGCCACCTATCGCGCGCTAGGAATGAACGATTCTTATAACGTTTTGCAAGGGAGCGTTCCCTCGCAGGGCGGTACGAACGGGTATTCCGAATCGGACGTTTATCTTCTCGCGCGGACGATCTACGCCGAGGGCAGAGGGGAACCTTACACGGGTCAGGTGGCGATCGGCGCGGTGGTGATGAACCGTATTCGCAGCTCGTCTTTCCCCAATACCGTGGCGGGGGTAGTATATCAAAAGAACGCGTTCACGGCGGTGAGCGACGGGCAGATCAACCTCACGCCCAACGATACGGCGATCAAAGCCGCGCGCGACGCGATGAACGGCTGGGATCCTTCGGGCGGCGCATTGTATTATTATAATCCCGCCGTGGCGACGAGTTCTTGGATTTTCGATCGTCAAACGATCACGGTGATCGGGAAACACGTGTTTGCTATTTAAGGAGGGAAAGCAATGAAAAATGATAGAAATCAGCCCCCCGTAGGATTTAACGAATCTTCGGGCGCAGAAAAGGTGGAACGGATCGAACAGGAAGCGCAAATGCAACGCGAAAAAGAACGCAAAGAATTTGCGGCGGCGCAAAACCGCGTGGAAGCGGCGCAAGAAAAAAAGCGCGCGAAAGAACTGAAAATGCAGGAAAAACGATTAGCGGAAACGGAAAGACAGCGTATTCGCGCCGAAAAACAGACAAAGGCGGCATAGCTTCGCGCAAAGAGAAAGGAAGAACGCGCAAAAGCGTTTGAAGCGGAGATCGCCGCAATCGAAGAAGAGAAACGAATCAAAAAATTCCGCCGCGATCAAAATCGCAGAGAACATCCTCAACGCCAAGGCTTCGGCGGTTGGCTTGCGGCGGTCATCACGCTCGGCGCGACGACGCTCGTTTTGACGGCGCTCGTCACCTTGGGCGCGATCGAAATGTACCGCACCACCAACGCTACGGCGGCGGGATATCGGGCTACCATGTACGAGCTGATCGGAATCGTGGAAAAGGTTGACGACGATTTAGACGCGCTCAGAGTGGCGGGTACTTCGCCGATGCAAAGCGAGCTGTTGACGGACGTTTTGGTACAAACGCGCATGGCGGAAAACGATCTTGAAAAATTGCCCGTCGGTTCGGAAGAGGATAAAAACGCGATGAATTTCCTCAACCGCACTTCCGAGGCTTGCGAGATGATGCTTGCCAAATTAAATCGCGGCGAGAAGCTTTCCGAGCGCGATATCAAGCTGATCGAACGCCTGTACGAGATGAACCACCAAACGCGAGAAACGTTGGACGAGCTTGCCGCGACGGTGGAAGACAAAGATATTATGAACTGGATGAAAGGGGTGGAAAACCGTATTACAGACGCGCTTGAACGCATTGAAAACGCGGTGATGCCCCCCGAAAAAAAACAGCCGCCTAAAACGGACGGCGAAAACGGCGTAATGCCGCTTCCAAGCGCAAAGAAAAAGGAGCGCGAGGGGATTCCTTCTTCGCAGGCGGAGGAGCTTTGTAAAAATTATTTCGCGGATTATAATATCGAAAGCGTAGTTTATGCGGGCGAAACGCTTGCCGATGGATTAAAGGCGTATAATTTTGAAATGAAAAACGGCGAGGGTACGCGTTTGTTCGCGCAAATTTCCCAAGCGGACGGCGCGCTGATCGAATTTGATTTTTATCAGGAATGCCACGAGCATATCATCGATATCGAAACGGCGCGTGGGCTTGCGGAAAGCTTTTTGGTGAAGCTTGGCTATGAAAATATGATCCCCGTGCGTGTGGACGAAGAGGATACTAACGTCGATTTCAAATTCGTTTACAGTATGGACGGCTGCACCTATTATCCCGATTCCGTAACGGTGAAAGTCTGCGAAGAGCGCGGCGTGGTCGTCGGCTTGGACGCGAGCGACTTTTTGAAAAACCATACGCAAAGAGGGGAGCTTCAAACGAAGATCACAATGGAACAGGCAAAGAATAAGCTGAGCGATAAGCTCACTGTCGAGGCTTCCAGATTGGTGCTTTTTGAGCATGACGATAGGGAATATACCGCCTACGAATTTTTCTGTAGCTACGGCGGCGAATTCTATTTCGTCTACACCGACGCGATGAACGGCAACGAGCTTTTTATCGTCAACGCCAAGGATGATTAAAAAATTTTTTAAAAACCGCTTGACGAATTGAAAAAACCGTGTTATAATTATCTTGTAAATGATACTCAATCTTGATAGGAGGTAATTATATGCAAGAGCGGCAAACCAAGCAAAAAGCGACGATTTACGACGCGCTCTGTTCGCTAGATCATCCTACGGCGACGGAGGTATACGCAAAGCTGCAACAGACGAACCCGACGATTTCGCGCGCGACGGTCTTTCGCGTGTTGTCGGGTTTTGCGAGCGGCGGCAAGGCTTTGGAGCTGAGAATGGCTGGGAGCGACGTTAGATACGATTTCAATACGGCGGAGCATTATCACGTGCATTGTAAGCGGTGCGGACGGGTAGCGGACGTACGAATGCCGAAAGCGGCGAAAATGCCGAAAGTGATCACGAAAGAGGGCGAAGGATTTTTAGTCGAGGGATACAGCGTAGAATTTATCGGTGTTTGCCCCAAATGTCAAGGGTAAGCCAAAAAATTAGAAAAATGGGAAGAAAAAGTGTTGACATTTAGGAAAAAATAGACTATAATGAAAACACTTTTAAAACGCAGGTGTCGCCTAGCGGTATGGCGGCAGCTTCCCAAGCTGTTCCCGGCGAGTTCGACTCTCGTCACCTGCTCCAAAATAAAAAAGATGCACCCTTACGGCGCATCTTTTTTATTTTGGAAATAGACCGAACATTGACGAGAGTCGAGGGTGGAGCCGCGAGCGAGAGCGAGCGTTTTGCCCGATATGGGGTATAATACAAACAACTTGACGGCAAAATGGACAATTGATAATTGTCCAGTGGGGCGCGCTGCCAAAAGCGCGACTTTCGCCACCTGCTCCAACCAAGCACACTTCTTTTCGCCTAAATTGTAAGGTATATGGAAGTGTGTTTTGCTTTTTATCCCCGTTTTCCCTTGTGGAATTAGGGTTAGCTGTAAATGCGCTATGAAATCTTATCGTCTGTCGGGCAAAAATCCGCAAAATGCCACCACTAAACCAAAATCGCTACCCTGAACATTAAGGATTTTGTATCAAATCAATTATAAATAAGTAGGAAAAATTGTTTAAAAAAGTGGATATAATAAAAAAGTTGGCAGTACCCTATTGACAAATGAAAAATAGATGATATAATGTCAAAACTTAAAGAAAACGTATAAAAACCTTAAATTTCGACAAAAATAGTTTACGATACGGTTTACAATTTGATTGACAAAGATAAAAAAAAGGTTTACAATAATATATAACCTTGGTTATAAGGAGATAAAAATGGAAAAGAAAGATTATTTAAAGTTAATTTTCGGAACTGAATATTATACGATTGACGATTTGAGATATAATCAGAAATTAGGCTATTTGTTTTCTAAAGATGAATTGGTACAGTTTTTAAAAGAAAAAGATAATTTTATCGAAACAAAGAATGAGCATTTTGAAGTTTTACCTTTAAAAACATTTAATTCTAAATATTGTTTTTATGTAAAAGGGAAATATTTGCTTAATAACTATATTCAATATTTAACTACCTTTGTTGAAGACTTTAAATTAAATCAAAAGACTCTTTTTGAGAGAAATGCAGATGATATTATAATGTCTAGGGCTTTTTCTGAAATAGAAGGAACTCTTAACGTGGAAAATGTCCCTACTACGCATAAGAAGGTTAAAGACATCTATCAAAAGAAAACGTTAACAGATAAAAACGATATTATCGTTAAAAATATGATAGACGCAATGCAATTTATTGTAAAAGAAAAGCCTTCTTTTAATAAAGAGAATTTATTAAAATTGTATAATATATTAAGTTTGAATTGTCTTGACGAAGAAGACAAGTTAAAAGAAGGTGCGTATTATCGTGATGATTATGTTTCAATCGGTGGATTTGAAGGCGCGCCAGAGTCGCTTATAGAAGAATGTATGAATTCTTTATTTGCGTTTGTCAATAATCCTGAGAGTCTTAAAAAATATGAAGCGTTGTTGCCACATATATGCCATTATTATATCTTGTATATTCATCCGTATTTCGATTATAATGGAAGAACCGCAAGAATGGTTTCTTTTTGGTTGAATTATATATTTGATATTACCGACGCCCCGTTGTTTATGAGTGAGGCTATTAATGATAATAAAAAAGAATACTATAGAGCTATTACAAATACAAGGAACACGCATAACGATTTGACTTATTTTTTGGGATATATCCTAGAAACCGCTATTAAATATAGTTTATTGTATAAAAATTTAGAAGGAGTAAAAGAGAAGTTGTCTAGTACAGGAGACACCCTCACTTCTACTGAATGGGGATATCTTAAAAAGATAATTATTCATAATTCAACTGGTTATTTTACCTATAAAGACTTTTTTGAGTATATTCACAGTACTATGACGAAACAAGGTGGATTAAAAGTATTAAATTCGTTTGTGGAATATAATCTTTTAATCAAAGATATTAACAAGAAAAAAGAAGCTATTTATAAAGTTAACCCTGAAATTTTAACTTATAAATTTCAAAATAATTAATAAAATTACACACTTCCACCACCTTGGATTTCAAGGCTTATGGAAGTGTGTTTTGCTTTTTCGGGGTGATTTTGCCTTGATTGCAAGGGGTTTATGGAATTACGCTATGACATTCTATCGGGCAAAAATCCCGATTTTTGAAAAAGTCGCTCCCTTGACATTAAGGTTTTTGTGTTGCAATATATTTAAGATTGACAAGTTCAAATAAAAAATCTATAATTTAAATGAGGTGTTCAAATGGAAAAAAGGAAGATTGCCACATTAGTCGGTTTTGTTGTAGGTTCATTAGCATTATTTCTTTCAATATTTTTTACGGTTGCTCATTTCACTTTTCAGTATTATCACGGCGAAAAAACATTTCAAAAAAGCGGTTTGTCAATTATACTAACAAACGATTTTAAAGAAAAAGAAGTTTTAGACTATACAGCATATTATTCTTCCCCCAAAATGATGGTTTTGACTTTAAAAGTGGAGATGGACGGATTCGATGTAAATAAATGGAATCCATACGAAAGTACTTGCTACGATTACGCGGAAAAAATTTCAAAAGAATATAGAAACTTATATCCGTCTACGACGGAAGTTACCGTAAACGAAGAATTAATATATTTTACTTTTGATTTTGAACAAAGCGGAAAAACATATAAATATTTATTGGCTATCTATAAGGCGAACGACGCATATTGGCAAGTGAGTTTTGGTTGTGAAAAAAGAAATTACGACACTTTGAAAAAAGATATGATTTGTTATGCGAAATCAGTGTCTATTGGAGATTAAATATGAACAAAGAGAGAGAAATTATAGCGAAAAATAATCATAAAAAATTTTTTGTTTTTATTTTAGTGGGATCTCTTGTTAGTTTACCTACAAGTTTTAGTTTCTTAAAGGATCCTGATTTTCGTTGGCTTGGAATATTTTTTATGTCGGTCATTATATTTACCATTGTTTTTAGTTTGATTATGTTGATTATACTTCCTAATTATGCGATTGTTAAAGAAGGGAAAAATCTTATCGTATGGCAAGGAATATTTAAGACTGTCGTTCCGATAGAAAATATTTCGAATGTAGAAATTGTCCCCTTGCAAAATGGGGAAATTATGAGTAAACACGGCAATATCGCTATAAAAGTAAAGGATTTAAATGAACAGGAAAAAACTTTTACAGTAAACGTAAAAAATAAAATTGACATTGTTGAACGATTGAATTTACTAATAAATCAATGAGTGTTTTGATAAGGATTATCAAAAAATTCTTTGCGGAAACGAGTACGAAATTACAAGACTATAAGTGGTTGCGACAAGAATAGAAAATGACATAAAAACGCCTAAAAATAGGCGTTTTTTGTGTAAAATCATAGATTTTTATGCTTGTGGAAGCGTGCAGGTTATGATACCTATCACCTGCTCCAAAAAATTGACAAACTTCAAAAGGAGTTTGTCGATTTTTTCATTTACAATCTACAAGCACCTGACAAGGTGCTTTTTTTGCCGAAGAAATTACAGCGGTTATGCTTCTGTTCCGTCCGATTTATCTTGAATGGGCGGGATTCCGATGATGAGCTTGTATTGCCGATAAAACGTAGAATAATTTTCGTAGGCGCAAAGTTCTGCTGCTTTGACGGCGGGAACGCCCGTAGAAATCAGGGTTTGCGCATATAAGATCTTTTTTTTGTTGATATACCGTTTACAGCTGATTTTTAAATGACGGACAAACAGCTGCTCCACGTAAGATTTGCTGATGAAAAAGCGATCGGAAAGCAGTTGTGCGCTGAGCGGTTGTTCGATATTTTCATTGATATAATCGATGATTTCGTCGATTAAACCATGCCGTTGGTGGAAGCTTTCGTTTGTTTTCGGCAGATATTTTATATGTGCCAGCATAGAGTGCAACGAGGTTTCTTTGAGCTTTTCAAAATCCCGCTCCTCGTATAAGGATTCGCAATATTTCAAATTTTCAAATTCGTGTTCGATAAGATTTTCCTTTTCAATATGATAAATCGGGCTTGCGTTGTTTAAAATTTCCAGCTCCTCCGCGCTCAAAACCCTTCTTTGGAAAGTGAATACGTGGCGTCCGTAAGGTACGTTGGATAGCAAACAAAGCTTATGATATTGCGACGGCTTGATCAAAAGCAAGTCGTTTTTCTTCAAATGAAACACTTGATTTTCAATGTTGAAATCCGCATTCCCGTTATAGAAAAACAACAACTCGTATTCATTATGAAAATGACAAAAAAAGTCGGCGTCGGCGGGCGTTTGGACGTAGAGATAATCGTATCGGTAAAGTTCTTCGTGTTGGCTGAGAATTCCTCTCATTTTTGTTTCTTCCTTGGAAAGATTTCTGTTTTTATTATAACAGGTTTGTATGGAAAATGCAATAAAATTACGATAAATTTGCTATTTACTTTCGAATTTTGTTTTGATATAATAAATTTGACAGAATAAAAAATTGGGACTTCCGCGATTTTTCTGAGGCGCGCGATATAAAATGCTGCAAGGTGAAAGCATATATTAAAGAAAAAAATTTAAAGTAAGAATAGTACACTTAAAAATACAAAAATTTGTCATTGAAATAACTGCTAATAATATGATAGAATAGTAATATGAAATAATAATAAAGGGACAGGATCATGGAGTGGAAACGTTGGATATCAATGGTGTTATGCACCGTATTGCTAATGGGTGCGGCGGCTTGCGACGGGGGCGAGGAAGAAACGCCGACGGAAACGCCGCAAGCACCGGGCGAAGAAGTTCCGCCCGAAGACGATCCCACGGCGACGGTGATCGACCTTTCTAATTACGCATACGCAGGGGCTTCGTTCAGTGTTGAATCCAAGTACGTAGCGGAATATTTAA
Organism: Clostridia bacterium; assembly: GCA_017462985.1. Classification (GTDB taxonomy): domain Bacteria; phylum Bacillota; class Clostridia; order Christensenellales; family Borkfalkiaceae; genus Scatosoma. The sequence goes on from JAFTQB010000012.1 coordinate 22,437, forward strand.
ACGCCGCAACGCCCACAGAAGCGCTTGCCGTGCTTGAAAAATATGCCAACGCCGGTTATAGGGCGGCGGCGAATTCTATTCGGTTGCGTTGGAAAGGAAACGGGAGCGATAGCTACGTTGTATCCCTTGCCGACAACGCGGAGTTTGTGAACGCACGGGAATATGAAACGACGACGGTGATGATCAACGTTACCAATCTTATACCCGAAACGACGTATTATTGGAAAGTGTCGGGGGAAAAAGAGAACGATACTTCGGCAACGGATACCTTTAAAACGACGGGAACGGTGCGGTACATAGCGGCGGACGGCGGCGCGAATATGCGCGACCTTGGCGGTTGGAAAACGGCGGATGGGAAATCGGTGAAATACGGGCTTTTGTATCGTGGGAATATGCTCAACGGCAGAAACGGCGGCCCGAAACTTACCGAAAAAGGCATTGCAACGTTTAAAAACGAACTAAAAATGAAAACGGAGCTTGATCTTCGTTCGCAAAATAAAGACGACGCGAATCAATCGGCGAATTGGTGGGATAGTTCTTTGCCGTATGTGAAAGTGGGGCTTTCGCAGTATACGGGCGTAATTCCTTTTGATTCGGGGACGGGCTATTGGATAGACGCAAGCAAAAATATCTACGGCGATCCCGAAGCCGCCGCAGAATTGAAAATTATTTTCGAAACGCTTGAGAACGCCGATAATTATCCTATTTATATGCACTGTAACGCGGGAGCGGACAGAACGGGTACGTTGGCGTACCTCGTCAACGGCTTTCTGGGCGTACCGTACGAGGACTTGGTGAAAGATTTCGAGCTGACTTCTTTTTCCATATCGGGAAAAAGATACCGTAGCAAAGCGTTGAACGGCGAATTTGACGATAGCGGCGTATTCCAAAACGACAGCAATAACTACGTGGCGTTTGAATTGATGCACGAAATGATTTTGCAACACTACGGCACGCAGGGCGGCACGCTACAACAGGCGATCGAAAACTATTTAACGAGCTTCGTGGGCGTATCCAAAACGTCGCTCGACAAAATTAAGGCAATCATGCTCACGGCATAATTGATAAAAATTTCTAAATAAAACAGGAGGAAGATTATGAACAAAAAACTCAAAGCATTACTCTTAGCGGCGTCCCTGGCGGTCGTTGGCGGCACATTAGCAGCTTGCGGCGAACCCGAAGAACCCGCGCATACGCATTCGTACGACGAGGCTGAGATTACGTGGACTTGGAACGCAGACCATTCTTCTGCAACGGCAAGCGTGGATTGCGACGATTGCACCGACGGTAAGATCACCGAAACGGATAGCGAGATCGAAACGAAAGACGTTACCGCGCCTCAGCTCGGTCAAAAAGGATCTACCACGTACGTAGCGGAAGTTACGATCAACGGTACGAAATATACCGATGAAGAAACGGTAACCACAAAATACTCCGTAGCTACGCCTACGCTTGCAAGCAAGGTATACACAGGTTCTGCGTTGGAAGCGGAGGTGGAAGCGGATGCGCCTTATACGATTGAAACGAACGCGCAAAACGCAGTGAACGCGGGCGAATACGACGTAACGCTGAAGCTGAAAGACGGTACAAATAACAAATGGACTACGACGGATAGCGAAACGCTGACGGTGAAGTTCACGATCACGAAAGCGGAAAACAGCGTAACCGCGCCCACCGTGGCAAATATTTCTTGCGGCGAAACGCCTGCACCTACGGGTGCGACGGCGAGTTACGGCACGGTATCGTACGTTTATGCAACGGCAGAAGACGGCGAATATACAGCAATGACGGAATTTACGGCGGGTACTTATTATGTAAAAGCGGTTGCGAGCGAAACGGACAACTTTGCGGGCGCAACCTCTACGGCGGCTTCGTTCACGGTATCGCATAATGTTGCTTCTTGGGATACGACGGACGCAGAATACGACTACGCAGTTTGTTCTTGTGGCACGAAAGATACTTCCGTAAGCTTCAAAAAGACGGTATCCGGGGAAAGACAGGAAGTAGTGCTTTCGGGCGAAAGCTGTGCGATCGTACTGACGGGCGTTAGCGAATACGCTTCGATCAAGAGCATTACGCTTGGCGAAAACAATTTGGGTACAAGTTTGACGCTCGACGTTACCACGCTGAAAGCGGATACGCAAAACCATGGCGAACAGGTGCTGACGGCGGTAGTAGTAGACGCAAACGGCGGCGAACACACCGTTTCCGTTCCCGTGCTTTTGGTAACGAAAACAATTGGTTCGCAGGAAGACTTTACGGCGACTTTCACCTATAATACAGAACGGAGCTTCTACGGTTATTATAAATTGACGGCTGATATTACAGGTTTGACGATGAAGAACCAAACGGGGACTGCCTATAATAAAACTGACGGAACCGGTATGGATTCCGAAACAGGCGTTAGCCAAGGGTTCCGTGGTACGTTTGATGGGAACGGCAAGACGATTTCCGGTACGGCAGGCACGAGCGGTATGTTTAAATTGCTCGGCGAAGGAGCGGTAATCAAAAACTTGACGGTGGACGTTGATTATAAAAATTCTTACGGCGGTGAGTTTACCTATCAATCCGTTTTCGCAAGTTCCATTTTTAAAACGACCTTCAAAGATGTAACGTTAAACGTAAAAGCGGAAGTGGAAGCGGCTTGGGGTGTAAAGATCGGTTTGTTCTGTGGTTACGGTTGTGGCGGCAATGTGTTTGAAAACGTAACGGTCAATGCGAAAGATTATGAAATTTATTCCTTGTTCGGTACGGGCGTTTCTTATGTTGGATACGAATCTCACGGCGGACAAAACACCTATAAAAATATGGTTGTTTATGCGAAAAGTGTAGCGCAGATCGGTTCTTACGGCAACAACCCGGAGACTATGGCGGTAACGACGGAAGAAGAAGGATTGTTTATCTATAATTCTTTGGTCGATCTTGAAGAAAACGTTATCATCTTGACGGATGAAGAAGCAGAACTTCAACTCACCGAAAACTATGCGAACGCAACGATTGTCAGCGTGAAATACGGCGAAGTTGACCTTGGCAACAGCCTTACGATCTCTACGGAAAAATTAACGGTAGCCGACGCGGGTACGAAGACGTTTACAGTAACTGTTTCTATCAATAACAAGACGGTTGAACTCTCCGTTGTTGTAAAGATCGACAAGGGCGAGATCACGACGGAAGAAGAAACGCTGACGACGGCAAGACAAGACGTTGTTCTTTCTTCTACGAATGCGATTGCGCTGACGCTTCCCGAAAAATATGCCGCTTATACGGTAGAGGGGATTGCTTGCGGGGAGTATAACCTTGGAACGAATCTTTCTGCGTTGACGATCGGCGACGATTTCAAAGCGGCTACGGCAAACCACGGCGAACAGTATATTACGGTCAGCTATATAAAAGATAGCTCTACGTATCTTATGGTAAGAGTTCCCGTGCTTTTGGTAACGAAAGAAATTTCTACGGCAGCAGAATTTACTTCGGCGTTTACCTATACAAGCTCTACGATCGACGGTTATTATAGATTGTCGGATAATATTACGGGATTGACGATGAAGAACCAAACGGGGGATTCGCTTGGCGTTTCGTATGATAGTACAAAAGCAGCTACGACGCCGATGGGCTTTATCGGTACGTTCGACGGCAACGGTAAGTCGATTACGGGTACGGTAAGCACGCGCGGTATGTTCGGTATGATCGGTTTGGGCGGGATCGTGAAAAACGTAACGATCAATGCATCGTACAGTGGAGACGCCTATACGGCGATCTTCGGTTCTACGATAGTAGGCGCGACGCTCACGGAAGTAACGGTCAACGTTACGGGTAACGGAAGCACGGCTACGACGAACTCGAATAATATAGGCTTGTTTACGCACGTTGCTTGTGCGGCTACGACCTTTACGAACGTAACGGTTAATGCGGAGGATACATCCCTTTACTCGCTCTTTGGCGGTCTGTTCAAGAGCAGTAACGCATACACGGGTTATGAGAAATTAGGTCAAAATACTTATAACAATATGACGGTAAAAGCGAAAGCCTTGGCGCATATTGGGAATAACGGCGACACAATTATTTCGACGGAAGAAGGTATCACCGTAACGCTTCCTGCGCAAACGGAAGAAGAATAAAATTCGATAAGAAATTGTAGCTTGAGTTTCAGCCCGAAAGGTTTTCCGTTCGGGCTGAGAAACTCAAAAAAGCAAACAGAACTTTCGATAATGAGGGGCTTGCTATGAAAATTTATTCAAAAGATCAATGGATCGAACGCGATCATTCCGTAAACGTATTCCGTTGTGTATACACGCAAGAAGTAGCGGTCCATACCCACGACTTTATCGAAATCGTTTACATTCGATCAGGCAGCGCGATTGAAACGGTGAACGGCGTAGATTATGCCGTAAAGCGGGGCGATTTGCTGTTTTTGAATTACGGAACGGAGCATGCGTTTAAGCCGACGGACGAGCTGACGTATATCAACGTTTCTTTTTATCCCGAAACGGTGGGAAAATCGATCATCTCGGACGAAAACGCTTTTGGCGTGCTTACGCTTACGGCGTTTAACGAGCTGCTCGAAACGGAGGGCAACGGGCTGATCTCCTTTTACGGCACGGCACGCAACGAAATCGAGAGCCTGTTGAACGATATGATCAAAGAACAGGAAAACGATTTGATGTTGCGAGAAATGGCGATGAAACATTATATGGGTTTATTGCTTTTGAAAATCGTTCGGCGTATGTCGGGCGAGGTCGATAATAGCGATCTTTGGCCGGATATTGCGCGGTATATCGAAGATAATCTCGACGGGGATCTATCCTTACAAACGCTTTCGACGAAGTGCTTTTATAATCCCGCGTATTTCAGCCGTATTTTTCGGGAACGGTATTCGGTGACGTTAAGCGAATACGTAATGCAAAAGCGTGTGGAAAAGGCAAAGACGTTGCTTTTGACCACCGATTATCCAATTAGCAAAATATCTGAAATGGTAGGCTTTACCAACAAAAGCTTTTTCTATAGAAAGTTTTTTAAATATTATCAAAAAACGCCCTCTCAGTTTCGAGGGAAAAAGAAGTAAAAAATGTGTACTTTTTTTGTAAAAATCGAGTATTGAAGAAAAGGCGATTTTGTGGTATACTCATTTCGGTGAAAAAAATAAATCGTATCTTAGGAGGACAAAAACGATGAAAATTTTAAAAAAAGCAATTGCGCTTACTTTGTGCGCATTGACGGTGGGTTCAACCGTCGGCACGCTTGCGGCTTGTGGTAACGTAGGCAACCCTTACGGAGACACCACGCCCATTCAATTCGCCAATTTCCAAGGCGGCGTTGGCAATGCATGGCTGAAAGAGGCGGGCGAACGATTCTCGAAATTGAAAGCGGAGGAATCCTATCAAAACGGCAAGAAGGGCGTAACCGTTTCGGTGACGGATATTAAAGCGATCCCTTACGACACGATCACTTCGTCGGGCTATGATATTTTCACGGCGGAAAATACGGCAGATATTTATAAGATGGCAGGGCAAGGCTTCTTGCTTGATCTTTCGGATATCGTTGAAAACGTAAACGTAAAAGCCGACGCAAAGAAACGTTTGCAAGCGGCAGACGGAAATTATTATGCGTTGCCGCATTATGAATGGTACCCGGGGATTTCTTATAACGTGGATTATTTCGAGGAGCAAAATCTTTATTTTGCCGATCCTACGGAAACGATCGACGTGCGCGAGGTGCAAACGGATTTCGGCACGGCGCGCTTTGTCAGCAGTGATCAAGCGATCAAATCGGTAGGTCCGAACGGTGAGCGCGGCGACTACGACGACGGTTTGCCTTCGTCCGTACAGGAATTTTTGCAACTTTGCGATTCGATCACCGGTAGAAAGCCGCTGACGATTGCAGGCGCGTGCCTTGATTATCATTTCTTCTTCATCGACGCGCTTTGGGCGGCGCTTGCGGGTAGCGAGCAGATGAAAACGATTTATTCGCTCGATAGCAAAGGGCAAGCTGTTGTTGAAGCGGTAACGAATACCGACGTAACTACGAAGCTTTTCGACAATGTGAACGCGAACATTATTAAGCCCGAAACGGAGATGATTGCAATCGACGAAACCAACGGTTATAAAATTTACGATCAGGTTGCGCGCTACTATGCTTTGGCAACGGTGCAGATCATCGTTGAAAAGGATTGGTTCAACACGGTGAGCATTGGCGATACCGTTTCCAACCTTACCGCGCAGAGTAGCTTTATGACGGCGGTGGGAAATGCAGATAACCGTACGGCAATGCTTTGGGACGGTTCTTATTGGTACAACGAATCGGTTGCGGCGGAAAATATTTCTTTCCATCAAACGATGAACCCGACCAATCCTGATTTGAATTTGAGCTATATGCCTATGCCCACGCAGCTTTACGGGCAGGTAGCGGAAGGCGAGGGAAAGAAGAATACGCTTTTGGATATCGGTTCGGCGCAGTTGTTCGTCAATCAGCGCGTTTCCGAGGATCCTGGTTTGGAAAGAGCGTGCAGAGAGTTCGTTGAATTCTTGTATTCGGACGCAGAGCTTGCGGCGTTTACCGAAAAGACGGGACAATTCCGCCCCATCGAATACAGCTACGATAAGAGCAAGATGAGCGGCTTCTATCAGAATATGGACGCAATCCGCAATAAGTCGGACGTGGTATATTTCGCTTCCGACAGCGAGCTATTCAAAAACAACTTTACTTCCTTTACGCTTACTTGGTCGGGCGCGATCAACCGTCCTATCATCGACGGCGCGGAGGTTGCGGCGGGTTCGATCAAGGCGATGAGGCTCCACGGAACGACGAAAGCGAGTGCCGTGAATATTTTCAACCTGACGAGAAAAACGCAAAGCGGTTGGGAACAACTGATTAAATAAGGGCAACGAATTATGACCACTTCGGTAAAAACAAAAAAATCTATGCGGGCGGGGAGTCGGAATAAGCTGATCTTTTATTCTCTCTTCATCTCGATCCCCGTTCTGCACTTTTTGATCTTCTACGTGTATATCAATTTCGGCTCCATTTTATTGGCGTTTCAAAGCTACGCGTTCGACGGTTTAACGGGATATACGGCTTCGTTTGCGGGATTTGATAATTTCGTGGCGGCGTGGACGAATATTTGGCAATATTCTTATCGTATCACGAACGCATTGATTCATTTGGGGGTAACGGTGGTTATTTGTATGCCCCTCGCGCTTCTCTTTTCCTTTTATTTGTATAAGAACTATTTGATGAGCGGCTTTTTCAAGGTGATTTTATTTATGCCGCAGCTCTTGTCGGGCGTAATTTTAGGACTTTTGTATCGGTATATCGTCACCGACGTGTATCTGTTTTTCGCAAAGGCGGCAGGCTCGGAGGAAGCGATGGGGCTTTTGAGTCAGCCTGATAAGCAGTTGGCGACGGTGATCGTCTTTAACGTGTTGATGAGCTTTGGGGTGAACATTCTCACCTATACGTCCACCATGAGCGGTATTAACGGATCGCTGATCGAATCGGCACAGCTCGACGGGGCAAATTCCATGCAGGAATTTATCTTTATCGTTTTGCCGATGATTTATCCCACGATCGTTACGCTGTTCATCGTAGGCGTTTCACACGTGTTTACTAACCAAGTGAACTTGTATACGCTTTACGGGGGGAATGCGGGTTCGAATTCCACCATGGGATATTTCTTATACGTACAGGCGAAAGATTCCGAGTTGACGGCGCCGCGTGAGGGCGTTTTGAGCTATCCCGTTCTTTCGGCAATGGGCTTGATCCTCACGGCGATTATTTTGCCTATTTCGATGGGGCTTCGCCACGTGTTGAATAAATACGGTCCGAGTGCGGATTAAAGGAGGGCGAAGATGCAAAAACAAAATAAGATTAGCAAAGGCGTTATAACAAAAATTGTTATGATCGTGCTCTTTTCGGCGCTCGTTCTTTATACGCTCATTATTATCGGCACGCTCTGTTGGGGGTTGTTGACGAGTTTAAAGAATTATCGCGAATTTGAAAACATGGGCAACGTAATGGGGCTGCCGAATTTGAACGCGGACGAACCCGTCAATTCAACGGCGGAATTTTTTCAGCTTGCTAATTATCAGATCATTTGGAGCAACTTTAACTATAAGCGGACGGAGCCGTTTTACAGCGGCACGATGAAGATCGTACATTATTGCGACGCGGATTTCGTTACGATGCTTGTCAATACGCTTTTGTATACGGTTGGCGGCGCGGTGATTTATGCGTTCATGCCCGCGTTGACGGCATATCTTTGCGCAAAGTATCCCTATAAGCTTTCCAAGGCGTTGTTCGTCATTTATTTGATGATGATGAGTATGCCGATCGTCGGCAACTATCCCACGGAGCTTACTTTCCTGCGCGATACGCAGTTATACGACAATATTTTGGGCAACTATATTCAAAAGATGACGGGAAGCGGTATGTATTTCTTCGTATACTACGCTTATTTCCAAGGCGTTTCGAACACCTATCGCGAGGCGGCGGAAATCGACGGCGCTTCGCAAACGACGATTATGTTCGGAATCTATTTCCCTTTGGCGATCAAAATGATCTCTACGGTATTTTTGATTCAATTCGTCAATCTTTGGAATGATTATCAAACGCCTTTGATGTACCTGCCCACGCATCCTACGCTTGCGTTCGGCGTGTACTACGTATCTTATCAAGCGCTCAACCCTACGTTCTATCACACGCCGATCAGAATTGCGGGGTGTATGATGCTTGCTATTCCCATTATCATCATCTTTGTCATCTTTAAAGACAGATTGATGGGGGACGTTTCTTTGGGCGGCATTAAAGAATAAATTAAAAGGAGAAAACGATGAAAAGGACAAAGAAAGGATTACTCATTGGATTGCTTTCCGTTTGCGCGGCGGCGCTGATCGGGGTTTCCGCAGGCGTTTCGTCGCCTGTGAAAGAAGTACAAGCCGAGTTGATCGGTTCTACGGTGCGCGATAATTATACCCTTGGCGAGGCGTTTACAATGCCCTCGTCCGTTACCGTAGAAACGGGAGACGGCAGCTACGAAGCAACGGAAGGCTACATAGTTTATCCCGACGGCTTGGCGTATTCGGGAAGCTCGTTTGCGCTGAATACCTGCGGCCAATATAAGGTGGTTTATCAAACGACGGTGGGCGGAACGCGCTATGTGGCGGAAAAGAGCTTTTTCGTGGAAGAGGGCGTTTATTCGGTGGGCGCTGCTTCGTCCGTTTCCTACGGAGCGTTGAACAGCAATTTCAGCTCTTTCGGGTTGACGGAAGGTTTGTTGTTGGAAATGGCTTCCGACGATACCTTCTATTATAAGAAGCCTATCAATATTTACGAAGATACTTGGAATGAGATCATTGCGTTTAACTGTATTCAGGAAAAGGTGAATGTTGGGATAATTACGATCCGCTTGACCGATTGTTACGATTCGTCCAATTATATGGATTTGATTTATCATAAATTGGAAGAATCTTATCTTTGTATTCGCGCAGGGGCGCAAGGGCAGGCGTCGGTAGGGCTTGCGATAAACGGCAACCCGAATGCCGGCAAGACGTTTATTGACGGTACGCAATATAATATTTTCCGTAATACCAACGGCACGGGGATTGCTTCCAACCGTTATACGGGTACGAAAAACAATATCAAACTCTATCTCGATACGACGAGCCGTAAGGATATCCGCGTATACGTGGAAACCGCGCCCGAAACAGTGAGAAGTTCGCTCGTAACGGAATTTAATAATCCCGCTCTGTATAACTACGAATTTAACGGCTTTACGACGGGCGAAGTGTTCCTTTCCGTTTCGGCTACGTCTTATAGCGGCGTAACGAGCGCGCCGATCCAGATTGGTTCGATCATGGGCGTTCAAGGCGAAGCGTTACAGGCTGCCGCCTATACGGACGAACAAAATCCTACGGTGAAAGTGGACGAAAATGCAATAGGTGCAAGGCTGGTTGCGGGCGCTACCGTGAGCGTTCCAAAAGCAACGGCTTACGATCCTTCGGGGATTGCGGGTGAAGTGAACTATTCGGTATATTATAATTACGGAACCGATCAACAATCGTTGATCAGCGTTTCGAACGGTCAGTTTATCCCCAAAAATCTCGGCAAGTATACCGTGGAATATTCTGCAAAAGACACTTTCGGCAACGTTGGTACGGCAACGCTTGATATGTACGCGGTGAAAGAAGGAACGAGCGGGATCGACTTTACCAACGCGGATAGAACGAACGCGGACGCGGGGGATCAAGTAGATTTCGGCGGGTATCAAGCGAAAGGCGTAAACGGCGACGTAACGGTAAGCGTTACGATAACGTTGCCGAGCGGTAAAACGGTTGTTTTGGACGGTGAGGATAAGACGTTGCTTTTGGAAAAAGCGGGCGTTTACGGCGTTGTATACGCCTATACCGACGGCGTTTATTCTTACGTGCACGAATACGAACTGAACGCCGCGAGCGTGGGCAAGCTCGCCTTTAACGGAAACATCGTATTACCGAAGTATCTCATCAAGAACGCCGAATATTCTATCGAGGGCGCAAAGGCGTATCGTTTTACGGACGGCGCGCCGATGGAAGTAGAGCGCGTTTGCTCCGTTTCTTACGACGGAGGCATTACTTGGACGGCTTGCGACGGCGAACAGGTGGAAATCACAGGTAGTAATACGGCGAAATTCAGATACGCTTGTAAGGACGATCCAACGGTATATATCGAAAGCGAAGAGGTGATGATCGTGGACGTGAATTATACGCCCGATATTGCCACCGACGTGCTTGACGTCGGCAGCTATTTCGTGGGCAACGCTACGGCAACGGCAAGCAATTCGTACGTGCAATACGTTCCGAAGGCGGCGGGCGATACGACGCTTGATTTCATCAATCCGATTTCTCTTTCCAATTTTGAATTTGGATTCTTCCTTCCTACGGCGAGCAAGCTTTCGGCTTTGACGCTCACGCTGACAGATTATTATAATCGGAAGGCTGCGATCACGTTCACGCTTACGAAACGGGACGGAGTTTGCTATTTCTCCGCCGACGGCGGCGCTGAAACGCGACTCGCGTCCGATTATCATAGCGGCGGCAAAGCTTCGGTCTTGTATAACCTTTCGCAGATTGCGATCAATGCGACCGACCGTATCGCCTACAACCGTTCGTTTACGACGGATAAATGCTTGCTTTCCGTTACGATGAAAGGCGCGGATACGGCTACGCAATTGCAAATTTCGCAGATCTGTAAGCAGGATTTCCGCACGATGAGAAACGATACGATTGCGCCGATGATTTACGCAAGTATGCCTGAGGAGATCGCTGCGCTTGGCGATACCGTCGTAATTCCTGCGCCCACGTTTACCGACGTGTTGACGCCTATTCTTAACAAGGATTGTTTCGTAACCGTTTATTTGGACGGTACGCTTTTGAAACAAAGCGTTTCCGACTTCACGCAAACGTATTCGTTGGATTTGGAAGCCTACGGAAATTATCAGATTGTTTATTCTTGCGAATACGGCGGTAAAAAGCCGTATGCGATCACCTTAGTCGTAAGCGTAATCGATAATATTGCGCCCGAGATCACGATCACCCGTTATCAAAGCAGCATAGCTGTGGATGAAAAAATAGCCGTTGAATTTTCCGTAAGCGATAACGTTACGGCCAGCGAGGATATTTCGCGTTGGATGATGATCATGGATGAGAACAACGTGTTGGTCAAGTCGGTAAATTTGGCGGAAGGAACAGTGAAGTTGCAAGAAGCGGGAACGTATACCGTATTCTTGTATTGTAGCGATGCGATGGGAAATTCGGTCGTTGTTTCCTATCAAATTACGGTGGCATAACGGAGGGAAAAAAGAATGAAAAAAATCTTAAAACGATTGTTGTGTTTGGGATTGTCGGCGGTTTCGGTATTCGCCTGCTTTGCTTGCAATCAAGAAGAAAACAACGATGACAACAATAATAACAACGCCGTTGCCAACGCCAATCACGATTTTTCGTATACGGAAACGGAAGATTGGCTGGTGAGAGGCGGGCAGACGCAATATAAGATCGTTATGCCCGAGGGTGCTTCTACGGAGCTTGGCTATGCGAAAACGGAGCTGACGAATTTGTTTGCGGAAGCAACGGGGATCGAATTGCAAGCGGTAACGGACGCAGGACTTTCGCATAATGCGGAAAATCGTTATATCTCGCTTGGCGATACCGAGCTTTTCGAAACTTCTGGGTTGACTGTGGATAAATCCAAATTGACCCGCGATGGGATCCGTATTATCACGAAGGATAAAACGATCTATATCGTCGGCGGCGGCGACGTGGGCGTTTTATACGGCGTTTACGACTTTTTGAACTTGAATTTCGGGTTTGAAGCGTATTATACCGATTGTTACGATCTTGATACGGGCGTAACGGACGTAAAGCTGATGAATTACAACGTAACGGATATTCCCGATATTGAATACCGTTGCGGCGGCGGATATTTATACGACGCGGGCAATTACGATCAGACGATGCTCAGCTACCGTTTTAGAAGAAAGGACGCGTACTGGAAATTCATAATGCCTATTCATAAAGAACTGAATAACGTCAATTCGGAAAAAGCGAGCGAACACAATAGTGTGCGATACTATTTGCCGCAGGAACAGTATCTTTATAATTCGGATGCTTCGATGAATTATCCCGAATTCTATTCCACGGAAGGGGAACAGCTTTGCTATACGGCGCGCGGGGACGCAGACTTGTTTGATTTAATGACCGATCTTTGCGCAGAGAAGATTGAAAATTCTCTGAAGCTTTATACGCCTGCAACGCATCCCGATTATACTGCGGTACAAATCGGTATCCAGGATAATTCCGATATGTGTACGTGTCTCGAATGTTTGAGAGTAAAAGAAAAATATGGCGCCATTTCCGCAACGGTCGTTATTTTCATCAACGAGGTGAGCAGAAAGGTTAATGCGTGGATGGAACTTCCTGAAAATGCAGAATATGCGCGTGAAAATTTCCAATATCTGTTCTTTGTGTACGCGGAGACGATGGAGCCTCCTTATCAATGGGATGAAAAAGCAGGGAAATATATGCCTGCCGACAATGCGGTGCTTCCCGCGGAAAACGTTTCTATCTTCCTTGCCGTGAGCAAATTTAATTACGGAAAGAGCGTTTATGCCGATGAAAACAGCACGGTACGCGGCTATATCGACGCTTGGGGTACGTATTTCAACGACTATTTCGTATGGAGCTACGGCGGCTTTATCGACGACTATATGGCGTTTTTTGATAACTATAATTTCTATGAACAGGGATACGCGTATTTTGCTTCGCTTGGTGCAAAATTGATGCTTCCTCAGTTCCATAGCTCGCAACGCGGCGGGGATACGGCGTTCTATACGCTGTATACCTATCTCGGCGCGAAAATGATGTGGGATAGCTCGTTGGACGCGGCGGAATTGACGGAAAAATTTTTCAACGCGATGTATAAAGACGCGGCGCCCGCGATGAAAGCGGTTTATAACGAAGGGCGTTTCTGGTTTGCAAGGCAATCCACCGAGAACGCTTGGACGTATCAAGCTTGGTGGTTGAAGCCTACGCAAGCGAAATCGTATTGGACGCTTGGGTACATTGAAGGGTTGTTCAGCCTTTTGGACGAAGCGTATGCGGCGATCGAGAAATATAAGAACGATGAAGAGCTGTATTCCTCGCTCAAAAATCATATCGACATGGAATGGGTATGTCCTGCGAAGGTTGCGATTGATCATTTCAGCACTTCCTATACGACGGAACATTATGCGTGGATGAAAGAGAACTTTAAGGCGATTTGCAGTAAGCTCGGCTTCCAAGCGGTAGGCGAACATACTACGCTTTCGAGCTATCTTGCAGGATTTTAATAGAACAGGGAGGAAAAGTTTATGAAGAAAAATATTCGTAATGCAGTTATACGCTTTCTTCTCCTTGGTTTTGCGGGCGTTTGCTCAGCTTGCGTGTTTGTCGCTTGCGACGGCAGCGGCGATACGGGCTGGGTGGACGGTTCGCCCGTAATTCCGGAAGGAGAAACGCCGATCACTTTGGCGCTCGGCAGTGAAAATGCGGGCATGATCCTCGGCGATGAAACGGAGCTTGCTATCAATTATAACGGCGAAAAATCGGCGCTTAGTTGGTCGTCGTCCGATCCTTCCGTGGCGACGGTGGAAAACGGCGTTGTTGCGGCGCTTAGCGAGGGTGAAACCACGGTAACCGTTACCGATGGAACCCGTACGGATACTTGCACGGTTACGGTCGGGTTTGGGAATCTGCAACCTACGCTCGTTCTTGATTACATCACCTCGGATAGCGTAAAGATTTCGAAAAACAGTACGCTTGCCGTAGAAGGAAAGGTGTGCTTCAACGGCAAAAGCTTCCCTTGCGAACTTTCCGTAGCGGTGGAAGATAACGAAGTCCTTTCCTATTCGGAGGGCGAATTGAAGGGGCTTGAGTTTGGAACTTCCGAGGTTTTCGTCAGCACCGTTTGGAAGCAATTCGACAGCGCGTTGCTTTCCGCGTCGTTTGAGGTAACGGTGATCAAGAATATCGTTTTAACGGCGCTTGTGGAACATAATGGCGAGCTGCTTGCGCAAGATGAGGTCGAGCTTAATCTTTTGAAAGATTGGCAGGGCGAACATTACGGCGAAAACAAGCTGACGTTCCAATTCATTGCGTACGAAAACGGCGTGGACGTTTCGAATAAAGTAGAAATGTCCATTCCCCAAGGCTCGGCTTACGTTGCTTTTGATAAAACGACGGGTATTGCAACGCCGAAACAGGAAGGTAGAGCGAAGATCAGAGGCAGATTTACCGATGAGGACGGGATTACGCACACGAAAGAAATTTACGTTGATGTCGTTTGTCCTGTTGCCGCTTATACGGAAGAGGTGGTTTATTGTACCCAAGAAGCGTTCGACGTAGAGAGCTATTTCGGCGAGGGGGCAAAAATCACGTCGGCATATCAGGGCGGCGAAGAGATCGTGGTTTCCAGCAACGTCGTTTCGCTTTTGGCGCGCGGGTTGAATACCGAGCCGGTGGAGATCCGCACGAATAAGGGTGGCTTGCGGTTTGAAAAACTCAACGCCTACACGGCGATTCTCAATAACGATAATTTCTCTGAATGCTTTTTGGCGGATAAGGAAGTGAACGGTTATTATTTGCTTGGCGGAAACGTTACCGTGGATATGAGCGCACAGAGCGCGGGTAGCACGACGAACGGCTTTGCTGGCGTATTTGACGGCAAGGGCTACACCGTGAACGCAACCGTTTCCACGAACGGGATTTTCGGTCAACTTCTCAACGGCGCGGAAATCGTGGATACGCATTTCAATTTCACTTTTATAGCGGGCAGCGACGGCACGGCTTGTGGTTTGGCTTCGAACGCGGCAAACGTGAATACTCCGAAAGTGAAGTTGAACAATTTGTACGTAACCTCGACGAACTATCTTGAGCATTCCTATTCTTTGATGCTCAATGCAGTTCATAATCTTACGATGAAAGACGTTTACGTAAATATCAGCGTAGGCGAGGAAACGACGGGTGCGCTTTCGCAGCGTGCGGCGCTCTTCCGCTTTGATAAGCGTAACGACGAAGGCGTTGCGGCGGCGAATGAAGTATACAAAGGTGCGGTTTCTAACGTATACGTGGTAACGGGTGCGTTTATTGCCATTTCCGACGGAGTGTTGGGTTACGGTGTGCCGAACAGAGCGTTCGTTACTTATGCGGCGAACGATATGGAGAAAATCGGGGCGGTACAGCTTTGGGAAACGGGTAGTTTCCAAAGATTGAAGCTTTACGATAACACCGACGCTACTGATAACAACAAGTATTTCGGTATGATTCATTTTAATAACGTAAACGGTTACGGAGCTGTTCCTTATCAAAACTACGATAAAGAAATTCACGGAGCATTGACGAAGCAGGTGAATAGTTATACCTATATTTACAACTATATGTATCGGTATGATACGGTCGCGGAGCTTCTTGCAAGCGGCGTAACGAAAGTTGGGACGTGGGAAGTGAAATAAAACTATGAACTATTTGATCGCAGTCGATTTAGAAGGTGCGCACGGCGTAGTGGGAGAGCCTTACAAAGGGCTTTCCCCTACCCTTGGCGAATACCGCTTGGCGGTGGAAAACGTAACGAAAGAGGTCAATGCGGCGATTGCCGCACTTTACGATAGCGGTGCAAGCGGCGTGTATGTTTGGGATAATCACGGCAATCTTGACAATCTGGATTTTACGAAGGTGGATTCGCGGGCAAAGAAGATCAAACCGATCAGCAATTCGATCGGGCGGTTGGATTTTTGCAAGGAATATTCTTTTGCGGGTATGGTGCTTATCGGCTACCATGCGCGGGAAGGAAGAAGAAACGGCGTGCTTGCGCATACGTACAGCTCGGCGGATATTCAATATTATAAGCTGGGCGGAAAGCCTGTTGGCGAATACGATATTGACGGCGCAATCGCGGCGAGCTTTGGCGTGCCGACGGTATTTTTATCTTCGGACGACGCTTGCGCTGCGGATTTTTCAGAGAATTTTCCCACGGCAATCACGGCGGTCACGAAGCTTGGAAAAGGCAGAAACGAAGCGGAATTTTTGCCTGTTGAAGAGGTTCTTGAAAGTATTTATTGCGGGGTAAAAAAGGCTGTAAAAGCGAAAATTTCTCCGATTGCGCCCGTATTTCCAACGTCGATCGAAGTTCGGTATACGCGTACGGAATACGCGGCGAAAATTTTTGAAAAGCTCAGCGGAAAAGGATTGTCTGTGGATTACGGCGAGGACGCGCATATTTTGATAGGCACGGTGAAAAACGTTGACGAACTGAGGACATTTTTGTAAAAATAAGAAAATATAAAAGAAAATATAAAAGAAAATATAAAAGAAAATAAGGAATATCTAAATGAAACTCAATCACGATATTTATAAAGATAAAGTATACGCTTGTTGGATAGGGAAAAATATCGGCGGTACGCTCGGCGGGCCATATGAAGGGCGGCGCGAAAAATTAGACGTTAAAGGTTTTAAAACGAAGCCGAACGATCCGCTTCCCAACGACGATCTTGATTTGCAGCTGATTTGGTTGCAAGCGATCGAACAGGAAGGACCGAGAAATCTGACGGCGGAAAAGCTGGGCGAGTATTGGCTTTCGTTTATCGTAGCTTGTTGGAGCGAGTACGGTATTGCAAAGCGGAATATGCAGATCGGCGTGATTCCTCCCTTGTGCGGGGATATGGAAAATAACGTTTGGAAACATTCGAACGGCGCTTGGATCAGAACGGAGATCTGGGCGACGCTTGCGCCCGCTTGCCCTGATATTGCGGCGAGATATGCGATTGAGGACGCAAAGGTAGATCACGGTATGGGCGAGGGAACGTATGCGGCGATGTTTGTCGCGGCAATCGAAAGCGCGGCGTTCGTGATTTCTGATATTCGCAAGCTCATTGAAATCGGTCTTGCAAAGATTCCCGTGGACTGCCGTATGGCGCGGTCGATTCGGTTGCTTCTCGAATGTTATGATTCGGGCGTACCTGCAATGGAAGCACGCGATAGGATTTTGGCGGAAAACGCGGATATTTCCGACGGTTGGTTCCAAGCGCCCTCCAACGTTTCTTACGCAATGCTCGGCATTTTGTACGGCGAGGGCGATTTTAAAAAGTCTATGTTGCTTGCGATCAATTGCGGCGACGATACCGATTGTACGGCGGGTACGGTCGGTTCGATTTTGGGAATTATGTACGGTACGGCGGGAATCCCCACGGATTGGCGCGAATACGTCGGCGATAAAATCGTTACGCTTTCCATCAATCTTTGTATTTCTTGGAAAAAGATTACGAGTTGTACGCAACTTACCGATCGCGTCGTTCGTTTGGCGCCGTTTGTCTTGCAACTTAGTAAAGCAGATTTCAGAAAAGAGGTAGAGCTTACCGACGGAGAGAACGAATGGGAAGATGAAGAAGTTGAAAGCTTTTTGCTTCCTTACGGCAAGAGCGAAGAATCGGATGAAATGCGGCGTTCAGTCTTTTCGTTGAAGCCACACACCACGACTACGAGATTTGCTTATGCAACTGCGATCGTTTCTTACGATGGGGAACCGGTGTTGAAACGCGGCGGCGAAAAGAAAGTAACGGTGCAATTTGTCAATAACGTAAAAGCTTACGGGAATCAGCCGTATAGCCTTTCGGTGCAGTTGGTGCTTCCAGAGGGCGTTTCGGCGGATAAAAAAGAGTTCGAGGTATATTTGCCGCATTGGACGTCGGTTACGCTTTGCGACTGTTTATCCGTTCCTGTAGAAATTACGTTTAAAGCGGAAGAAAAACTGAGAGGCGTTAATAAAGCGTATCTCCTCGTTTCCGCCGAGGGAAGATACACGGTTGGGTGCGTACCCGTGGTACTTTTAAATCGCGAATAGAAAATGATAACGAAGAAAGATACGATCGTAAAAATACGGTCAAACAATTTAGACGGAAAGGGAGTTTTGAATATTTGTTCCCAATCCCCGATCAATACGGTAGAGCTGTTTATTTCCGCCCCCGACGGAAAAGAGTTTGCCTTTGTATATCCCGCGAGCGGCAATTGCTTTGTGGGTACATTTGCGTTGGAAAACGCTTCCCTTTGGAGCGTGAATGAACCGAATTTATACAAATACTGCGTGGAGATAAACGGGGGCGAAGAAAGCGTTTTCGGCAGTTTCGGTTTCAGAGAGCTGTCTACGAACGGAAAAGAGATCTGTTTAAACGGCACGCCGTTGTTCGTTCGCGGGTATATACGCGGAACGACGGCGCACGATCATCAAAACAATGCAAAACTTACCTTAGATGAATTTTATCGAAAAAATATTTCTGCGGCGAAAAAATTCGGTTTTAATTTGGTACGGTTTCATTCCGTTGTGCCCGATGAAGCATTTTTGCGAGCAGCCGACGAATTAGGGTTATTGGTACATATCGAGCTTCGTCCGCCGCACGATCTTTACAACAATCTTGAAGAAATGGTAACGTCGGGTAGCGATATCGTTCCGATCGATTTTTTAAAGGACGTAATCAACCGTCTTTACGAGCATCCGTCCTTGGCAGTGTATTGTATAGGCAACGAGATCAAAAATTTGACGCGTGGCGGCGAGGAAGTTGCAAAAATCAAACACCTCGTCGATACCCTCGACGGTACGAGGCTGTTCCTCGACACCTGTGCCTGGGGGGAAAACAATCGTCCGAATATTGATATCGACGTTCAACATATGAGCTATTATTTCCCCTTTGGGAAGAACGAAAAAATGTATGAGGACACCGATAATCTTTTGGTGGTAAGTACGGCTTCGAATAAGCCGTTGAAAACGGAATCGGACGGCGTAGCGTTGACGCGCACGCTCTCGTTCCGCGTGCCCTTGATTGCGCACGAGGTTTGCCATTATACGGCGCTTCGCGATTTCAAAGGCTTAAAAGAAAAGTTTTTGCTCAGCGGTTCGTCGCTTCCTTGGTGGGTGGATGAAGAGCTGAAAATGATCGAAGCCAAAGGTTATACCGAACGATACGGAGAAATGTATAAGGCGAGCAAAAATTTCCAAAAGGAATGTTGGAAAACGGCGTACGAGGCGATGCGTACGAGTTGGCTTTTGGGAGGCTTCCATTTCTTGCAATTCGCCGATACCGACGTGTATGAAAATTCTAACGGCGTAGTAGACTGTTTCGATGATGAAAATTATATCCGTTCGGAAGAATTTTTACGCTTCAACGGGGATCGAGTGCTTGTGGCAAAGCTAGGCCCGCGGTTGTATTTTGAAGAAGACGAGATCGTCGTGCCCGTTCAATTTTCTAATTTTGGAGAAGATGCTCAAGCGTTTGCCGATTTTTCCTTTGCACTGCTCAAAAAGGACGGTACGGAGCTTGTGCGGGCGGAGATGAAGAATATCGACGTTTCCCGCAAAGGGCTGTACGAGATTTGTAAATTGAAAGTGCGTATGCCCAAAGTGGATCGTTCGGAAGAACTGATTTTTCAAATTCGTTTGGCGGCAAACGGAGAAATTTACGCTCAGAACGAATGGGGAATTTGGGTTTACGAAAAAACGCCTGCGCTTTCCTATCGCGAATTTTTGTCTTTTGAAAAAGACGGTGTAACGGTTACGGACAATATTGAAAAGGCGTTCAACCGTTTAAGTAAAGGAGAAAAGGTTTGCCTCATATATCGTTCTGATTGGACCAGACACGTTGCCGATAAGGCGCAACAGCCACCCATGTACGCGTTCAAAGCCACGTGGAATCGGTTTAAGCCCGTTATTTGGGATCGCGGTACTAATTACGGCGGGCTTTGCGAATGCGAGATTTTGGGAAAATACGGCTTTGCGGGCGGCAAGTATTATGGGTTTAATTATTCTGCGCTTTCGGAGGATTGCGATAAAATTATTCTCGATGATTTCCCGATACAACCAAAGGTATTGATTTCGGGCATCGATAAAAGCTGTCGCGATCGTTTCGACGCTTACAAGGGTAGCTTTAATTTGCCCGATCTGATGTACGATCGAACGCTTCGGAACTTTGGTTATCTTTTTGAAATGAAGGTAGGCGAGGGAAGCTTGCTTGTATGCGGTTTGAATTTGACAAGACTCGATGAAAACGAGCCGTCTACGGTGGGAATGGCGAATACCTTGTTGCGCTATCTCCAAAGCGCGGATTTTGCGCCTATCCAAGAGGTTGCGCTCGATACGCTGAAAGCATATTTGCAAGAAAGCGCGCTTCAGCCCGTAAAGGAAAGAATGATGACGCAATTTTGGGAACTCGACGATGCGCCTGTGGAAAGCAAGCGCTTTTGGATAGAGTCGCGAGAATATTTATTGAAGGATTAAAAATAGCATTATGAAAAAAATTAAATTAGTATTTTGCGGAAGCGGGAAGCGTGCAAACGGAACGGCGGAAGCGATTGCTCCCATTCCAGATTATGAAGTGATCGGCGTATGCGATCCGTATCTTGATAAGGCGGAGGCGCTTGCAGATCGTTTGGAAAAGGAACGCGGGCTGCGCCCTGCGGTATATACCGACCATATCAAAATGTTAGACGAATTGAAGCCTGACGCAGCGTTGGTAGTGGCGAATTGGGAAGCGCACGTCCGTGTTGCGATCGACGCGATGAAGCGCCGTATTGCCGTTGCGATGGAAGTGGGCGGCGCGTACGAGCTTGAGGAATGTTTCGAGTTGGTAGAAGTATACGAAGAAACGAAAACACCGTTTTTCTTCCTTGAAAACTGTTGCTTTAACAAAGACGAACTGTTGGCGACGGCGCTCGTGCGGAACGGGCTGTTCGGCGAGATCGTCTATTGCCACGGTATTTACGGACACGATCTTCGAAACGAGGTTTCCTATGGCGATATTACCCGCCATTACCGTTTGCGTAATTATATGCACCGCTGCGCGGAAAACTATCCCACGCACGAGCTAGGCCCGATTGCAAAGATGATCGGGATCAATCGCGGGAACAGAATGGTTTCGCTTTCTGCGTTTGCTTCCAAGGCGAGAGGACTTCACGAGTACGTGCAAAATAAACCGGAGCTTGCGTATTTAAAGAACGTGGAATTTAAGCAAGCGGATATTGTGCAAACGATGATCACTTGTGAAAACGGCGAGCTGATCAATATTTGTTTGGATACGACTCTGCCCCGTTATTACGATCGTGAATTTACCGTGCGCGGTACGAAAGGAATGTATAGCCAAATGAACAATATGGTATTCCTTGACGACGGCACTTACGATACGAAAGGGGATCGAATCGTGATCGACGGCAAACGGAGCGAAACACCCTATCAATCAGCGGCGGCAAGCGAATGGTTTTTAAATAGCGCGAAAAAGTACGAGGAACAATATCTTCCGCTGATCTGGAAAGGGGTTACGCAAGATATTTTAATGCAGGGGCACGGCGGCATGGACTACTTCGAGTTTTTGTGTTTTGCCGATTGTTTAAAAAACGGCAAGGAAATGCCGATCGACGTTTACGACGCTGCGGCGTGGATGTGTATAACGTGTTTGAGCGAACAATCGATCAAAAATGGCGGCGCACCCGTGGAAATTCCCGATTTTACAAAGGGTAAATATAAAAACAGACCGATCCTTGACGTAGTGGAGATTCCGATTATCAAATAAAAGGAGCGAAAAAATGCTTTCACTGTTAAGATGTCCCGATCAAGTATGCGGCGCGACGGAACGCACTTGTTTTCGATTTGAAGAATACGGGTTGAACGAAGTAAACTACCGCTACGAATATTCGAAGCAAGGAGCGAAAGTGATCGTGTTTCCAAGTGGCAGTCCTATAAAATATTTAAAATTGCGGTTTCGCGGCGATCTTTCCGCCGTAGAAAAGGTGTACGGCGACCAATGGGAACGCGCAGGCGAGCCTTCCTTTTTGGAATGGACTTCCGTGCGCGCAGGCCGCGTTTTGCCGTGGTTTTGCTATCTTATCGAAAACGGAAAAACGGCTTGTTACGGCGTAAAAACGGGCGCGGACTGTTTTGCGTTTTTTCAGGTGGATACGGGCGGGATCACGCTGTTTTTAAATCTTTGTAACGGCGTGAACGGAACCGATCTTCAACAGCCGCTTGTTGCGTGCGAGGTGGTGGAACTTCTGGGCGAAGAAGGAGAAACGCCTTACGCCGTCGCCGCGCGTTTTTCAAAAAAAATGTGCGACGCGCCCGTGTTGCCCAAAGAGCCGATTTTCGGCGTGAACAACTGGTATTGGGCATACGGCGATGTTTCTTTTGAAAGCGTGATGAAAGAAACGGACGAGCTTTTAAAGCTGACGAAAGGCTGTGAACATAAGCCGTATATGATCGTTGACGACGGTTGGCAAAAACGGCGTATCCCTGGCGCGGGGAATTATATCGGCGGCGAATGGGAAGCGAACGAGAAATTCGGCGATATGCGAAAAACTGCTGCGGCGATCCACGAAAAGGGCGCGAAAGCAGGGCTTTGGTTTCGGCCATTGTTAACGAGGGAAGAAGTTCCGCAAGAGGCGAAATTAGCAGAGGAAAGCGGAGGGATCGTCCTTGATCCTTCGCATCCGTTTACGTTGGAAAAAGCGTATGCCGACGCAAAAAAGTTGGCGGATTGGGGTTTTGATCTTTTAAAGCACGATTTTACAACGATCGACGCCACAGGGTTTCCCGTGCTTTGCGCCGATAAAAACGGTGCGGAAATGACGGCAAAAACGCGTAGTTTTTATGATAAAACGAAAACGACGGCGACCATTTTGAAAAATCTGTATCGCGCCATTCAACGCGGCGCGGGCGAAAAGGACGTAATCGGCTGCAATGCGGTGGGGCATTTGATGGCGGGAATTCATTCCGTTTACCGTATCGGACACGACGTGAGCGGCCGTTCGTTTGAATGGACGAGGCGAAACGGAATCAATTGCGTTATGCGCTTGCCGCTCAACAACGCCTTTTATAATGCAGATCCCGATTGCGCGGCGTTTACGGATATGGTGTCTGCCGACGCCAATTTGGATTTCTTGGAAATGTGCGCTTTAACGGGAATGACGACTCTCGCTTCGATCGCGCCTGACGTTTTGACGGAAGAGCAAAGGAATCGTATCAACGAAATTTTCCGCTTGGCGGACTGCGGAAAAGGCGATTATCAAATCGCTGATTACGATAAAAACGCCAACCCGGAACGGTTTGTTTCTAAAGACGGAAAAACGTTAAAAACGTTTGATTGGAATGAAGTGTATAACGGTTCGCGGATTGTTCTTGCTTGGATGGAATAACGAAAAACGAAGTTTATTAAAGTATCAAAAAACACCCCTAGAGGGTGTTTTTTGGTGATTTGCTTGACTTATCATTGCGGCAATGTTATACTGAAATAAAATATGTGGAAGAAATAAACGAGATGAAAAAGACTAAAACTTTAAAAATTTTTATTTTCAGCTTTCTTGCGGCGATATTGTTATCGCTCGTTACGATCACTTATTTCGTGTTGCCGTTTTGGGTGTCGCAACCCGCCAAGGCTTCGTCTATCACCGCCCAAAAGCGCGAAAATCTTCTCGTTTCTTCCGCGAACGAGATCAAAATTTTACAGCTCACCGATTTGCACGTCAACGGCGCTTTCGATCTGCCGCTCGTCTATTCGACGATCAAAAAAGCGATCAACGCCGCGCAGCCTGATTTAATCGTCGTTACGGGCGATTTATTCAGTAGAGGTTGCAGAGAATCCGACGTGAGTGATTTTTTTGATTTTATGAAAAAATTCGAGTTGCCTTGGGCGAGCGTTTTGGGCAATCACGACGACGAAACGCCGTATTCTCTTGCCGCGTTGAGCGCAAAATTGGAAGAAGCGGATTATTCCCTGTTTCAAACGGGAAACTTGACCGATTTATACGGGAATTACGATTATTTGTTGCAGTTTGCGGACGGTAACGTATTTCATTTGATTTTTATGGATTCACGGATCGACGGGTTCACGGAAGAAAGCGTGGCGTTTTACGAACGCGTCGTTGGGGAAAAAGCAACCTTGAACGGCGGCAGTCCGTTGAATAATTTCTTGTTTTATCATATTCCTTTGCCCGAACAAAACCTCGCCGTAGCGGCATATGAAGCGGACGCGAGCATTGGCGTAGGAAAAATCGGGGAAACGCCTTGCGTGCAGTCCGGCGAGGTTAATTTTTTTGAAAAAGTGTTGGAATGGAACGCGACGAAAGCGATGATCTACGGGCACGATCACGTGAACAATACGATCATTCGTTATCGCGGCGTGGATTTTTGCTACGGAACGAAAACGGGTCCTTCCTCTTACGAAGATATCACCCGTATGGGCGGGAACGTCTACCGTTTGCGCTCGGACGGAACTTATACGGCGGAAATCCTCACCGTTTAAAAAAAGCAGGTTGACAAAGTTTTGTTATTTCCTTGACTTTCAAAAAGTAGAATGATATACTGAAATCAGGAAAATATATATAAGGAGTTTTTTATGAAAAATTTCAAAAAATTTACGGCGATTGCGTTGCTTTGTACGATGCTTGTACCCATTGCGGCGTGCGATAATTCAAGCAACGACCCGATCAACGGAACAGGCGAGGCTACGGCGAATACCGTTTCCGCTTCCTTGCTCGATGGGAAAGTTGCCAATTTGATGTCTGCCGAAGGGATCGGTATTCAAGATAAAAACGCCGAGGCGTTGCAATCTTCCACGGCACAGGCTTCTTTGCGCACGATCATGGCAAGCGCGGACGGGGAAACAACGATGAGCCAAGCGAAAAACGAGCTTGTTAAGCAAACGGACGCGGGCGTAGAAGACGTTAGATTCCACGACGGAAGCAAGGGCGGTTATCGCGATTGGAACAAGCGGTTTTCCGAGCATCATCATGGCGGCAACAAATGCCCCAAGGACGATTGCGACGAACGCTCGGACGAGATTGTGCAAGAGGAACAAACGCAAAATATCCCCACGATCGTATCGCTTGACGCGCGCGTGAATAAGCTGTATAATGCGGGCGATTTCACCTTCGTTTGCGTGAGCGCGGCGGTGCAGGGCGAAGCGAAAGTGTTGACGCGGATCCAAAAATTACATGAGAATCCCCTTTGGGCGTACGCGCAATGGGGCGTATGGATGAATACGGAAGAGCATTATAGGGATAAAGAAGATAAGGGAAGCATTTCGATCAGCTATATGACGGTGAAATCGGGCGATAAAAAGGGTACGATTTTGGTGAAGCGTTCGGAAGCGGAAACGGGATACCATACCGCGAATTATTGGAACGACGATTTTAACCAAAGCTATCTCATCGACAATGCGACGGGTAAGACTTATTCTTTAAGCCAATTCCCGCAAATTTATTCGGTGAAGCACGGCGTGCTTCAAGTTGCGAACGTGCAGGAAACGGGCGGCACGGTTGCCTGTACATGGGATTTTTACAAACCGTCCGTGGACGAAAACGGCGAGCTTGCGTTGACGAAGCTGGAAATTCCACAGGAAGCGAAAGAAAATTACGAGCTTGGTCGACCGCTCATCGATAAACACGGCAATATCGTATTTTTATCGCATAGGAGCTATGCGGATGCGGACGAGTACGGTGAAAAGAAGATCGACGGCTATAATTATATCTTTTCCGGTTATAGCCAAGAAGTATACGATCGCTTGTCAAACGATCGTTCTTCGCTTTGGTCGCAGCGTAAGCCTTCCAGTTATTTGACTGCGAACCGTTATCAGCTGGGTTCGGACGGGCAAATTTAC
Organism: Clostridia bacterium; assembly: GCA_017462985.1. Taxonomy (GTDB): domain Bacteria; phylum Bacillota; class Clostridia; order Christensenellales; family Borkfalkiaceae; genus Scatosoma. Next base: position 48,631 of record JAFTQB010000012.1, read on the forward strand.
CGCTTCGATTACCGCGGCGATATGAATAATATTCCCGTGCAGGTCTTGGGGGAAAACGCTACTTGGCAAGCCGTTCCCGCCGATACCGACGTTGATTTCACTTCGATCAACGGTTGGGTGGCGGATATTACGGTGAACGCGTCGCGAATGCAATGGTTGATCGTAACGCGAATCGCAAACGGAACGTCGTTCTTTGCAAACGCCGCGCTCGGCAGCGATCTGCCGTTCACCATGAATACGGACGTTCAGAGTTACGGGGAGCAGGAGAATACCGAATTCGGTTGGAGCGGCTTTATCGGCGTTGCCGCCTTGCCCACCGCAGGCGGGCTTGATGCGGAGATGAAAGAGTTTATGGATAAAGTACACAACTCTCAGATCATCAAAAGCGGCGATATCGTTTACCGCGTCGGCTCTACGGCGTTTGCGTATATGGATAGGAGCGAAAATCAGCTTGTGATTTGGGATCGTTTGAGCGGTACAAAACAGTCGATCGCCGTAGGAGGAACTCCGTTTCTGCAAGGCAGATATTTGTTGTTTACGGAGGAAAAGGGTTATCGTGAAACCTGCTTCCAAGCGAACACGGCGAACGGCACTTATTATATCGGCTATACGGAAGAAGACCCGACGAAGGAATGGTCGGAATATTCCACGGCGCCGATTGAAAAAACGCTCGTGTTGGACGCGTACTACGAATTATTGAGAGAGAAAACTGCATAACGAATCAACGAGAGCCTTTCGCGGCTCTCGTTTTTATAATGCCGTATCATTTTCCGCAACGCCGCCCAATGGCGGCAATTCACTGAAGCAGATGCGAAAATTCACGCTTGCATAGCAAGCAATTCACTCTTAAAGCCGCCGCGCGTGCCCTGTTGATTTCCTTGACAGTGAAAGTAAAAGATGATAAAATAGAGGGCGAAAAACGACTGGGAAAGGCAGAAAAAACCAAATGATACAGGAAATTATTTTGTTGATATTGGAAATCATCGGTACGATCGCGTTCGCCGTATCGGGCGCGTTCGTTGCGATCAAAGCGAAGCTGGATATTTTCGGCGTCGTGTTCGTCGGCTGTATCACCGCCGTCGGCGGCGGGATCACACGCGATCTTTTGATCGGCGTTACGCCGCCCGCGATTTTTTCCAATCTCTATATTCTGCTCGTTGCCGTGCTGACCTCTGCCGCCGTGTTTATTATTGCGTATATTCACCGCCGTAAATTCGACGCGCTTCGGGAAAAGATCGAGCACGTGAACAATTTTTTCGACGCGCTCGGTTTGGCGGCGTTTTCCGTTATGGGCACGGAGATCGCGTTTGTGAACGGACTTGCGGATAATGCGGTTTTATCCATTTTATTAGGGCTGTTGACGGGCGTTGGCGGCGGCGTTTTTCGGGATATCCTCACGGATGCCACGCCGTATATTTTCAAAAAGCACGTTTACGCGCTCGCGTCCATCGGCGGCGCGGCGCTCTATTACGGATTACGGCTGTGCGTGGAAGGCACTTTGATCGCTTCGATTGCGGCGATGCTGTTGATCATTTTGGTGAGAATGTTGGCGGCGAAATACCGTTGGAGCTTACCCAAAGTACATTTAGACGACGAATAATCAAAAATTTTTCATCGGGGTCTTGACAGCGCGGTGAAAGTGTGATATAATCAATACAATAATATCTTTGGAGGATAATACCAATGGCAACTTTAAACGAACTTTTGCAAGATTACGTAAACCTTTCTTACGACGATTTGCTTCAAATCGCCAACAGAAATTTCAATAAGATTGCGCCTTTCTTTGCGAGATTGTCCGACGACGGCAACCCTGCGAAATACATCGTGCCCATTATCGGCGCGGCGCTCGCGGTAGACGGCAAACTTTCTCAATTGGAATACAAATTTATCAACGATCTTTTGGGCGGCGGACTTTCCTACGACGCAGTATTGCAGCTTGCGAACAACAACTACAACACGTCTTCGATGGAATACACCGATAAAGTAGTGGACGCTTTGAACGGCGAAGAAAGAACGGCTTTGTTGGCGCTCTGCCTTTGCATCATGGCTGTTGACGAAACGATTTCCCGTGAAGAAGTATCGTTTATCAAGAGATTGATCGCTTAAATTTAACTGAACAGTAAAAAGGAGCCTTGCATAAGGCTCTTTTTTCTTGCCTCCGTACGGGGGGGGAAGTGAAATACAACGCTTCGCGTGCGGCTGAAAACGGCAAAAAACAGGAAAAAAACCGCTTTTTTGGCGTTTAGAAAAAAAACTTTGTATTTTGACAAAAATTTTTTTAAAAAAGTATTGAAATTTTATAAAAAATTTGGTAGAATAGAGGAAACCTAAGGAAATTACCTCTTTTCTTAGGGGAAAGAAAGAAATTCGGGAGGACCCAAATATGATTAAAGTGATTTATGGCGCAAAAGGAACGGGTAAAACCAAAATGATGATTGACGCGGCGAACGCCACCGTTCCCCAAGCGAAAGGACATATGATCTTCATTACCGATTCCAAACGCGGTATGTACGATCTGGAACGCGAAGTGCGTTTCATCGACGTTTCCGAATACGATATCGCGGGCGAAGCTGCTCTTTGCGGTTTCATCAAGGGCGTTATCGCAGGAAACCACGATAACGAATACGTATACATCGACGGCGTTGTTCGTATCGCCGGCAAACCTGTTTCCGAGCTTGCAAGCTTCTTCTATATGCTCGATAAGGTGGCGGCGCAGGGAGGCTTGACCGTTACGGTTTCCGTTTCCGCAACCAAGGAAGAACTTCCTGATTTCGTGGAAAAGTATATCTAAGCAAAGAAACGCCGCAAACGGTCTTTTAGCGGCGAGGCGAGAATATTGATTGTTTGTCGCCGAGGCGCTGATTTCGTCTCGGCGATTGTTTTTAAAAATCGGCGCGAAGCGTTTTTGCGCGTCGCTTTCGCAGGGGAAAACGTGAGAAAAGAAAAAACGGCAGGTGTTAGAGATGAATTTTATCAGTACGAGGGGCGGTGAAAAGGTTACGGGAGCGCAAGCGATCGTGCAGGGGCTCGCCAAAGACGGCGGGCTGTTCGTGCCCGAAAAATTCCCGAAAGTAACGAAAGAAGAGCTGAACGCGATGGGAGAAATGAACTATCCCGAACGCGCGGCGTTTATTTTGGGAAAATACCTCGGTGAAGAGCTTGGGCAAGAGTTTTTATTGGAAACCTGCACCAAGGCGTATGCGAATTTCGAAGGAAACGATCCCGTTCCGCTCGTGAAGATCGACGACGGGCTTTATATCCTCGAATTGTTCCACGGTCCAACCTGCGCCTTTAAGGATATGGCGCTCACCGTATTGCCCTATCTTTTAAAACGGAGCTGTGAAAAGCTTGGTATCACCGACGATATCCTGATTTTGACCGCGACGAGCGGCGATACGGGGAAGGCGGCGTTGGAGGGCTTCCGCGACGTTCCGGGAACGAAAGTATCGGTGTTCTATCCCGACGAAGGCGTTGCGAAGATGCAACGGCTGCAAATGTGTATTCAAGACGGCGAGAACGTATTTGTTGCGGCGGTGGAGGGCAATTTCGACGATTGCCAACGCGCCGTGAAAAAGCTGTTTGCCGACGAGGATTTTAACGCGGCGTTAAAGGAAAGGGGCGTGCGCGTTTCTAGCGCAAATTCCATTAATTTCGGGCGTTTGGCGCCTCAGATCGCGTATTATTTTTCCGCGTACGTGGATATGATGACGGGCGGAAAGATCGACGAAGACGAAGCGGTGGATTTCGTTGTTCCTACGGGGAACTTCGGGGATATTTTAGCGGGTTGGTATGCAAAACAAATGGGCTTGCCCGTGAGAAGATTGCTTTGCGCTTCCAATCGCAACAAGGTGCTTGCCGATTTCTTCGAAACGGGAAAATACGACGTGAAACGCAATTTCCACCGTACCATGTCTCCGTCGATGGATATTTTGGTATCGTCGAACTTGGAACGCTTGCTCTTTGAGATCAGCGGACGGGACGCGAAATTGACGGCGCAAAGAATGGAAAATTTGGCGACGAGGGGCGAATACAGCATCACGATGCAGGAAAAGTCCGTTCTCGATAAAGAATTTTACGGCGGATTTGCTTCGGAGGACGATACGGTGGAAGCCATGTACGAGATCTTCGAAGAATACGGCTACGCGATGGACACGCATACGGGCGTTGCGCTTTCGGTGTATCTCGATTATGCCGATAAAAAAGACCGCAAGGATCTTACGCAAACGGTGGTTTTATCCACGGCGAATCCTTATAAATTCCCGCAGGACGTTTTGTATGCGTTGAGCGGCAACGACGTAAAAGACAGTTTCAAGGGCATCAAACGGTTGAATATCTTGACGGCGATGAAGCCGCCCAAGAGCTTGCTCGATCTTCGCTATCGGCCGTTGCGGTTTAAAAAGACCTATCCCAACGATTTAAAAAAGATGTCGGCGGCGGTCCTCGATTTCGTGGACGGGAATATCGTTCCTATCCCCGACGCGCCTAAAAAATAAGAGATCACGCCCGAAGTTTTCGGGCGTATTTTGTTAATTGTGTGATAAATTTCGTCATTTTGAGTGAAGTGTCGTTTTTCCGTTTGCGTTTTATATAAACTCGTGGTATAATAAAATTGCAAAATATCCGTAATAATAACGGTGAAAATGCGGTAAAATGAAAGGGGAGGCAGGCTGATGTTCGGGTACGTGCGTACGGATACGCCTTATCTTTATATAAAAGACCAAACGCTGTACGAAGCGATGTATTGCGGCGTTTGTAAGGGAATCGGCGCGGCGTGCGGGCAACTAGCGCGGCTGGGGCTTTCCTACGATATCGCCTTTTTATCCGTTTTGCTCCACAATATCGCGGGGCAGGATATAGAGGTGAAAAAACAGCATTGTATCACCCATTGTATCCGCTCTAAGCAGATGGCGGAAGTAGACGAGCTTACGCGGCAGCTTGGCGCGCTGAATACCGAGCTGGTGTATTATAAATGCGTGGACGATATTGCAGACGGGGATAGAGGCGGCGCGAAACGGTTGTTTTTCTTAGGCGCGCACAAGCGTGCGGCAAAAAAATATCCCGCGATTGCAGCAATCGTAAAAGAGCATATGCTGTTGCAGCAAGAGCTTGAACGGGCAAAAGTGGACAGCGTGGATCGCGCGGCGGATATCACGGCGCAAATGATCGCCAAGCTTTCCGACGAGCTTTTGGGCGAAAAACGTTCGGAAGATACCTATGCGCTTTGCTATCATATCGGGAAGTGGATCTATTTGATCGACGCGCTGGACGATTACGATAAAGATCGTAAAAAAGGCGCGTACAATCCCTTTATTTGCGCTTACGGCGCGGCGAGCAGAGAAGAACTTTTGAAAACGCAAGGCGACGAAGTGGGATTTATTTTCCGTTCGGTGTTCTGCGAAATTTCCGACCGTTTGAGAAAGATTCCGATGAAATTCAATCGCGACCTCATCGATAACGTTTTGCTCCGGGGCTTGCCGCAGGAAACCAAACGCGTGATGGAGCAGGACGCGTGCAAAAAATGCAAAAAAAGAAAGTAACCGTCCGCGCGGCGTGATGGAAAGGAGATAATACCAAATACTATGAACTATTATGAACTGTTCGGGCTGACGCCCGACGCGACGGACGAGGAATTACAGGCGGCTTACGAGCGGCTTCGCGAAAAATATCGCGAGGAGCGTTGGCAAGAGGGAGAAGCGGGCAACGAGGCGGCGCGCAAGCTCACGCAGCTGGAATCGGCGTACAAAGAGCTGATTGCCGAACGCAAACAGCAGAGCAAGAATACCGACGGCGCTTCGGCGTTTGAGGAAATTTCCCGACTTTTAAAAGACGGAAACTTGAATGAAGCGCAGATGCGTTTGGACGATTTTAACGAACGCACCGCCGAATGGCATTATTTGCAAGCGGTCGTTTTCTATAAAAAGAATTGGATGAACGATAGCAAAAAGCAACTCGAAATCGCTATGCAAATGGATCCGTCTAACGTGAAATACCGCGAGGCGTACGGGAAGCTGAATGCGAAAAACGATTACGAACAACGGCAAAAAGAGGAAAGCGGAAACCCGTATTCTTCGGCGCAACCGATCGATGAAGAGCCTCAACAAATGGGCGGAACGAGCCTTTGCAGTAATTGTTGCAGCTGTTGTTATACCTATCTTTGCGTAGATTTTCTCTTTTCGCTCTGTTGCGGTTGCCGCTAATAACAGGGGCGTGAAAAGCGCCCGAAAAACTGCCTAAGGAGAGCGGATTATGAAAAAAATTTCCGCCTTTGAAGTGGCTATTTCAGCACTTGCCTGTGCGCTTGCGACGGGATTTTTGGTGCTCGGTACGATCACCCCCGTGTTGCTGTTCACTGCGTACATGGTGGCTTGTGTTGCATTAATGTTGCCGCTCACGAAACAATCGTATTGGGGATACGTTTTGGCGTATTTGGGCACGGTGATTTTAAGCCTGATCTTTTGCGGCTTTGCATTCGTGTTCGATCTGTTGCCGTTTATCGTGTTTTTCGGCTTGCACCCTTTGGTAAACGAATTGCAGATCAAATGGAAGCTCAAAAAATGGCCCGCTTTTTTCGTAAAAGCGCTGTGGTTTGACGGCGCCATGTATTTGGTGTTGCATTTTATTTTCGAAGTAACGACGGCTGTCGAATGGCTGACGCCGTATCTCATACCCATCGTTCTCGTTGTGGGAACGGCGTTTTTTCTCTTTTACGATTTTACGATGTTTTCTTTGCGCACGCAGGTAAATAAGCTTGTGAAAAGGATTTATAAAAAATAATAAAAAGGGGGAATACGTATGACCGTAAAAAACGAATGTATCACCGCGTTGACGCAAACGCTTGGCTCGAACGGCGAAGGAGTGATCAAGCACGACGGGATTACTTTTTTCGTGCCTGCGTGTTTGCCCGGGGAAAAGGTGCGTTTTCGCGTGCTGAAAGTAAAGGGTAATATCGGGTACGGAAAAGTTGAAGAGGTGCTCACGCCCGCCGAGGAACGAGTGCGGGAAAAATGCCCTGTGTTTATGCGTTGCGGCGGTTGCAGATTGCAGCATATGGATTATAGCGCGCAGCTTTCTTTTAAATCGGTTTTGGTGCGCGATTGCTTAAAAAAGATCGGCGGCGTTACGGCGAAAGTGTTGCCGACGGTAAAAAGCGACCTGCAATACGGATATCGCAATAAATTGCAGATTCCCGTGGGCGTGGATAAGGACGGGAACACGGTGATCGGATTTTACGCCGAAAGAAGCCACCGTATCGTGCCTACGCCCTCTTGCGTGATCCACCCCGATTGGGCGGAAAAGCTGATCGGCGTTTTTAAACGCTATCTGACGGAATGCGCCGTCAAGGGCTACGACGAAGAAAAAAAGACGGGCACCGTTCGGCATATCGTCGCGCGCGAGATCGGCGGAAAGTTTATCGTTACCGTCGTTTGCGTGAAGCGCGAATTGCCCTCGTTATCTCATTTGATCGAACTTATTTCGGGGATATTCCCAGTTTTTTCGCTGTATATCAACGTGAACGATAAAGATACCAACGTGATCCTTGGGGAAGAATTTCATCTCGTACACGGTGCGGGCTTTTTTGAAGCGGAAGAATACGGAATACGTTACGAGGCAGGGCCGCAGACCTTTTTGCAGGTCAACGAAAACGTGCGCGGGAAATTATATAACGCGGCGATAAAAACGGCGGTGGAAACGGGCGACGAGGTGGTGATCGACGCCTATTCGGGCGGCGGACTTTTGACGGCGATGCTGGCGAAAAAGGCGAAGCGCGTTTATGGGATCGAGCTGGAAAAAGAGGCGGTACAATGTGCCGATTCCTTAAAGAAAAAGAACGGGCTGGATAATATCAAGAATATTTGCGGATACGTGGAAGAAGAGCTTTGCAAGGTGTTGGAGCGGGAAAAAGGCGAAAAACTGCGTTTGATTTTGGATCCGCCGCGTGCGGGAATTCACCGCAGCGTACTGCAAGCGTTGCTTGCAAGCGGCATTGAGAAATTGACGATTATTTCCTGCAATCCCGCCACGCTCGCGAGGGATCTGGGAATTTTGACGGGCAGACTTATCGAAAAAGAGGGCGAACTGATCAAAAACCCTGCATACGAGGGGGTAGACGAAGAAGAAACGCTTTCGGGCTATTACGAGCCGACCTTGGTGCAACCGTACGACATGTTTCCCCAAACAAGGCATGTGGAGACGCTGGTTTGTCTCACTAGAAAATGAACTTAAATCGGCTAAAAATAGGCAAAACCGAGCCTTTTTAGGCGTTTCTGAAAAAGAAAACCAAAAAACTGTGTTCAAAAACAAAAAATCACCCCTTTTTTGAGGCGGGACAAATAATGATTTTGAGCAAAACTCGAATTTAGATTAGCAGTATGGTATAATATATCGAAGAAGAGCAAAGGAAAATACAATGACATTAACAGAAAGAAATAATAAAGTAAAACAAATTTTGCAAAGTTTCTATGACAAAGCTGTGGATAAGGATTTTGTAATAGACGAATCCTTATATAAGGTCGATTTAGATGGTCTGTTTAATACTGCGGTTTGGGGATTTCGAGAAATTGTTTTAGTGGTTTTAGTTGCAATGAAACTTAACCCCTCTTACAAGGCTTCAGAAGAATTATATGAGTGTAATCCTCGTGCTTTGTTTGAAGGACCTATCAAAGAATTTTTGATAGATAACCGCATACCACATCGAAAATCAGGACCGCTTAATATAGCAAAAGCAACCAAAGGATTAAATGACAGCTGGGCAGCGCAACGCCGTCCAAAAGATGTTGCTGATCACGTTGTTAAAATAGTCAAGCTCCTCGAATCATCAAAAAGAGTTCTTATTGATTATATTGGTAGTTCCTTACTGAGTAGATTGATTGCTGAATCTGTGTATCTTGAAGAATTTAATGTGGAGCGTGATCCCTCATCTGACCCCGAGGTGTTGTTTTATTTGTGCGATGAACTTATACACAAAGCACCCGATGCGGGAAATACTCCTCAAAAGATTTCGGCACTGATGTTAAAAAACTATCATTTGGGATTGCGCACAGGTGTAGTGATAACAGGCGGTGACGACCGAGCTTCCGTAACAAGTACTACAAGCAAAAAGCCTGGTGATGTAAACGAAGAGAATCCCGAAGGAGTGGTTCTCAAGGTTTACGAAATTACAGTAAAGCCTTTCGACATTGCGCGCATTCGGGATTCTTATGATTGCTTGAAAATATATGAGCAAAAGAGTGGTAAATCTATTTCGGAAGTTATTGTGATTTGTCGCCCAGAAGATTGCCCTACGGAAATGAAAAAGAGTAATTTGCATTTATGTATGGGTAGCTATTCTTATAGTGAAATTATTTACTACTATTGGAATATCTCGGAATGGATAGCCGAAACATTGCAAAGAATGACCTCCGAATCAAGAGAATTGTTCTACTTAGAACTGAACAGTTATATATCAGACTTTAACACAGCGGAAACAGTTAAAAAGTTGTGGCAAAGTTTGAACGAAGAAATCTAAAAACTATTTTGACTCTTCCCTCAAATACGCCGTCACAGCTTTAGCAACAACTTCAGCAAGCTTACAAGGTACGGCATTTCCTATTTGTGTATAGATCATACCTTTGCTGCCACAGAAAACATAATCATCAGGGAAAGTTTGAATTTTAGCAGCTTCTTTTACGGTTATTCGACGCAGCCTTTCAGGAGCTTCTTCAAAGCTTGGTGTGATAGAACCATCCATCAGTCCTTTATGATATTTGACGACCCAATCTTCAGTAGCATCACCGTATAAAAACTCTTCGTCTATAAAGGGGGTTTTATTTCCGCCCATAGAAGCGGGTAATGTGTTGGCGTATCCATCAATATCAATCGGTCGCCCTTGACCATTAAAATACATACCCGCATACGGGGACTTTCGCATAATGGGATGTGTTGCAAAAGTTATTTTCGCAGTGCAAGTGTGAGGATTGATTTTCGTTCCGGCTCTGCCTAATGGTTTAAGTAATTCTCGAATGGTAGGGGCTTTGTGCTTTTGCTCCTCAATCAAAGTTTCGATTCGGCTACTCATAAAGGGATTTTTGTCGTTTTTTACGCCGACAAAAAATACACGTTCTCGTTTTTGAGAAACTCCGTACTCGGTGGCATTTAACACAAACGAATAACAAGTATAACCCAATTCGGCGGTGCGCTCAAAATATTTATTTCTAACAGCTTCCCATTTATCCAAAACCCCAAGTGCCTTTACGTTTTCCATAACAAACGCTTTGGGTTGAACAACCTCGACAACATCCAAGAAAGTAAAAATCAATTGGCTACGCTCATCTTCGGGGTTCATTTTTCCTGCGATTGAGAAACCTTGACAAGGGGGGCCACCGAATACGAAGTCTACACCTTTATATTTTTCAAGTTCAGGAAAAATATTATGAACATCATCGTTCAACATAACAGCGGCGGGACGGTTGGCGCAATATGTTTCAGACATTTCTTTCATTAACTCGTTTGCGAGAACAATTTTTACACCAGCACTTTCAAAACCAACGTCCATTCCACCCGCGCCTGTGAAAAGTGAAATAGCGGTAAATTCATGGTTACTTGTACTCGACTCAATAAATTCCAAAATATCGTTCGGAGTGCAAGACAGATAAGCACAGATTTTTTCAATGCTTTCCAAAGAAATATATTCGTTTCTTTTCATTCTTGTCAAAATGTTTGCTGATAAATTAGAACCTTTCATTAAAGTGGCAGATGTAATACCTCTGTCAATAAGTTCGTGAAAAAGTTTGTTATAACTGATAGACATGTCAACGCTCCTTTCTACAGTTAATATTATATCACGACTTCGTGAAAAAGTCAACTGTTTCGTGAAAACTTTTTGAGCTTGATATGTTTCCTTTAACTAACGAAAAATTAATTAAGTCATAAAAATTTTGGTATTTTTAGGACAAATGTGAGTTTCCACCTCCGTTTTTGACCGATCTTAAGACCTTTTGGAGTTCCCCCCATGTGGAGACGCTTGTCTGCCTTGCGCGCAAGGCAGATTGAAAATAAGCTTTTTACGGACGGAGATGCTTGTATATATGTCTGCCAATTTTATTGTACGGTAATAGACGAAAGAAAACTATGGATTTTGAAAGAATAAAAAGAAATTTGGAAGAACGCGGATTCAAGGTAACTTGCTTTGCAACCGCCAAAGAAGCGGCGGAGTATCTTGACGGACGGATAGACGGCAAGACGGTCGGCTTCGGCGGTTCGGTAACGCTTGAACAAATGGGGCTGTACGAACGGCTGATTACGCATAACGACGTTCGTTGGCATCACCGTATTCCCGAAAGCAAGACGAGCAAGGAAGTCCGACTTGCGGCAAATGCGGCGGAAGTTTATATTTCCTCTGTGAACGGGCTTGCCGAAACGGGCGAGATCGTCAATATCGACGGAAATTGCAATCGGGTCGCCGCGATCTTTTACGGGCACGAAAGCGTGTATTTGATCGTTGGAAAAAATAAAATTGCCCAAGATTACGATAGCGCGCTGTGGCGCGCTAGGAATATCGCTGCTCCGTTGAATGCAAAACGGCTCGGCATGAAAACGCCCTGCGCGATCAACGCGGACCGTTGCTACGACTGCAAAAGCCCCGATCGGATCTGCCGCGGCTTGTCGGTGCTTTGGGCGAAGCCGATGACGGGCGAATTTGAGGTTTTGCTGATCAACGAAGACCTTGGCTATTAAGCGAATACGGAGTTGATATGACTTACGAGGAAGCGTTGGAAATTATCGAGCGGGAATTTGAAACGAGATACGTAGCGCCGCGCGCGCGTGCGGTTCGCGTAAATCAATCGTATAACGGGTACGAGCTCTTTTATATAGAGATCAATGATGATAACGGAGAGGGCGTTCTGACTGATTTGGGGATCACGAAGGAAATGTTTTATGAGGTAGGGGAGTCTGATTGGCGGGCGCTTTGCCGTGAAAACGGTTTTTCATTCAATCGTTATTGGCACATTGAAAGAAGATTCACCGCAATGACCGACCTATATGACTTTATTGATTTTTTGATATTGATTTCCGATAAATACGCTGTGATTGGCGGCTGAGCGTATTGATTTCGTGATTTCGACTTTTAAGAAATATCAAATTGCGTGGACGCGCAGGTGATCTTCGGTAGCATTATGGCGGGAATGGGCGAACACGAAATACTGTTAACAAAGTCTATATTGGACGGTACAATCGCTTTTTTCTTGCGATGAAGTTGGGATACGGCGTAACGCTTTCGGCGATTCCCGTATTCGGTTTGCAGGCGTTGTTTGCTTTGTTGGCAACTAGGCTTTCGCCTTATTTGACAACGGCGTTTTTAAGCGAGCTGACGGCGATCGGTGGAGTGTTTATGTTGTGTATAGGTATAAATTTATTGGAGATAAAAACGGCGAATTTTTTGCCCGCGCTTTTGGGATCGCTGGTAATGCTTTGGATATAGTTTTGTTACGGATATTTAGCATACGAATATTGGTTGCTATTGAAAATGGTTTTCAAGTAATCGGTTTTTTCGAAGAGAGTGCATATGCAAAAAACACACCCTTAAAGGGTGTGTTTTTTGGTGCCGCTGGCCGGACTTGAACCGGCACGATCTCTCGATCGAGGGATTTTAAGGCTTATGCATAGATTTTTTGGAAAATTTCCAAGTCGATGAAAAGTGCGAAAACGAGGCTTTTTTGCACGAAAACTATATAAAAATGCCTCAAAATACGATATCTGCGAAAATCCCGATTTTGCTACAAATTCACACTTTCCCCAGAATTCCCCATCAAAAATGTTAAATTTTAGGTCGAAACCGCTATAAAAAGTTGGAAAAAGTTTAATTTCTATATAAAAAATGGTAGGAAAAAGTTTAAAAATGGGGTGTAATTGGGTTGGAAAAAATTTAATCCGTTCTTTTTGGTGTGGGCAAAAAATCAATTATTACCAAAAATGAGAGATGTTTTTATAGAAAACTGTTGACAATCAATGTTGAAAAGTGTATAATATATAAAAAGACAAATACTAAACATAGGAGGGTATTATGGTTTTGATGGAAAAATTAAATAGCGCGTTCAAGCCGAATACGCCTATTTTTATGGGAGAAATACAAGCACTTCTTTCAGAGTATTCTCGCCCGCGTATTTATCAATTCATTGCGGAAGCTGTTAAAAGCGGTGCGTTGATACGTTATGATAATGGTGTTTATTATATTCCCACAAAAACGTTGCTCGGCGTATCGAAGTTGAATCCGCAAAAGATTATTGAAAAAAAGTATATCGGGTCGGGTGATTCTGTATATGGTATTTATGGCGGTACGTTGCTGTTAAATTCTATGGGGGTAACAACGCAAGTCCCCAACGTGATTGAAATTTTTACTAATAATGAAACGATGCGCCGCCGTGAGGTTATGGTAGGCTATCAAAAGGTGGTTTTACGTAAATCGCGCATGCCAATCACGGCAAAAAATGTGGAATTATTCCGCTTGATGGAGTTTTTTAATAGCATAGACATCAATAAAATGGATAAGGATACGAGTTTTGCGCAGGTGGTATCACATATTCGCAAAAAAGGATTGGCACGTGATGAAATCATTGAATATGCGCAAAGTTTCCCTGCAAAAGCGGTGAAAAATTTGTTGCAAAGTGGGGTGCTGTATGAGATTGCATAAAGAAAATGAATTATTCGAGCAGGTTGTTTTAGGCGCAAGCGAATGGAAACAAGTTCCGCCTGCAATTATAGAGAAGGATTATTACGTGACGCTTGTTTTAAGCGAGCTGGCTAAAAGAGTTCCCGAATTGATTTTCAAGGGTGGTACGTCGCTTTCCAAATGTTATAAACTGATTGAACGTTTTTCCGAAGATATTGATATTACGATTTCTTCCGAGCCCACGAATAGTAAAAAGCAAAATTTGAAGAAGTCAATCGTGGAGATTTGTAAGGAATACGAGTTGCCTATTTTGAACGAAGAAAAAATCCAAAGCCGAAATCAGTTCAACCGTTATGAAATAGATTACACGCCGATTTATTCCTTGCAAGGCGTAAAAGAAAACTTGTATATCGAAACGGTTTTGATGGTTAAATCTTTCCCCTGCGTGAAGATGCCTGCGTCGAGCCTTGTTTACGATTATTTGATGAAC
>JAFTQB010000058.1 GCA_017462985.1 Clostridia bacterium
TCGTAATCGTAATAATCGTCCGCCGATACGTATTCGAATTCGTCTTCATCGGAAGAAGTTTCTTCTTCATCCTCTTCCACTTCGTCGTCTTCGTCGCCAAATTCTTCGCTCAAATCGATGCCCAAATCGTCGGCGTCGTCATCGTCCAAATACGAACGCCAAGAATCGTCGTCCTCTTTGTCCGCGTCGTCCTCTTCCACTTCGTCTTCATACGCCGTCTTTTTTCTGCATTCGTCGCACATCGTTTCGCCCAATCTCATTCGCGCTTCGCCGCAAACGGGGCAAATCTCCATTTCTTCTACCGTTTCGGCGTCTTCGAAATCGTCAGAGAAAGTTTTTTCTCCAAGCAATTCCTTCTGACACACGTCGCAATATTCCTGTTCGTCCGCGTCGATGAAATTCAATTCGCATCTCGGACAAATAATATATCTTGCCATAATTTTCCCTCGTTTTCAATATTAGTCAGCAATTATAATGCTTTGTTTTGCTATATTATATTGATATTTCTCGATTTTGTAAACTATTTTTTGCTGCTTTTTTATTATTTTTTCGCAAATTTTAAAATTTTTTTCGTAAAACACGTAAAAAGACTGCTCTTTTTTCAAAAGCAGTCTTTTTTGCCGTTATTCTTGTTGATCAGCAGGGGTTTCATCCGTAGCGCCGCCCGCTTCCGTTTCAACCGTTTCCGCGGCGTTTTCCGCCCCGTTTTCAGCCGTTTCTTCCGCTTGCGCCTCTACGGCTTCCTGCGCTTCTTCCGTCGCGTTTTCCGCCGTTTCCTGCGTTGCTTCGTCGTCTGCGTAAACGTCGATCGTCTTATCGTCCGTCGTGTCGATCTTTCTTCTCGTCTTTCTCGTGCCGCGAAGCTCGTCTTCAAGCGCTTTCTTTCTCGCCTTTCTCACGACGATGAAGATCACAACCGCCGCCGCGATCAAGAGTAAGCCGCCGCCCACGCTGATAAGCACGATCGCCCAAACGGGGAATTCTTCCTCTTCTTCCGTCGTCGCGTCGGGATCTTTGCGAAGCTTTGCCACCCAACCGTTATCGATAGAGTCTTGATCTTCCTCGCTCACTTTCCCCAAAAGGTTGATAAAGTAGCTTTCCGTATCGTAATACTCGCCGTTATCAGCCTTGAACATATCGGTATAATCGTTCGCCGTTTGGTTCTCGCTCTTTTCACGCGCGATAAACGCTTCGATTTCGTTCTTTTCCACGGTTTCGTAGAATTCTTCCACTTCCTTATAAAGCGTAGTTTTGCCCGTACGGAAATAGTATTGAAGCGCAGCCTTTACCTCCGAATCTTCCAACCCGTTGATATAAGCGTTAACTTCCTTGTATTGTTCGTTCCACGCTTCGATCTCTGCAACCTTTTTCATTCCGCCTTTTCCGCTTCCCGCAAGATCCACGGCGTAAATATAATTATACGTGGTGCTGTTGATGGAGTCGGCGTTATTGTAAAGCAATACGTTGCCTACGAATTCGGGCGCATACCACGAGGAATTCCACATGATCTCCAAGATCTGCACCGAACGGTATTCGTCGTCTCCGTCATAATAGTGATAAGCGTTCGGAGCGCCCGTATAATCGATACGGTACAAATAATTCGTGCCGTCGTAATAATACAGGTAGTCGCCCTTCGTATCAAGAAGCGTCATTCCCGAAACGCCCGATTTGAGCGTCAAGGGCTGCGTTTGCGTAAACGAACCGTCTTGATTGACCGTCGGTTGCACCGCTCTTTGCAAATTCCCGCTCGCGTCGATATACAAATAGGTGTGCACGCCGCCGTCCAAATAATAGATCGCGGAAGCCGTCGCGTTGGTCAGATCGAGGGAAACTACCTCTAAATGATCGTTACCGCTCACAACATTCCAATTGTTCGCCATCGTCGCGTCCGCAAGATAATAAAGCGCGGAAACCTCGTTACCGATAGGCATCAAGCTCGTGCGGGTGAAATATACGCCGCCGTTTTCGTAGCTTTGCAAGGTGTAGGTATAGCCGAGAGGCTCGTTATAGCCCGCCGCTTTCGCCGCTTCGTATTGCGCTTGGTTATTATATTTGTCGGTTACGGTGATTTGCGCTTCGCTCGTACCCACGCCGTCTACCACCAAATCGCCCAAATTCACGTACGGATAGGTGGTATAATCGTTGAAATCGTAAGGAACTTCCGCTTTGGAATTCGCTTCCTTGGCTTCTTCGTTCTTTCTTTCCAAATACGATTTATCGAAATCGTAGGTCTTGCCGTTGCTGACGGTATAGCTCGCCTCGTCGGCGTTCACGCCCGTAACTTTCGCGTCCGCGCGCACGCGGTAAATTTGTTGATAACTTTCATTCGTCGCGCTGTCGGTGTTTTCAAGGTCGGCTTTGGGCACGTTCATCGTATAATACACCGTTCCGTCGTCGGTAACGGTGGAATTGAACATAAAGCTGCCCGCCGCGCTTTCCACAAGCGTCGTTTCCGTATTCTCCGCCGTGTTGTACGAATACAGGTTGCTGCCGTTCGCATACAAACAATACACCGTACCGTTGATCTCTACGAAGCGGTAATCTACGGAAGAACTGTCTACGTAGAACATCGCTTCTTTATCCGTTTGCGTACCGTTGAGGTGCGCGCGCTTGAAATCGATCCCCGTCTTAGCGTTGCCGTAAAGGTCTTTATCCTTGGTCGGCGTTGCGAAATATACGTAATCGCCGTGGATATATATCCCCGAATTCATGCTTCCGCCTACAAGCAACAGGGGCACGACCGTTTCTACGGCAGCGTATTTTCCGTCTTGCAGATCTTGCGTTTTAATACGCATCAACGATCCTTTTTCCACTTCGCCGTACTCGTTGCCCGCGTCCGACAAAGCCTGTCCGTTGATAAAATAGGTATACTCTCCTTTTTCTACGACGAAACCGCCGTTGCCCTCCGCTTTTACCTCGGAAGACTCGTAATCAAGTTGATTGCCAAGCGAATCGTATTCGCTGCACGCCGCAAAACCGAACGCGGAAACCGTGAGCGTAGCCGCCGCAATCAAACTGATGATCTTTTTGCTCTTATTCCTCATTGTAAGGACTCCTTTTTATTCTCAATCGGGCGCAAAGTGCATTTCCCGACACTACTAACGCATATTCTATTATATATCAAATTGTCAATTAAAGCAATCAAAAACAACTTATTTTTTTGCGTAATTTGAATGAAATTTTTGAAAAAAGGAGGATTTTCTCATTATGGAGCAATTTGGACTTTGGAATTTTTTAAAAACCGTGCTCTTTGCGAACGAAGGGCAGCAACCCGCCGACCCGCCGACCGCCGAAACGCAACCCGCGCCCACCGAGACGCAAAAAGAAGAACCGCCCCAAAAGCGCAACGCGTGCGAAGATTTTCTGCTTCGACACGAAACGCTTTCTCGGCGGAGAAAATAAAAAAGCGAACAGCGATGGCGGCAAGCCCGTACAAATGCGGCATTATTTTTCTATGAGATTGCCACGCTTCACTTCGTTGCGCTCGCAATGACAGTGCGAGAAGACCGTGATAACCCAATAAAACGGCTCGTCATACCATACAAAAAGTAAAATACGACGAGCCGTTCATTAAATTTTGTTAGTTACCAACTTTTTCTAATATGAAATAAGCATCAACACCTAAAATGTAAGAATTAGAAAAAAGTATTGTATCTCCGTTTTTATATGCAGTAACCTTTAAGTCGGAGGTGTTTACCGAATACATACTCTCAAACATCTGCATCCAAATTCCCGCTTGCGTAGTTGTAGTCTGCCCCATCTTATAAGTAATTTGAAGCGTATGATCGCTCGATAATTCCAAAACAACTAAATCGCTTGTTAAAAGCACATCCCCGCACATATTGCCAACCTCAAAAATTCCACCACTAAGATTATCCTCATCCACGTATACCTTTTTTAATTGATACTTACTAACTTCAACATCCTGTTCAGAACAAGCCGTACACACTAATGTAAAAATCATAAGTATAGATGCAATAAAAAGAGGGAAGAGTTTTTTTAACAATTTTTTCATTTTTTTACTCCTTTATAATGTTATACTACCATTATATCATTTAAAAATAGTCTTGTCAAGACTATTTTACCATAAATATTCTTTTTTGGACTATAATTTTGTTATGATGATTTTATCGCAAAGAATCAAAGAATTAAGAAAAGAGCATAATATAAGCCAAATTGATTTAGCCAAAAAATGTATGGTCAAGCAATCGTGTATCAGCAAATGGGAACGAGGCGCCACGCTTCCAGACGCAGAAATGATTGTTAAACTTACGGAAATCTTTAATGTAAGCGCTGATTATCTTTTAGGCATAAAAGATTATTGATAATCTTAGATTTTAAATTAAATCAAAATATCGTAAACAATAAAGAACTTGGATCTTTTCCAAGTTCTTTCTATTTTTTGGTTTAAATCCCTAAATAGTACAACAATAAAACGAAAAACATTTTCTTCAATTTGTCATTGCGAGGCGGCATAGCTGCCGCGGCAATCTCGTATTAATGCGGCATTATTTTTCTATGAGATTGCCGCGCTTCACTTCGTTGCGCTCGCAATGACAGCGCGGGGATATCATTCTTCGCCGCTGTGCTCCTCAAAAAAAAGAAAACGCATACAAGATGCGTTTTCGTATTTTTTATCTCTTCGAGAACTGAGGAGCGCTCGTCGGGGCTATTTCTGCTTTTCACGATTTTCCCTACGGGCAAATCGCGCTTTCGCCAATGCCCCTCCTCTTCCCCAAAAAATACTTCGTCTTTTTTCGGGAGCCATGTTTTTGTAAAGCTCGCCGCTGTGCTCCTCAAAAAAAAGAAAACGCATACAAGATGCGTTTTCGTATTTTTTATCTCTTCGAGAACTGAGGAGCGCGGCGAGCTTTCTTCAAGCCGTACTTCTTTCTTTCCTTTGCACGAGGGTCGCGCGTTAAGAATCCCGCTTTCTTGAGCGCAGGACGGCAACCTTCTTCCGCTTCCAAAAGCGCACGCGCAATACCCAAACGGATCGCGCCTGCTTGGCCCGTGTAACCGCCGCCGATTACGTTGACGATCACGTCGTACTTGCCGTCGATTTCAAGCAACGCGATGGGCTGTTTTACAATGTACTGAAGAGTGCCCTGAGGGAAATAGTCTTCAAAAGCGCGGTCGTTGATAACGATCGTGCCGTTCCCGCCGGGGATCAAGCGAACGCGGGCGATAGCTTTCTTTCTTCTGCCCGTGCCCCAAAATTGAAGTTTCTTTTTCAAAGTCGTTTTAGCCATAATCTATTCTCTCCTTAGTCCATGTTCAAAACTTCAGGTTTTTGAGCATCGTGGTTGTGTTTTTCGCCCTTGTAAACGCGGAGCTTTTTGATCATCGCTCTGCCAAGGCTGTTCTTGGGCAACATACCTTTGATCGCTTCGTAAACGGCAAGGTCGCTCTTTTCCGCCATCAATTTCTTGTAGGGGATTTCTTTCAAGCCGCCGATGTAGCCCGTGTGATATCTATAAAATTTGTCTTCCAACTTCTTACCCGTAAGTACGACCTTATCCGTGTTGATAACGATAACGAAATCGCCGGTGTCGACGTTGGGCGTATAGGTGGGTTTGTGTTTGCCGCGAAGAACAGCAGCTACGCGCGTAGCAAGGCGACCAAGCGTAAGACCTGCCGCGTCTACGACGTACCACTTTCTTTCCACCGTTTGGGCATTCGCCATGTAGGTTTTCATATCGTGTTACTCCTTAATCTCGTATATTTTTTCTTTGTTTTTTCTTTTTGCGTTTCGTGCTTGGCTTTTGAAGATCACCGTTCAACTAACGGGGAAAAACGGGATTTTCGCCGCCTTTTCACAACTTGCCTATTTATTGTATTATGAAACGAAAATTTAGTCAAGCTGTTTTGCGTCGACTTTTTTAAATTTTTTTAATTTTTTCAATTTTTTTTTGCTTTTTTTCTTTTTCCCTTTTGTCGCCTGCGATTTTTCGCTCTTTACCAACCGTCTCACGCGCGCGTGCGCGTATATATAATTATGTATATTGGAAAAAATCTCGATTGCCCCCGCCTTTTTATTTGCTTTTTTTTAATTTTTAGGATATAATAATACCGCACGAAAAAAATGTGTTTTTGGAGGAACAATTATGCCCTTAGTAACAACGAAAGAAATGTTTGCAAGAGCGTACGCGGAAAAATATGCCGTAGGCGCGTTCAACGTGAACAATATGGAAATGATCCAAGCGATCGTCGAAGCTGCGAACGAGGAAAAATCCCCCGTGATTTTGCAAGTTTCCGCAGGCGCAAGAAAATATGCGAATCCCGTATATTTGAAGCACCTCGTACAAGCGGCAGTGGAAACCAACGATATTCCCATCGCAATGCACCTTGACCACGGCGCGGATTTCGAAATTTGTAAAGCTTCCATCGACGGCGGCTTCACTTCCGTTATGATCGACGCTTCCTCCCATCCTTGGGAAGAAAACATCGCCATCACCCGCCGCGTAGTGGAATACGCGCACGACCACGGCGTTGTGGTAGAAGCAGAGCTTGGCAAATTGGCAGGCATCGAGGACGACGTGAACGTTGACGCGGCAGACGCGCAATTCACCTCCCCCGACGAAGTGGAAGAATTTACGCAAAGAACGGGCATCGACTCGCTTGCAATCGCAATCGGCACCAGCCACGGCGCGTATAAATTCAAGCCCGGTCAGGATCCCAAGCTTCGCCTGGATATTTTGGAAGAGATCGGCAAGAGATTGCCCGGCTTCCCCATCGTATTGCACGGCGCTTCTTCCGTTCCGCAGGACAAGGTTGCCATCGTCAACCAATTCGGCGGCCATATGCCCGACGCGATCGGTATCCCCGAATCCGAGCTTAGAAAAGCGGCGCAAATGGCAGTTTGCAAAATCAATATCGACTCCGACCTTCGCGTAGCGTTCACCGCGGCGATCCGTCAGCATTTCTCCGAGCAGCCCTCGCATTTCGACCCCCGTCAATACCTTGGCGACGCAAGAGCGCTGATGAAAGAAATGGTTCGCCACAAGATCGTCAACGTTTTGGGTTCGGCAGGCAAAGCATTTTAATTTTAAAACACCGACGGCATACCGTCGGTGTTTTCTGCGAAAACAAGAATTACGGAAAAAATTTTTCGCTATGCGCTCAAAATCATTGACGAAAAATGAAAAGTATGTTAAAATGATATTTGGACAAGAGCGGTATGGTGCTTTTTTCCGCAAAAAACAGTCATTAAATAATTTCATTACTATATTGGAGGATTTTTTATCATGGCAAACGTAAAAGTTGCAATCAATGGGTTCGGCCGTATCGGTCGTCTTGCTTTCAGACAGATGTTCGGCGCAGAAGGCTATGAAATCGTTGCGATCAACGATCTTACCAGCCCTTCGATGCTCGCTCACCTTTTGAAGTACGACTCGGCACAGGGTAGATACGAACATGCTGAAACGGTTTCCGCGAACGACGAAGCGGGTACGATCACCGTTTGCGGCAAAACGATCAAGATCTACGCTGAAAAAGACGCTAACAACTGCCCTTGGGGCGAATTGGACGTAGACGTTGTGCTTGAATGCACCGGCTTCTACACCTCGAAAGCGAAGAGCCAAGCGCACATCAACGCAGGCGCAAAGAAAGTCGTTATTTCCGCTCCCGCAGGCAACGACCTTCCCACCATCGTTTACAGCGTAAACGAAAAAACCTTGACGGCTGCTGATACCATCATTTCCGCGGCTTCCTGCACCACCAACTGCCTTGCTCCCATGGCGAACACGCTCAACAAGCTTGCAGCGATCAAGAAAGGTTATATGACCACGATCCACGCTTACACGGGCGACCAAATGGTTCTTGACGGACCTCATAGAAAAGGCGACCTTCGCAGAGCAAGAGCTGCTGCTGTGAACATCGTTCCCAACTCCACGGGTGCGGCAAAGGCGATCGGCCTCGTTATTCCCGAACTCAACGGCGTACTTGACGGCTGCGCGCAACGCGTTCCCGTTCCCACCGGTTCGCTTACGCAACTCGTTGCGATCGTAAACGGCGAAGTTACGGCGGCTGACGTAAACGCGGCGATGAAAGCTGCGGCTTCCGCTTCCTTCGGATACACGGAAGAAGAAATCGTTTCGTCCGATATCATCGGTATCAGATACGGTTCGCTGTTCGACGCTACGCAAACGAAGTGCATGCCTATGGGCGACGGCACGACGCTTGTGAAAGTCGTTTCTTGGTACGACAACGAAAATTCCTACACCAGCCAAATGGTTAGAACGATCAAGTACTTCGCAGAACTTTAATCGTCAAAGGAAAACTTACGCCTCTCGTTGGATTTCAACGAGAGGCGTTTTAAGTGATAGGTAATAGTGAAAATTGAAGAAGTGCGGAAATTTTCATACGAGATTGCCGCGGCGGCTGTGCCTCCTCGCATTGACAGGCAGTATATCCCCCTATATCTTATGTCTACATTATATAACGTACACGTTTTCTTTTATGCAAATCGATAAAATTTTATCAATTTCGTAATGCATTATCCTTCTTTTCAGCTTTTTCATTCAAAAAACGGCGTTATAGAATATAGAAAAACCCGAAATATATTTCGGGTTTTTCCTTTTTTTACCGTTTTTGAGTGGCTCGCCGCGCCGACGTTCTTAACCTTGCGAAGAATCTCGCGGCGAAAAATTTACATTAAGATGAAAGCCAATTCTTCCAAGAACGGGCGCAGGAGCTTATCGCAAAGCGCGAACGCGCCGCCCATGATCGGGGAATCGGAAGTGAACGCACTGCTCGCCGCGAATACGCCGTAATGTTCGAGAATATAAAGCACCGTGATGATCACAGCCACGATCGCGAACGCAAGCGCCGTATATACCACCGCGCCGATCGCGCCGTCGATGACGTACAGCACGGGAACGTTGTCGACAAAATCCAACAGCTTGCCGAGCAACCAGCCAAGCAGCTTCACGAGCAGACAAAGCACGATTGCCAACACAATGCCTTCCACCACTTGGAAGATCGCCATGCCGATATTGAGCGGGATCATTTCGGGCAATAACGCCGCTCCCTTTTGCGCGATCGTACCGAGGAACGCCAAGAACCCGCCTTCTGCCGCAAACGACGAGAACGGCAACCAGAACGAGCCGACGAGCGCCGCAATATAGGCAAGGAAAATACCGATCTTTCTCACGCCGTACAGCGCGCCTACCTTATAACCTTTGACGATAATCAATGCAATAAACGCAATCACAACGAAATCGAGCGTATACTTAGGCACGTACTGCCACAGCCAACCAAGCTCCCCTGCGTACAGCCAACCAAGCGTCGGGCGCAACGGGGTGAGGTCGATCACGAGCATTGCCAAAGACAGGATCAGCGTAAGTACCGCCGCGGTATTCAACGCCGCAAACACGCCGCCGAACAAGCGGTTGATCGCGCCGGGTTTGCATACCCCGTCCGCGGGCAAGCCCTTGTATTCTTTGTTTTCGTCGGGCAGAATTTCTTCGCCTTCTTCTTCGATTTTCTTAGCGATCTTCGCCGCTTTTTTCTTCTTCGATTCCTTGCTCCATTTGATCAGCAAGCTCATCAAGCCGAACACTAACCACCGCGCCAAGAGCGCCGCCACCAACCAAATGATTGTGGAAGCAAAGCTATAAATTACGGGATCTAACTGCAATTGGAATAAGTTTAACAGGAAATTCTCTTCGTGCCACAGCGCTTCCAATAACACGAACACCGCGCAACCGAACGCCCAAGAGGTGGGTCTGCGGCTGAAATTGGAATATCCTTTTACGATACCGCAAATGAACGCGATCAAAACAATCGCGCCGCATACGCCGAGCACTGCGTACCGCAACCAATCCATTCCGTTTTCGGTTGTGAGCAAACAAGCTACGTTAGCCATACCGTTCTCCTTTTATTTGTTGAAATTATCTTTGAGCGAAACGATCTCCGACAGCACCAAGCCGCCCTTTTCGTCCACGCATTTTTTATAATATCCTACGCGCATAAGCTGGAATTGTTTCCCGTCCTCGCTTTCCGCAAGATACGGCTCTGCTTTGCCGTAGAAAATATGCTCGCTGTCGAGGTTCATTCTCTCGCCAAAGTCCTGCCCCGCGTATTCCGCGTCCTTCAAAAGCACGCCGTAACGGCGAACTTCTACGTCCACGCCCGTCTTGCCGTCTACCCATTGAATCGTGCCTTTCACCTTGATACCGCTCGTATCGTTGGACGAACGGCTTTGCGGGATATACGAGCATTTCAGCTCCTGCACCTCGCCGTTTTCGTCCAAAACGACTTCGTCGCAATGAATGATATACGCGTTTTTCAATCTTACGTAGCCGTCCGCTTTCAAACGTTGATACTTGGGCGGGGGATTCAAGGAAAAGTCCGCTCTGTCGATATAAACGACGGAAGAAAACATCACCTTTCTTGTGCCGAGTTCGGGCTTTAAGGGGTGCAACGCCGTTTCCAACGCTTCCTCGCCCTCGTAATTGGTGATCGTTACCTTCAAAGGATCGAGCACCGCCATCGCGCGTTCGGCGTTTTCGTTGAGGTTATCGCGGATACACGCTTCCAAATAGGAAAGCTGACATTCCGAGTTTGCCTTTACGATCCCGATCTTCGTACAAAAATCCAGCAGCGCCTGCGGGGGCACGCCGCGGTTTCTCAGCCCCGCCACCGTCGGCATACGGGGATCGTCCCAACCGTGCACGTGGCCCTCTTCCACCAGCTTTTTCAAATACCGCTTCGACATTACCGTGTTCGTGATCGCAAGCCGCGCAAATTCAATCTGACGGGGCTTGGGAGCAAAGCCGAGATTGATCCCTACCCAATCGTAAAGAGGGCGGTGATCTTCAAATTCAAGCGTGCAAAGGGAGTGCGTTACGCCCTGCAAATAGTCGCAGATCGGGTGCGCGAAATCGTACATGGGATAGATACACCAAGTATCGCCCGTGCGGTGATGCGTAGCGCGCAAAATACGGTAGATCACGGGATCGCGCAGGTTCATATTCGGGGAAGCCATATCGATCTTCGCGCGCAAGCATTTGCTACCGTCGGGATATTTCCCCGCGCGCATTTCCCGAAACAGCGTTAAATTTTCTTCCGCGCTGCGGTTTCTGAACGGGCTTTCCTTGCCCGCTTCGGTGAGCGTGCCGCGCGTCGCGCTGATCTCGTCGCCCGAAAGCTCGCAAACGAACGCCTTGCCGTCCTTGATCAGCTGTTCGGCATAGTTATAAATGGTTTCGAAAAAGTCGGAAGCGTATACTTCCTTCGCCCATTCGTAGCCCACCCATTCGATATCCTTACGAATGGCGTCGACGAATTCCGTCTTTTCCTTGGACGGGTTAGTATCGTCGAAAAAGAGGTTGCATTTCCCCTCGTATTTTTGCGCCGTGCCGAAATTGACGAGCATACTCTTGATATGCCCGATATGCAAATATCCGTTCGGTTCGGGCGGGAAGCGCGTTTGCACGGCTTCGATCCTGCCCTCTTGAATATCCTCGTTGATGATTTTTTCGATAAAATTCGTTTCTTCGATAATTTTCATATTGCAATTCACTTTTTTACGACAATCCTAAAATTTGCCCGTCGGAGGTAAGATCGATCTTTTCCGCGGCAGGGTGTGCGCCCAGCCCCGGCATCAGCATGATCTTGCCCGCAATCGCTACGATAAAGCCCGCGCCGCCCTTTAATAAGATATCTTTCACAAAAATCTTAAAGCCCGTGGGGCGGCCCAAAAGCTCCGCGTTATCCGAAAGAGAGTATTGCGTTTTTGCAATAATAATAGGCAAATTCCCACAGCCCTTTTCTTCGATGATCTTGATCTTCGCCGCCGCTTCTTCCGAAAATTCCGCGCCGTCGCCGCCGTAAATTTTACAAACGATATCGTTGATCTTCTTTTCCACGCAATCGTTCAAATCGTACGCATATTCCATTTTCGACGGCGTTTCACACGCGTCAGCCACGGCTTGCGCCAATTCCTTGCCGCCCTCGCCGCCTTTTAAGAATACGTCGGTGAACACCGCCGTAGAACCTGCGTTTTTCACCGTTTCGATCACGTAATCGGTTTCCGCTTGCGTATCGCTGGCAAAACGGTTCATCGCCACCACGACGGGCTTTTTGTATACCGTCTTGATATTTTCAATATGCTTCAACAAATTCGGCATACCCTTTTGAAGCGCGTCCAAATTCTCTTCCGAAAGCGTTTCTTTCGCCGCGCCGCCGTGCAATTTCAGCGCTTTCACCGTAGCGACGATCACCACGCAATTAGGTTCGATGCCCGCCGCGCGGCATTTGGTATCGAGGAATTTTTCTGCCCCGAGGTCTGCCCCGAAGCCCGCTTCCGTAACCGCGTAATCGGCAAGGCTCATCGCCGCGTACGTCGCTTGCACGCTGTTACAGCCGTGCGCGATATTCGCAAACGGACCGCCGTGAATGATCGCGGGCGTGCCCTCCAAGGTTTGCACGAGGTTGGGCTTCATTGCGTCTTTCAAAAGCACCGCCATCGAGCCGACCGCGCCGGGGATCTCCTTTGCCCGCACGTAATCGCCGTCCGTATTCAAGCCGACGATGATATTGCCAAGACGGCGTTTCAGATCGTCGATATCCGTTGCGAGGCACAGCACCGCCATGATCTCGCTCGCCGCGGTAATATCAAAATGATCCTCGCGTTCCACACCTCTGCCCTTGCCGCCGACCGTGATATTGATCAACTGCCGTTCGTTCATATCCATACAGCGGTGGAAATAAATATTTTCCGTATCGATCTTCAAAACGTTGCCGCGGAAAATGTGGTTATCCATCAGCGCGCACAAAAGGTTGTTCGCCGCCGTGATAGCGTGCAGATCGCCCGTGAAATGCAGGTTGATCTCCGCCATGGGCACCACTTGTGCGTAGCCGCCGCCCGCCGCGCCGCCTTTAATGCCGAACACGGGACCGAGGGAGGGTTCTCTCAATGCCAAGCAAGCCGTTTTGCCAAGGCGGGAAAGCCCGTCGGCAAGGCCGATGGAAACGGTGGTTTTCCCCTCGCCCGAAGCGGTGGGGTTGATCGCCGTTACCAAGACGAGCTTCGCCTTTCTTTTTGCGCCCTTGGGCAAATTGATCTTCGCCTTGTATTTGCCGTACGTTTCCAAATCGTTTTCCGTCAAGCCGAGCTTTGCCGCGATCTCGCGTATATCCCGAAGCTTGGCGCTTTCCGCTATTTCAATATCCGAAAGCATAAGTTCTTCTCCCGTAAAAATCCTGTTCTTGCGCCTACAAACCTATGGTTTGTATCGTTACTTCACCATTATACCATATATTTTCGAAAATGGGAATAAGAAAGGGCAAACTTTTTTTATTTTTTTCATAAAATTTTATGCTTTTTTTGGTGATTTATGGTATACTTTGTCTATGGATAATGCAATTTTACAATTTTTGGAAGGTATTCGTACCGATTTCGGCACTTTTTTCGCAGCGTTTTTCTCGCTTTTTGGGGAATCGCTGTTCCTCGTCGTACTCATTTGCCTCATCTATTGGCTCGTGGATCGCAAATGGGGCGAACGGCTCGTCGTGGTTTCCTTTTCCTCGATGGTCTTGAACAGCTTTTTAAAGCCCGTCGTGCATCGCGCGCGGCCGTACGCCGACGGCGCGGTTTCCCGCGTAGAGATCGATAATCCGCTCATTTCCACGATGGAGCTAGACGCAACGCAATCGTTCCCCAGCGGACATTCGCAAATGAGCGCGGGAATGTTCTTTTCCACTTCCCTTTTATACCGCAAGAAATGGCTTTGGATCGTTTGCCCGTTGCTCACTTTGGCGGTGATGTGGTCGAGAATGTATCTTGGCGTACACTACCTCACCGATACGCTTTGCGGCGCGGCGCTGGGGATCGTATTCGCAGTATTTTGGGATTTTATCTATCGCAAATGCGAGGATAAAAAATACCTTATTTTGATCATATTTACGGCGATCAGTATCGTTTTGACGATCATTCAGCCCACCAAAGCCATGTTTGAATTTACGGGTATGATCGCGGCGACGGCGATCGCGCTTCCCATCGAAAACAAATTCGTCCAATTCGAAAATGCGACGGGCGTGAAAAACCGCATTTTCCGCGCGCTCGTAGGGATCGTTTGCGTGGGGCTTGTATTCGGGCTGTTTTCCTTTTTGCCCTTTGCATTTTTGGAAGAGTACGGCTGGAAACTGGTAAAATACTTCTTGACGGTGCTCACGGGCGCGCTTTTCGTGCCTTTCCTGTTCAAGAAACTGAAAATATAAACAATTCGCCCGTTCAACTATTTGACGAACGGCAAAAAAAATAGTATAATAACGAGGATAAGAATTTTTTATAAGGAGCTTATTATGGCAGAAAAAAGAGCGGTAACGATGGATAAACTCGTTTCCCTTTGCAAAAACAGAGGCTTTATTTTCCCCGGCAGCGAAATTTACGGCGGGCTTGCGAACACTTGGGATTACGGTCCTTTGGGCGTGGAACTGAAAAACAACGTAAAAAAGGCTTGGTGGAAAAAATTTATTCAAGAAAATCCGCATAACACGGGCGTGGACTGCGCGATTTTAATGAACACGCGCACCTGGCAAGCGTCGGGGCATTTGGGCGGCTTTTCCGATCCTTTGATGGACTGTAAGAGCTGTAAAGCCCGCCACCGCGCGGACAACCTCGTGGAAGCGTACGTTGCGAAAAAGGGCTTGGACGTGAAAGTGGAAAGCATGGATAACGACGCATTGGAAGCGTTTATCAACGAACACAAGATCGTTTGCCCCGTTTGCGGCAATTCCGATTTCACTTCCATTCGTAAATTTAACCTGATGTTCAAGACTTTCCAAGGCGTTACAGAAGATAGCGCGAATACCGTATATCTTCGTCCCGAAACGGCGCAAGGTATTTTCGTGAACTTCCAAAACGTACAGCGTTCTTCGCGGCTTCGCGTGCCGTTTGGGATCGGGCAGATTGGGAAATCCTTCCGCAACGAGATCACCCCCGGCAACTTCACCTTCCGTACCCGCGAATTCGAACAAATGGAGCTTGAATTTTTCTGCAAACCAGGCACCGACCTCGAATGGTTTGCCTACTGGAAAGATTTTTGTCGCGATTGGCTGCTGTCGCTTGGAATGAAAGCGGAAAACCTGCATCTTCGCGATCATTCCCCCGAAGAGCTTTGCTTCTATTCGAAAGCGACCACCGACTTTGAATACAACTTTGCGTTCGGTTGGGGCGAGCTTTGGGGCATTGCCGACAGAACGGACTACGACTTGACCCAACACGCGAAAGAATGCGGCAAATCCATCGATTATACCGATCCCGTATCGGGCGAACGTTACGTTCCCTACGTCATCGAACCGTCGCTGGGGGCTGACCGCGTGGTGCTTGCGTTCCTCACCGACGCTTACGACGAAGAAGTGGTAGACGCGGAAAAGAACGATATCAGAACGGTGCTTCGTTTACACCCTGCCCTTGCGCCTTACAAATGCGCGGTGCTTCCTTTGCAAAAGGGTTTGAGCGAAAAGGCGGACGAAATTTACGCGCAAATGCTGAAAAAATTCCCCGCCACCTACGACGTTACCGGCTCGATCGGCAAGCGCTATCGCCGTCAAGACGAGATCGGCACGCCCTATTGCGTAACCGTTGACTTCCAAACCTTGGAAGATAACACCGTTACCGTGCGCGACCGCGACACGATGGAACAGATCCGCGTGAGCGTGGAAGAAGCGATCAAATATATCCAAGAAAAAATCGAATTTTAACCGATCATAAAAAATCCCCTTGCTCGCCGCAAGGGGATTTTTTTGATAGATTTTTTTATGCGGGAACAGATTCTTCGTCGCTTTGCTCCTCAGAATGACAACGCAGAACCTGCACCCCCAAGCGGGCGTGTTTCGTTACGCTTTTCAGCGGCTTCCGCATATGCCCTTATTGTCATTGCGAGGCGGCATAGCCGCCGCGGCAATCTCGTATCGATCACAGCCGCAACGCCGCCGAAAGGCGGCAATTTACATTCTCTTATTTTTCCATTCCCAAGTATTTTGCAGAATTATTGAAACAAATATCCTCTACCACCTTGCCCACGAACGCAAGATCTTTCGTCATTTCGCCGTTTTCCATCATTTCCCCAAAATAGTTGCACAAAATTCTGCGGAAATAATGATGGCGAGGATAGGAAAGGAAGGAACGGCTATCCGTAAGCATACCGACGAACGCGCCGATATGACCCGTTGCCGTCAAGTCCTCTAAATGCTTTTCCATACCCACTTTATTATCCAAGAACCACCAAGCGGGGCCGTATTGCAATTTTCCCTTAGCGCTGCCATCTTGGAAGCAGCCGATCAAAGTCATGATCTCGGCGTTCATCTTCGGATTCAAATTGAACACGATCGTTTTCGGCAAGCTATTTTCCGCGTCCAATTTATCGAACAGGCGCGACATATTCTTGATGCTGTTTTCTTCCGAAATGCTGTCAAAGCCCGTATCCAAGCCCAAAATGCCGAGCATTTTCGTATTGTTGTTTCTCATCGCGCCTACGTGCAATTCCGTGGCGATCGAGTATTTTGCGTACAACTTAAACAGGAAATAGGTCAAATATCCCTTGAAAATTTCCGCTTCTTTCGCCGATACCGCCTCGCCGCTTCTGCGCTTTAAGAGCACCTTTTCCGCTTCCGCTCTGTCCGCAATCTCGTACACGCGTTCAAGCGCAATGTCGCTCGCCGTCGTGCCCACCTTGATAAACGCGTTCAAGCGCGCTTCCAACGCCGCTTCCAACGCGGAGATGCCGTCGATCTTTTGCGTTTGCGCTTCCAAAAGCGCGACGAAATCGTTATATTTTTCCGCTTCGATATTCATAATCTTGTCCGCACGGAAAGCAGGGATCACTTTGAACGCATACCCTTTTTGCGCGATTTTTTCAAAGGTGGAAAGATCGTCGAACACTTCGTTTGTGGTGAACAGGTATTTAACGTTCGATTGCTCGATGAGCTTTTGCGGGGTGATCTCGTTCACGCGAATGTATTCGTTGCACCAATCCCAAATCAGCTCTGCGTTTTCCTCGTTGATCTCGATCTCGCAATTAAAAAATTCTTTTAATTCCACTTGCGACCAATGATACAAAGGATTGCCGAACGCCGTTCCCAAAACTCTGCAATAAGCAAGGAATTTTTCTTTGTTCGTCGTATCCTTGCCCGTAATGAGCGCTTCGTCTACGCCGTAATTTCTCATTAAGCGCCATTTGTAATGGTCGCCCGAAAGCCAAATTTCAAACAGATCGGCAAACGGCTTGTTTTCCAAAATTTGCTTTTCGGGCAAATGGCAATGGTAATCGAAGATCGGCATATTTTTCGCGTACGAAAAATACAGTTTTTCCGCCGTCTTGTTTTTCAAAAGAAAATTGTCTTGAATATAGGTCATAATCGGTCAGCTCCTAACTTTTTTCTTTATTATACCATATTTTAAAGGGTTTTGCTATATAAAAATCGATAAAAACGAAAAAAATTACATATTTCTTTAAAAATTTTTTCTTTCCCTCGCAACAAACAAACCGCTGACCCCGTTTTTTTGTATTCAACGCGTACCTGGTAGCCCCATTTTATTTTTTGCAAGCAAAAAGCCGCCCTAAAAAGAACGGCTTTTTCCCTTTTATTCTTTAAAATGTTCTTCCTGCTGCTTTAAAAACTCCAAAAGAGCGGGAATATTCAGCTTTGTGTCGAAAGCAAACCAATTTTCCCATTCGCCAACGAACATCTCGCCGCGACGGCGTAAAAGTTCTTGAATACGGCTCGCCGCACGCGCGTAATGCTCCGCAAGTCCGCCCTCGCCGCGATACGCCTTTTCCACCGCGTAAAACACCTCTAACGCCGCGGCGATCAGCTTTTCCCAATAATACGCCTGATACAGCCAACGGCAAGCAAACGCCCGTTCCTTACCCCGATTGATAGGTATTTCTTGCAATTCTTTTCTCGCCTGCTTCATCGCTTGGCTCGCCGCGCGAAGCGTTTGCCCCAAAAACGCATCGAAATATTTCACCTTGTCTTCAAACGGTCGGCGAAGGAACCAACAAACAAAGCCGTCGTTTAAGGCATAGCTCGCGAACGGCAAGCCCGTGTACGCGTGATAGTTAAAATTATTCCGATCGCAAAAATCCTTGTAAACTTCCTCGCCCACGTCGCCGAACGCGGAATAATACCTCTGTATCGCCGAAACGAGCGCCGCCGCGTTTTCGCCCGCATAGCCCTCGCAATATTCCGTTATCAGCGCTTTTAAGTCTGCGTTTTCGCCCTGCCAAACGAGATTGGCGTTCAAGCGCGCGGAAAAGGTAAACTCTTTCAAATTCGCCACGTTGAGCACGGAATACGCGCCCGCTTGCGTTTGCCGCGCCAAGCGATAGCAATAGTCCATTTTTTGCGGAATCACGCCTTCGGCAAGGTGCGGGCCGACGTTCCAATAGCCCGCGTGATAATACACGCCGTAATCGCGATTTTCCTCGCGCGGAACCTTGAAAAAATCGTCCGCAAAAAGCTGACTCGCCCCGATATCCGCAAAAACGGTTACGGTATCTTGCGGCAACCGTAAATTTCCCGTTTCCAATAAATGCGCGCTCTCCATCCAAACCGTCATTGACGTGAATATCTCGCCTTTCGCGTATTCCTTGACGATCGCGTATTGCGTAAAGATTGCGTCGGAAATGAGCGCGCCGCGCGCTTCGTCGGTATTGCCTACGCTTTTATCCGAAACCCAAACGGGGATATCGGAATTGCCGCGAAGCCCTAATTGCCAAAATACGCGCGGATATTTGCTCCACTTTTGCGCGTAATGCTTCCAGCCCGCGATCATTCCCTCGCGATTGGTGATAAACGAGATGTTATTTTCGTCGTAGCCGTGTTCGCGCAAAAAACGCCTCATTCCGTAATGGGAAACGCCAAGCGGCTCGATATGATGCTGAGAAACGTACAAGCCCCGCCGCGCCACGCGCTCCACGAGCGCTTCTTCCGCGGGATTGCAAATATCCACTAAAGTGGACGGAATGATCAAGTTGATCTTCATTCTCAGCGCGGTTTCGACAATCTTATCCATCAGATCGGGATGAATGACCTTTTTATAAAAGAAATAATCGATTTCGCGCTCGCCTTGGCTTTGATAGCCCGAAAGCAAGTCCTCGTCGTTAATAAACCAACCGCGAAAACGGGTATAAGGCCGCTCGCGCACCTGTTTTTCCGCAACGCGCCATTCTTGTTTTTGGATAAATTCCACGCCGTCGAAAAGATAATCGGGCGGGATATGCAATTCCCGTTCGCTAAAAGTGTAAATTCCCCAGATCAAGCCAAGATCGTCCGCTCCGAAAATATACGCCTTTCCGTCTTTGACTTGATAGAAAAATTCCTCCGCGCAAGAAAACGGCGCAACTTCTTTAAAGAGCGCGGAAAACTCCTCGCTTTCCGCGCTGCAAAGGACGATATCCGCTTGCTCTGCGGTTTCCACCCGCTTCGCGCCGCCGCAAACGCGGCAAATATCTTTGATTAAGTCGTCGGCGGCAAGCGATACCCAGCTTTTTTCGCCCTTGGCAAGATATACGCCCAAAGCGCCGTCCGCAGTTAAAATTAAATCCATTCCAACACCCTCTTACTTGATTTTTAACGTAACGATCTCGAACGGTTTGATCGTAAAGCTCACTCTGCCGTCTTGCACGGGCAATTCTTCCTGCTCGTTTTCAAGCATATCGCAAAGGTACGCCTTTTTCACTTCGCCGCCGAACGTAAGCGTTACGCGCTTGGTTTCCTTGAACGCCTCGTAAGCTCTGAGCACCGTTCCCTCGCCTTGATCCGCCGCTTTCACCGTTTCGATAAATACGCCCTTTTGATCGCAGGAAACGAAAGAATATTCGCCTTTCAGCGTTCCCGTTTGCGCTTCCAGCGTTTTCGCCGTAAAGCCGCGATTGAGAATATACG
This sequence comes from Clostridia bacterium, assembly GCA_017462985.1. Classification (GTDB taxonomy): domain Bacteria; phylum Bacillota; class Clostridia; order Christensenellales; family Borkfalkiaceae; genus Scatosoma. Next base: position 19,900 of record JAFTQB010000058.1, read on the forward strand.
CCGCCTCGGCAACGCCGCCCTCGCGCCAACCGCCGCCGTGGGGATAGAGCGAATAGGTGAACGCAGGGATCTCGTCTGCCGCGCCCTCGTAGGGGAAGCTACCCGATTTCAAAAGAGTGATCGTCAGCGTGCTATCCTCCGCGCCGAACCCGTATTTGCCGTCGTTGAGCATCGCCACGCCGTAATTGTTTTCGGAAAAATCCACCCATTTTTGTCCCACGCATTCGAATTTCGCAGCTTCCCAACCCGTATTCGACGAGGTACTGCGTTCCAAATTGCCGAATTGAATATCGTAGGTGGCTTTATCTACAAGCATTTCAAAGGGGAACCGCGCCTTTAAAAGCTGCCGTTTTTCTTGCCAATCGATCTCGGTGATAAAATCGATACGCTCCAAGCCGCTCGCATATAAAAGCACCTTTTGACGAATTGTGGAACGGAAATATTTCTTGGTGATGAGATAACCCGCGCGGTCGCCGTCGCGGATTTCTTCAAAGCTCGCTTCGCCGTCTAAAACCCAACTCTTCGATCGATAATAGGGCGCAATTTCCCAATTATCGTACTGATAAGGCATATCCTCGAACGCAATCATTTCGTTCATTTTTTCGCCCGTTTTCACCGTTTCGCGATCGAATTTTTTATCAAACAGCGATACGATCGCGCCCGTTTCGTCAAAGCGCAACTTAAAGCGTTCGTTTTCGATCGTTTTCCCGTCAACGCGTACCTGCCCCGCCGTTTTTTGCAGTTTTACCACTTTATAGCCAAGCGGAGGAATCCCGCTCACCACGCGCGTTTCGCCCTCGAATTCGATCGTTCCCGTCGCTTCGAAGGAATTGGGATTGAATACGAACACGCCGCCGTCCGTGGAAATATTTTTCGCAATCTTATCGAGCGCGCCTTCCGTCAAGGCGCGTTGACTTTCAAACAGTTGCTTATATTGCCTATCGCTATCGTCGTACACTTCTTTAATGGACGAACCGGGCAAAATATCGTGGAACTGATTTAATAAAAGCAGCTTCCAATCGCGGTCGAATTGTTCGCGCGGGTATGCCACGCCGCAAAGCGTGCCGCCCAAAACGCAGGCAAATTCACCGTTTTGCAACGCAAATTCGCCTTTTCGGTTGTTCATTTTATTCTTGGGCACGGAAGTATACGTGCCGCGGTGGTATTCAAAATAGATCTCGCCGTTCCATTTGGGAAGCCGTTTCAGCTCTTTCGCGCTTTCAAAGAAGTTTTCTTCCACTTTTTGAAGCGTTTCTTCCACCGTAGCAATCTTGGATTTGGGAATCCCCGGAAGCCCGTAGGCAAAACGGCGTTGCATTTCCAGCATTTCGCGCGTAGGCCCGCCGCCGCCGTCCCCCCAGCCGTAAGTCATCATCGTGGTATCGTTATATTCCTTGGGCTGATAGCGTTGCCAAGTGCCGAGAAGCTGTGCGGCGTTCAACCGCCCTACGTACGTCGTTTCGTTGCCGTCGTACACGCCCGCGCGGGGATTTGCGTTGCAAGTGGAAATGAGGAACGCAAGCACCTTGCTCCCGTCGATCCCCTGCCAAAGGAAGGTATCGTAGGGCATACGGTTGGTATCGTTCAAGCCGATTTTTGCCGTTACGAATTTATCAATCCCGCTCTTTTGCATAATTTGCGGAAGCGCCGCGCAATACCCAAACACGTCGGGTTCCCAAACGATCCTGCAATCCTTGCCGAATTCTTCGAGGAAAAACCGTTTTCCGTGCACGATCTGGCGCACGAGGCTTTCGCCGCTCGTCAAATTGCAATCCGCTTCCAGCCACATCGAACCTTCCACTTCCCATCTTCCCTCTTTCACCTTTTCCTTTACGCGTTCGTAAAGTTGAGGATTCCGTTCCTTTAAATAGGCGTAAAGTTGGGGCTGGGACGACATAAATTTATATTCGGGGTATTCGTCCATCAATTTAAGGACGGTGGAAAAGCTGCGTTCAATCTTTTCTTTCGTCTGATCGAGCGTCCACATCCACGCCACGTCGATATGCGTGTGCCCCACGCAGTTCACCGTTTGATCGCTTCCGCAAAGCTTATGATAATATTGCCCGTACAAATATTCCCGAGCGGCTTCCAAAGAATTGAAAAACGCTTCGGAATGATCCATACGGAAATCGATCAAATTGATCGCGCGCTCTAAAACGGTTGCCGACAAAATATACTCGTTGGATTTTTGATCGAGAATACGGAGCGCGTCAAGCGGCGCGGCGAGATCGAAATACAGCCGCTCCACCCTTTCGTCGCAAATTTTCAAGGAAAAATGCACGGGCAGGGAGCGAATAAAGGTATGCGTATAAAAGAGCAAAAACATTTCGTACTTGCCCTCTTTCAACAGCACGTCGGTATGGTTGATATCCACCCCTTGCACCACTTCCCCGTTCAAATACAAAAGCCCTTGCGGACGAATGGTACACGCCACGCCGTCGATAAAGGTTTCCACGCACAAATACGCGCGGCGGTGCTTTTCAAGCGCTTTGACTTCAAAGCTCGCCTTGAACCAATAATATTTTTCCTGCTGAAAAAGCGTATACGGCTCGGCAAACGGTTTCCACGCCCGCCCGTCCGTAGGCAACGAGCATTTATCGCCGATTTCGTCGGTGTAGAACACTTCCAAAGCTTGTTTTTCCGCGCACCGAAGCGCCGAAAGGCGATTGACGGCGGTGATAAGTTTTTCTTCGATATTAAACTGTAACATAACGACTCCTTTCGTGTGAATTGCTTGCGTTGCAAGCGTGAATTTTCGCTTACGCCCAGTGAATTGCAACGCTTCGCGTTGCGTTGCGGAAGAATTTTAAAACTGTCGTAGCGCGGCAATCTCATAAATAATAATGCAATCATTAAAACGAGATTGCCGCAGTCGCTATCACTCCTTCGCAATGACAGGAGCGAGGCTTCGCGCGCGCAACATATAACGATCGCCCTACCTGCTTTTTTTGCAGGCAGGGCGCACAGTTAAAAGCTCTTCTTGTAATCACCCGGCGTACAGCCGTATTTTTGTTTGAAACGGGTGTAAAAGCCCGTCTTATCCGCAAAACCGCATTGAACGGCGATCTCGTCTACCGAAAGCTCGGAATTCCGCAAAAGATCACAGCTCTTTTTCAAGCGCTGTTCCATAATAAATTCCGTCAAAGTCATATTATACGCCTTTTTGAAAAGTCGGCTGAAATACGACGGATTATAGAAACATTGTTCCGCCAACGCTTTCAGCGTGAGCTTTTCTCCGCAATGCGTTTGGATATAATCGATAATCTCCGAAGGAATGATCTCGTTTTCCGTGTTATCGGAAACGAGCATTTTGCGGAAAATATTCGTGAGCAAAATGTTCATATACGCGTCCACTTGCCCCGATTTTCCCAAATAATTATTCGCGAGTTCTTCTTGAATTTTCTTGAAGATAAACTCGATCTCTTTTTGTTCTTCCCCATGGAAAGAAACGAGCGGACTTGCCCGATCCAGCTCGGACTGTACGTCCTCGAACGAGGTGAGCGCGAGCAAGCTGAAAATATTATTCGTATTGTTGGAGATAAGTTCCTTTTGGAAATAATCCACCTTTACCATAATATTATAAGCGATCAGCTTTTCTTGCACCTTGAACCCGTGCGTACAGCCGTAGTTGATATACACGAGGTCGCCGCGCTGTACGGCGTATTCCACGCCGTTGACGTAATGCGCCCCGCGCCCGTCGATGATATAGACGATCTCCACGAAATCGTGGTCGTGGACCCGTTCGTCTTTTCCGTCGGATAACCATTTAATGGCAACGGCTTCATCATCTTTGAACTCGTTTTTCGCAAGATAATGATTCGTTTCCATAATTTTTCACCCCCATCTTATAAGCACTGTTCCCATTGTATGCCGATCTTTCGATCGTTATTCCCGCGCTTGCCGACAGCCGTCGGCAAGCGCAGCTTTTCGATTGATTGTTTATGCAGGATTTACCGTGATACCGTCAGGCAATGTTTCGCTTTGTGTTGCGTTTCCTGAATCGCCGATGACCTTCGTCGCATCATTCGTGTAAACGGTGACGTTCGTATAAACATTCGCCGTACTTGAAAGCTCCGCATTATATGCAAGCGCCCACACCAAGTTGGCTGTCGTTACATCGATCGTTACGTTTGTCAACCGTGTGTAAACTTGCATATTATTACACATTACACCTGCCCACGTTGCACTGCCACGACCTTTATAAACGCCCGTAACTTGAATATACACATCCGTAATTGCTGTATTGTAGATATTTTGCGCAAGAACATAACCAGCTCCGTCCCAACCAAGTTGGACACCCGTAAAGCTTACATTCTTTATCGTTGCTTTCCCAAGACTACCGAAAATCCCCCTTCCAAGGATTGCAAGACCGCTAATCGTATAACCACGACCATCGAACGTGCCTTGGAATCCACTGTTTTGACTCCATGCTACCTCTCCGCCCGAAATTTGGTGTTCTTCATTAATTGAACCGTCTACCCAAGTCGTTGCCGCAATATTGCCAGCCACAGCAAAGTATCCCGTAATATTCGTGCCCGTATACTTCACCGCCGCAAGATCAGCTACCGTTCTGATAACCTTATCCGCAAAAATCACGTCGGTACAGGTCAGCTTATACGCCGCCGTTTCCAAAACAATAGAATATGTCGTACCTGCTGTAAGACTTGCGCCACTCACGTCAACTGTAATCGTACCGTCTGCCGAAGCGGTTGCGTTCATAGTATTGCCGTTTACAGTAACGGTTACGCTATCGCCGCTCTTAATATTTGCATTACTTACGATCAAGCCAGTGGAAGCGTCTGCCGCAAGCTTCGTTTCAATTGTTTCTTCCACTTGCACGACAGGAGCTTCGCCTGTCGTCGTAACAGTTACGCCGTCGGGGGTTCCCGTGCTCGTAATCTTTTCTGCGTTTTGAATATTCGTCGTGATCGCTACGTTCGTAAACGTCGTACCGCTATACGTCTTACAAAGCGCATGTACCGTATCGAAAATAACGCTGTCCGCATAAACAACTGTCAAGTTTGTTACTGTCGAATTATTGATTTCCGAAGCAAGTTCATACCAAGTTGCAGAGTTAATGCTTGCTATATTGATCTTAACGTCCGTAATCTTCGCCGCACGCACCGCATAAGCTATTACGTTTGAATTTGATTTGTTCACGTTCAACGTAACATTCTTCATAACTGCACCATAAGCAAGGTTACCGAA
>JAFTQB010000013.1 GCA_017462985.1 Clostridia bacterium
AACGGTAGAACTTGTGCGTGAAATTCAAAAAATAGCGAAAGACCACGTTTCGTTGGAAACCCCGATAGGCGAGTAAGAAGACAGCCATTTGGGAGATTTTATCTAGGACGAAAAGACGATCACTCCCAGCGATTCGGTGGCGTTCACGATGCTCAAGGAACAGCTTTTGGGCGTGTTGGACACGCTTACGCCCAGAGAAGAAAAGGTGCTTCGGCTTCGCTACGGGATCGACGACGGCAAGCCCAGAACGTTGGAAGAAGTGGGCAAGGAATTTAACGTTACGAGAGAGCGTATCCGTCAGATCGAAGCCAAGGCGCTGAGAAAGCTTCGCCATCCTTCAAGAAGCAAGAAATTAAAGGATTTCCTCTACTGATGTCTTACGGGAAACGGATAGATACCCTTTGTTCGTTGCTTGAAAAAACGCATACATTCGCAGATATCGGTTGCGATCACGGCTATTGCACGCTGTATATGCTGGAAAACGGGCTTTGTCGGCGGGCGATCTTTTCCGATATCAGCAAAGGGAGCTTGCAAAAGGCGCAAACGCTCCTTGCCCGTTTCGTGGACGAGGGCAGGGCGATAGGCGTATTGGGCGACGGATTTTACGGCGTTCCGAAATCGGTGGGCGAAGTGCTGATCGCGGGCATGGGCGGAGGCGAAATGATCTCCATTCTTTCCCATCCTCGCTACGGCTTTATGCCCGAAAAATTCGTGCTGCAACCGATGCACGATAGCGAGAAGCTCAGAAAATACTTATTGGAAAACGGCGGCTATATCACGCGGGATTTCACTTTTGAGGACGGGAAATACTACGACGTGATCGTGGGAAGAAAACGCGGGGAAAACGAGGAAAGGCAAAGTTATACGCCCTTGGAAACGGAATTCGGGCGGGAAAACCTCGCTTTAAAACCCAAAGCGTTTATCGACCGAACGAAAAAGCTGCTAAACGATATCGAAAAATATCTTTTGACGGAAAATTTACAGCAGAGCAGCCGCGAGGAGCTTTTAAAGAGAAAAGAGCGGCTGGAAGGAGTGCTTTCCCTATGACGGTGAGCGAGATTTATAAGGTCTTGGACGAAGCCGCGCCCAAGGCGCTTTCCGACGAATACGTGCAAAAATACGGCGCATACGATAATAGCGGCGTTTTGCTCGATACGGGCAGCGAGGTGGAAAAGATCGTCTTTTCCCTCGATCTTTCGCTCGGTGCGATCGCGCTTGCAAAACGCGAGGGAGCAACGCTGATCGTTACGCATCACCCCGCGATTTACGGGAAGATCGATCGCCTTTCCGTTTGCGAACCGTTGGGTGAAAAATTGCTCGACTGCGTTAAAAACGGCATTTCCGTCATTTCCATGCACCTCAACTTGGATACGGTAGAGGGCGGCATAGACGATTGCTTGCGCGAGGGGATCGTAAAAGGGATCGAAAAAAGGACGGGCAAAACGGCGATAAACGAGTCCGTGCGAAGAATGCACGAATTATCGCGCGGCGGCTACGGAAGCGTATATCCCGTTGCGGAAATTTCCGCGGGCGAGCTTGCGGCGGCGATCGACGGAGAGTTCCGTACGAGCGTGAAGCTGACGGGAGATAAGAATAAAAAAATTAGCCGCGCGGCGAGCTTTTGCGGCGCGGGCGTAGACGAGGAAAGCATTGCGTTTGCCGTAAAAAACGGCGCGGACGCGATCGTTTCTTCCGATTGGAAACATCATTTGCTTGCGCTTTGTTTGCAAACGGGCGCGGTTGCCGTGCAGCTTTCGCATTATGCGTCGGAAGAATACGGCTTTGAAAAATATTACGAAAAAATGCGTGAAAGCATTGGCGCAACGTGCTTATTGTACCGCGACGATCAACTGCTTTGACGGTAAGGAGAGATATTATGGCACAATTACAGGCGATTTTAACTTATCAGGAAATCGATCAAAAACTGTTCGCGTTGGAGCGCGAATTGGCGTCTTGCGAGGAACGCAAGGAGTACGTAAAGTGGAAGAAGTGGCTGGAATCGGCTTCCGAAAAGCTCGATTCCCTCGACGCGAAAGCTGCGGCGCTGAAAACGGAAGCGGTGGAGCTGACGAAAAAGTACCTCGCCACCGAACAAACGCTGAAAGATTTTGAAAATCTTGACGAGTTGGTGGAAAACGGCGGCGCGGATATTTCTTTCTATAAAAAGAAAGCGCTTTCGTTGATGGAAAAGATGAAGAAGATCCGTGCGGAGCTGAACGAATTGGAAGCGACGATCAAGGCGACGAGCGAGGAATACCAAAAGCTCAAACAGCAAGTGATCGCGGCGCAAAAGAAATATGCCGAGGCTTCCGAACGCTACAAGACGAAAAAAGCTTCCCGCGAGGATGAACGCCTTGCGATCGAAGCGGAGCTTGCAAAAGCGGCGGAATCGATCGAAGCGGACGTTTTGGCAAGGTATAAAACCAAGCGAAAGGAAAAGATCTTCCCCGTGTTTGGCAAGCTGACTTCGGCGAGGTGCCCGTTCTGTTCAATGCAACCGCCCCTTGCCGCGATCAACAAGCTATCGGGCGGCGCGACGATCGAATGCGATCATTGCCACAGAATGTTATATACCGATTGACACTTTTTTGCGCTTTCTCGCATACGATAAAGCGTGCAAAAAATTATCGCAAAGATCAACTTAAAAAACCTGCGCGAAAACGCGCTTGCATTTAAACGGTCGATGAAAACCGCTCTTTGCGCCGTGGTTAAGGCGAACGCCTACGGGCACGGCGCGACGGAAACGGCGAGCGCGCTCTATCCCGTCGCGGACTTTTTCGCCGTGGCGTTGATCGAAGAAGCGATCGAGATTGCGGCGGCGGCAGGCGGCAAGCCCGTTTTGATCTTCACGCCGCCTACCAGCGAGGAAACGGTGCTGTTTGCGGCGGTTTACGGATTCGTGCTTACCGTGGCGGATATGCCGTCGGCAAGGCTGGTGAAAACTACCGCCGAAAAGTACGGCGTGGAAGTAAGGGTACATTTGAAAGTGAATACGGGAATGAACCGTTACGGCGTTTACGGGAGTTGGCTTGGGCGCGTATGCGCCTATATAGTAAATTGCCCGCGTGTACGCGTGGAAGGAGTGTATTCGCATTTATATACCCACGATAAGCGGCGCGCGGAAGAGCAACGGCAACGGTTTTTGGCGGCGCTTTCCATTACGAAACGGTATTTTCCGTATGCGATCGCGCATTTGAGCGCAACCTACGGCGCTACCTTGGGCGAGGAATTTTCGTTCGACGCGGTGCGGATCGGCTTGGGCTTGTACGGATATTTTGCGGGCGAAGAAACGCCGTTTGCGTTAAAACCCGTCATGAGCGTATACGCCGAGAGCTTGGGAACGCGAAAGTATTTGTTCGGCGGGCTTGGTTACGGCGACGAATTGCAGGCGGACGGAAAGGAGCACAGCGTTTTGCGGGTGGGCTACGCGGACGGCGCGGGGCACGATCGGCGGGGCGGGAACGCGTTTCAAGTACAAAACGATTTTTGCATGGACGCGTGCATGGTGAAAGGAAAGATCGCGCGAGGAAAAAAGGCGGAGCTTTTTTCAAGCGCGGAACGAATCGCTTCCGATCGGGAAACGATCGTTTACGAGGTGCTTTGTTTATACGGCGCGAGGGCGGAGCGACGGTACGAGGAAAATTAACCTCGTGCTTCGTAACGGACAAGCGTGAAAGAAAACGAAAGAAAAAGAATAGGGAGAAGAACGGTATGACGAGTTTTAAAGAGAAATGGCAATTTTTTTGGAAGAACGTTTGGGAGAGCTTTAAAAGCTCGCTGCTTGCGATGATCATGTTTTTCGCGGCTAGCTCTTGCGTATTTTTGGTAACGCTGCAAGAGGATATGTGCGGCAAGCTTTCCGAGGGGCTGAATTTTGCGCGGTGGGCGTGGATCATCGGCGCGGCGGTCGTGGCGATGCTGTATAACGGCTTTATCGCGTATGCGAACGGCGGACAAGGCTACGAAATGCTCGTATCGGGCAATATGAAGAGAATGTCGGCTGAACGCTTGGGAACGCCGATGAAAATGTCTTCGCATAAGGAAGAAAAGGAATACCGCGATTGGAAAGGCTTTGTAAGCGGCGCGTGGATCGGGCTGATCGTTTTGCTTTCGGGGTTGTTCATGGGCGCGAACGGGGATCAGATCAACCTTGCGATGGCGGATCTTGATAACGACGTAACGCTGGGTACGGGCACGGTGATCATGGTGTTTATCGTGTTCCTGCTTTCGGGTTGGTCGGTGATGCCTTTCTTCTTTGCAAACATGGGCGGTTTTGCCGTGAGCTATTATTGGTCGTGCTTTTTAGCGCTCGCGCCCATTTTGGTTACGGGTATTTTCTATATCGTCGGCGCGTACGGCAGAAGAAACAAAGCGATCAAGGCGCAAGAACAGGCGGACGCTGCTTCAAGAGCGCAACAGCAAAAGCCTCAAAAGATCAATTACGGCGGCTTGCCCGGCACGAAGCCGAATAAAAAGAAGAAATAATTTATGAGAATTATCGGCGGAAAATACAAAAGCCGCGTGCTTGCCTCGTTCGACGGGGACGCGGTGCGGCCAACGGCGGATCGCGTAAAGGAATCGCTTTTTAATATCCTTTCCCTGCGCTTTTACGGCGCGCGGGTGCTCGATCTTTTTTCGGGCAGCGGCGCGTTGGGCTTGGAAAGCTTATCGCGCGGGGCGAAAGAAGCGGTGTTTAACGATTGTTCGAAAGATAGCGTCGCGCTGTTGCGGAAGAATTTGAAAACGCTAAAAATTGCCGAGGGGAGCGAGGCGAAAGTGTATACGCTCGACGCGCTCGTATGCCTTTCGGGGCTGAAAGAGCCTTTCGATATTATCTTTATCGATCCCCCGTACCGTTTGGAAGTGGGCGCGCAGGCGATCGAAAAGATCGCAAAGCGAGGGCTTTTGAAGCGGGACGGCGTGCTTATATTCGAACGCGATCGCGCGTTTGAGGGCGAGATTGTCGGTTTGGAAAAATACGACGAGAGAAAGTACGGAAAGACGGTGCTCACCTTTTTCCGCGTGAAAGAAAACGAGGCGTAAAATGAAAAGAAAATGTGTGTTTGCGGGGTCGTTCGATCCCCCCACGAAAGGGCATAAAGCGATGATCGAGGATTGTTTGTCGCTCTTTGACGAAGTGGTGATCGCCGTTATGGTCAATCCGCAAAAAAAGCCGTGCTTTACCGTGGAGCAACGAAAGGAAATGCTTGCGCTCACCGTGCAAAGCGAACGTATTCGGGTGGTGGAATTTTCGGGTACGGTAGCGGAGCTGTTAAAAGCGGAAAATACTCCCTTTTACGTGCGCGGGATTCGCAATACCGTCGATTTCGAATACGAAAACGCGAACTATTTCGCAACGAAAAAACTCGATAGCGAGGTGGTGGCGGTGTATCTGCCCTGCCCGCAGGAATTATTGCATATCAGTTCGTCGATGGTGAGAAACAGCTTACAGTTTAAAACGCCCATCGACGAATACGTAACCAAAGAAGTGGAAGAATATATCTATTCGGTGAAAAGTTAAGGAGAAAAAACTATGTTGCAAAAGCAAAATTATATCCCCGAGCCTGAGGAATTTAAGTCGGAATCGCCGTTATCGGCGGCGGGACAAAAAATCAAGCGGGAGCGCGACGAGGAAATTCGCCGCGTGATCGCGGGGAAAAGCGATAAAATGCTCGTCGTTATCGGGCCTTGTTCGGCGCACGAATCCGCGCCCACCCTCGAATATATTTCCCGACTTGGGAAATTGAACGAGCAAGTGAAAGAAAAGCTTGTGATCGTGCCCAGAGTATATACCAACAAACCGCGTACCAAGGGGGTGGGGTATAAGGGAATGTTCCTGCAACCCGATCCCGACGGGGAAGCGGATATTGTGAGGGGAATTCGGAGTATCCGCGCGTTGCACCTTGCGGCGATCGACGCTTCGGGCTTGACGGCGGCGGACGAAATGCTCTATCCCGAAAACACGGCGTACGTAGAGGATCTTTTATCCTATCACGCGGTGGGGGCGAGGAGCGTAGAAGATCAGCTTCACCGCCAAGTGGCGAGCGGCGTGGACGCGCCCGTGGGCTTGAAAAATCCCATGAGCGGCAATATTCCCGCGCTGATCAATTCCATTTTTGCGGCGCAAAGCCCGCAGGTATTCAAATACCGCAACTATCAAGTGCGTTCGGACGGAAATCCCTATGCGCACGCGATTTTGCGCGGCGGCGTGGACGGAAACGGTATGGACGTACCCAATTTCCATTACGAAACGGTGATGCAATTGGAAGAAATTTATCGCGGCAGTAAGTTGGAAAATCCCGCGATCGTGATCGATTGCAACCATTCCAATTCGGGCAAAAAACACCGTCAGCAGATCCGTATCGCGCACGAAGTGATGCAAAACCGCCGCTTTGACGAAAAATTCAAAGGGATCGTCAAGGGCTTTATGATCGAAAGCTTTTTGGTGGAGGGCAACCAAGCGCACGACGAGGTGTTTGGGAAATCCATCACCGATCCTTGTATCGGTTGGGAGGATACCGAGCGGCTGCTGTTAGATCTTGCGGCGCTCGTATAAAGGTTTTACGAAAAAAGGAGAGAAGTTTATGAAGATCGCATATCTTGGCCCCGAGGGGAGCTATTCGCATTTGGCGGCGCAATATTTTTTGGAAAGCGAGAACGCGTCGGGAAGCGGCTGGAACGAATGTATGCCCTTCCGTAATTTCGCCGAGGTGCTCGGCGCTGTGGCGAGCGGAAAAGCGGACGCGGCGGCGCTGCCGATTGAAAACAGCCTGCAAGGGAGCGTGGCGCAAAACCTTGATTTGATGCAAGAGAGCAACGGGCTTTACGCCGTGAAAGAATACGTTTTGCGCATCGATCATCGGCTCGTATACAAAGAGGGCGTGAGCCTTTCGGAGATCGGCAGAGTGTATTCTCACCGTCAGGCGCTCAATCAATGTTCGGAATTTTTGAGCAAAAAGATGCCGTTTGCGGCGCTTCGGGAAACGGAATCGACGGCGTTCGGGCTTACGAAAGCGATGGAAGACGAATCGGGCAAAAGCGCGGCGATTGCGGGCGCGCACGTGGAGCATTTGCGCCCCGGATTCGTTTTGAGCGAGGAATGTTTATCGGACGAAAAGAATAATTTCACCCATTTCCTGTTGGTGAAAAAGGGCGCGGAAACGATTGCAAAAAATACCGATAGGCTGTTCTTTTCCACCGTTTGCCCCAATCGTCCCGGGAGCTTATTGGAGCTTTTGACGATCATTGCAAAGCATAACGTGGATATGACGAAGCTGGAAAGCCGACCCGTCAAATTCCGCGCGGGGGAATTTCGGTTCTTCATCGAGGCGGATTGCGATTATTCGTCGGAAGCGGTGCGGCAAATGCTTGCCGAGATCGAAAAAAATACGCTGGAGTGTAAAATACTCGGCGCGTACAAAAAGGGTTAGCGTTTGCCCTTACATAACGTAAGGCGGTGGAAATGATGAGAAAGAGAAAAACTTTGGGGCTTGCGCTTGGCAGCGGCGGCAGCCGCGGCGTGGCGCATATCGGTTTTTTACAGGCGTTGGAAGAAGCGGAGATCAAGCCCGATTATATCAGCGGCTGTTCGATGGGTTCGATCGTCGGCGCGGCGTACGCGTCGGGGGTTACGCCCGAACAGATGCGAAAGGCGGCTTGTTCGCTCAGATTTTTCGATTTGGTGGACGTTACGGGGAAACCGGGCGGCGTGTTGGATACGCGAAAAATGCGGAAGCTGTTGACGCATTATATCGGCGACGTTACCTTTGACGAGTTGAAAATTCCTTTCACCTGCGTGGCGGTGGATATGATCAAGCAACAGGTGGTGCAGTTTAACAAAGGAAACGTTTTGGACGCGATCGTGGCTTCGTCGAGTATCCCTGCGATTTTCAAGCCGTCGGAGATCGACGGAATGAGGCTGGTGGACGGCAATATTTTAACGCGCGTGCCCGTGGACGAGGTGAAGAAAATGGGCGCGGACAAAGTGGTGGCGGTGGACGTTTTAGGCAAAAAATCCGTGAGCGAAAAATGCCCGAACGCGATCGTTTTATTAACTGAGATCGTGGAATTGATGGATAACGCGCGGACGGAACGGTATAAAAAAGAACACCGCAACAAATACAATCTTTGGCTTGAGCCCGAGCTTGGGAATATGAGCCAATATTCCTTTAAAAAATTAGATTTTGCGTACGAACAGGGGTATAAATTGGGCTGTGAATACGCGGATAGGATCAAGGAACTTTTATAAATGGATTTATTTGATTTCAACAACAACGAAGAAACCGCAAAGCCCTTAGCGGAACGGATGCGCGCCAATTCCTTGAACGAGTTTATCGGTCAAAAGCATATCGTATCCGAAAATTCCTTGCTTCGGCGCGCGATCGCCACGGATAAGCTTGGAAGCTGTATTTTTTGGGGACCTCCCGGATGCGGCAAAACGACTTTGGCGAATATCATTGCGCTTGGTACGAACGGGGAATTTATTAAGTTAAACGCCGTTAACGCGGGCGTTGCGGACGTGAAGAAAGCGGTGGAGACCGCGCGGGAAAATTTGAAGCTGTTCGGCAAGCGCACCTATCTGATGCTTGACGAGTGCCACCGTTTTAGCAAAACGCAAAGCGATTCCTTGCTTCCCGCGATTGAACAGGGTACGATTATTTTTATCGGCTCTACTACGGAAAATCCCTACGCTTCGATGACGCCCGCAATCGTATCGAGGTGCAGGGTGTTCGAGTTTAAGCGGCTGACGAAAGAGGATATCGAGGAAGCGCTTTACGCGGCGATCAAGAGCCGACACAAGGGGCTTGGAAAGATGAATCTTTCGGTGGACGACGAGGCGGTGAAGCATATCGCCTTGGTGGCGGGCGGCGATCTTCGCACGGCGTATAACGCGTTGGAGCTTGCCGCGCTGACGACGGCGCCGAACGAAAACGGGCAAATTCATATTACGCTTGCCGACGCGGAGCAATCCATTCAACGAAAGGCGCTTTCGTATAACGAGGACAGTTATTACGATTATCTTTCGGCGTTTTGCAAATCCTTGCGCGGAAGCGACGCGAACGCGGCGCTGTATTACGCGATGCGGCTGATAGAGGGCGGTTGTGATCCGATGCTCGTGGCGCGCCGTTTGGTCGTTCATTCGGCGGAGGACGTAGGTATGGCGGATCCCCGCGCGTTGCAGATCGCAACGTCCGCGATGTACGCGTTGGAAAAGATCGGCTATCCCGAAGCGATGATCCCGCTTTCGGAAGCGATCATCTACGTATGCGAGGCGGAAAAAAGCAATTCCGTGGTGCTGGCGATGTACGCGGCGAAGGACGACGCGGTTTCCGCTACGGAAGATACCGTACCGCCTTATTTGCGGGATAATTCTTACGGCAGCGCGCAGGATAAAGCGAACAGCCGCGCGTATAAATATCCGCATAATTACGGCGGCTACGTGGAACAGCAGTACCTGCCCGACGGCTTAAAGGATAAGGTTTATTATATTCCCAACGATCGTGGCTATGAATTGGAAGTGAAAGCCGTTCGCGCGCGAAAGGGCAAAAAGCATTGAGAGGAAAAACGAATGAAGTGTTTGTATTGTGATTGTACGGAAAGCAAAGTGATCGATTCGCGTTCTGCCGACGATAATAAAACCATTCGCCGCCGCAGAGAGTGTACGGCTTGCGGAAGACGGTTCACTACTTACGAAACGATCGAGGTAACGCCCATGCTCGTGGTGAAAAACGACGGCACGCGGGAAGCGTTCAACGAGGAAAAAGTGCGCCGCGGGATTGCGAAATCCTGTGAAAAACGCCCTGTTTCCGCGGCGGATATCGACGAGATGGTTTCGGATATTTCCAAGCAGGTATATAACAGTATGATGAGCGAGATCACCTCCAAGGCGATTGGGGAAATGGTGATGGAGCGTTTGAAAAAGGTGGACGAGGTTTCCTACGTGCGCTACGCTTCCGTCTACCGTTCGTTTCAAGATATTTCTTCGTTTATGAGCGAGCTGAAAAAGATGATGCGCGCGCCGCGCGAGGGAAAAAAGGACGGTAAAGAAGAATAATGACCACGCGTGAAAACACCTCGCGGATTATCGTCGGCGGCGTAGCGGTCGGCGGCGGCGCGAGCGTGAAAATTCAATCGATGACGACGACGAAAACGGCGGATACGGAAAGTACGCTCGCTCAGATTTTCGCGCTGAAAAAGGCGGGCTGCGAGATCGTGCGCGTGGCGGTTGCCGACGAGGCGGACTCGCTCGCAATCAAAACGCTTTGCGAAAAAAGCCCGTTGCCCGTGGTGGCGGATATCCATTTTTCCCATCGGCTCGCCGTGGCGGCGATCGAAAACGGCGCGCATAAAGTGCGTATCAATCCCGGAAATATCGGGGGCGAAAAAGAGATCAAATTCGTTGCCGATTGCGTGAAAGATCACGGGATCCCCGTGCGCGTGGGCGCGAATACGGGAAGCATCGAGCCGCACTTTTTGCAACAATACGGCAGGAGCGCGGAAGCGTTGGTGGAAAGCGCTTTGTATAACGTTTCGGCGTTGGAAAAATTCGGCGTGAGGGATATCGCGATCTCGGTGAAAGCTTCGTCCGTGCCGATGACGGTGAACGCGTACCTGCTCCTTGCCAATCGCACCTCGTATCCCCTGCATTTGGGGGTTACGGAAGCGGGTGCGAGCGCGGACGGGATTGTGAAAAGCTCGGTGGGGATCGGCGCCGTTTTGTTGCAGGGCGTGGGGGATACGATCAGAGTATCTTTGACGGACGATCCCGTGCAAGAGGTGTACGCCGCGAAGCGTATTTTAAGCGCGTGCGGGCTTTTGGACGATTGCGTAGAAGTGATCTCTTGCCCCACATGCGGTCGGTGCGAATGGGACAGTATGGCGCTTGCAAGAGAGGTTTCTAATCTTGTGCTTGCCTACCGTAAGCGCGCGAAGATCGCCGTGATGGGTTGCGTGGTGAACGGCCCCGGGGAAGCGAGGGACGCGGATCTTGGAATCGCGGGCGGAAAAGGGTATTGCCTGATCTTCAAAAAGGGAGAGCCGTATAAAAAAGTGGAAGCGAGCGCGGCGAGAGAAGCGTTTTTAAGCGAGCTGAAAGGATTTTTGGAAGAATGAACAGAACGGATGAATACTTACAAAGGATACGCGAGTTGAGCGGCTTAAAAAACGCAATTTTAAGCGGTATCAACGTGTATAAAAATACGAAAAAAAGCGGAGTTTTTATTGGTAACCGACCGTTCGTTTTCCGCGATGGAAGAAGCGCAGGCGACTCATATCACGCAGGAATTTTTGCCCGAAGATTTTTTGGCTGCCGTGCGGATTGTAAAACGGGTGTTGGACGAGGAAATTTTACGTTCGAAAATTTACGCGTACGTTTCCGAGGCGTTCCCCGCGGCGGCGGCGTTTTTAAAGGAAGAGGATATCAAGGTGCAAATGCTCACGAGCGGGGCGAATTTTTATTTCGATATCGCTTCGGGCGAGCAGTCGATCTTCACTTCGTCGAAGATCCTCGATTCTGTGAGCGCGTATCTTAGCGGCGCGTATTGCGGTAGTTTTTACGGCAACGTGCGCGTGGTGGAAAAACAACGCGATACCTCGATTTTGGAAGAGGTAGCCGAAAGTAAAGAGGAAACTTTCGTGGAAGAAACGCGGACTTTCCATATTGAAAATTTCAAAAAACTCGACGGCGCGGAAACGATACCCAAGGAAGCCGTGTATATCGCGGATATTGCGGGCGTCGAGGGCGTGTTTGCCGTTTGCGGTCAGATCATATTTTTGGAAGAAAAGCATTATATCAAGCACAACGAGCAGACGGGCGAGGACATGGAAAAAACGCGGTTTTCCGTTACGATCTCCGACGGAACGGGAATGCTTCGAACGACGTATTTCCCCAAAAAACTCACGGTGGATAAGGTGCGGGAATTGAAGCAGGGGGATACTATCGTCATCATCGGGAGCATGGAAGAATACAACGGCAATCTTTCCTTTAAGGCGGGCAAGATCAACTACGGCAACCCGCCCGAGGACTTTACGCCGATTGCAAAGGCGAGCAAGCCCGTGCCGAAATTTTATCACGCCGTTACGCCCGAACCGTACGTCGATTATACGCAGGCGGGATTTTTCGATAATTTGACGAAGCCCGAGGCTTTGAAAAATCGCGTTTTCGTCGTGTTCGATTTGGAAACGACGGGCTTGGTGCACAACCCCGCAATGGGAAAAATGGACAAGATCATCGAAATCGGCGCGGTGAAGCTCGTGAACGGCGAAATTACGGAAAAATTCGCTTCGTTCGTGGCTTGCAAGGAGCGTTTACCCGCGAAGATCGTAGAGTTGACGGGAATCCACGACGAGGATCTTTGCGGCGCGCCCGAGGTGGATCAGGTGCTTGCGGATTTTTTCAAATTTGCAGACGGCGCAGTATTGGTAGGGCATAACGTGGGCTTCGACTATGCGTTCGTGAAATTCTACGGTGGGGAAAACGGCTTTGTATTTTCCAATCCCTCGCTGGATACGGTGGTGCTTTCGCAAGAGGTTTTGAAAGCGGAAGGCTTGCCCAATTATAAATTGAATACGGTCGCTGAATATTTCGGCTTTGAATTCAATCATCACCGCGCGTTCGAGGACGCGGCAACGACGGCGAAAATTTTTATCGAACTCATTCGCCGCCGTGGAAAATTGCCTTTATAAGTGAATGACAAAAAAGAATAATACTAAAAAAGAAAAGAGGATCAAAGGATCCTCTTTTTGTATTCGTAGGGGGTGATGTGGACGTATTTTTTGAATACTTTGATAAAGTAGCTTGGATTATCGAAGCACAGTTTTTCAGAGATATCGTTCACCGTCAGTTTTTCGTGCGAACGCAGAAGCTTTTTCGATTCTTCAACTTTTAAGAAATTATAATAGTTTTTAATGGACGCACCGATTGTTTCTTTGAACGTTCTGTTTAAATACGCTTTCGTGTAGAATAGGCGTTCGCTTAAATAATCCAAGTTGATCGAACCGTAAATATTGCTTTTCAGATAAGCCAAGATTTTATTGATCAACTCGTTGGGAGATTCGTCTTTATAATTTAGATAGTATTTATCCGTCGTGCCTTTGACTTTTCTGGCAAGCTTGATCAAAAGCTCGATTAAATAATTTTGCGTAAGCTGCTGCCCGCCGATTTCGGGCCGATCAATAAATCGAGGCGCGGAATTAAAAGTGAAGGTGAACGTGGTGCGAATCTCGGAGATCATTTTTTTCAATATCTCTTTCAATTCGGGAGTAATCGTATGCTTTCCTATCAATAGCTTTAAAAGCTGAGATTTTGCGCCAAAACAAATAAATAAGATCGTCGATTTCGTATTTTCCTTATTTTGGTATTCGTGGGGAATGTTCGGCTCGATCAGCAAAAGCTCGCCTTGGTGCAAAGTAATCTCTTCTTCCCCCACCGTGCAATAAGCCGAGCCTTCGTCGACGTAGCTCAATTCCCAAAAATCGTGCGTGTCGAGTTCTAAGTCGAATTGTGAAGTAGCCTCGTAATATTCGACTGTGTACAGCTGATTGATTTTTATCGTGTCTTTAAACTTGACGTAGGAATAATTTCTCATATCTTTATTATATCTATATTTCCCAAAATTGTCAACGGACGAAAGGATAAAAAATTGAAGCTGTATCTTTTTTTACCATATTTTGTATCGTTTTCAATCTTGTTTTTTTGTTTGTGCCTATGATAGAATAAAATTACAAAAAATTCATAGGGGGTTCTTATGCAAAAATTAAAAAATTACGTTGCACCGTTCGTCGATCTCGTCAAAATCGAAAGCCTTGACGTATTGACGATCAGTTATGAGTATCAAGTGGGTGAACCCGATCCGTTCAACCCTGGGCACAACCCTTGGCAAAGCTAAAAAATAGGAGGAAAAAAGATGAAAAAGAATTCTTTGGTAAAAATTGCTACTTTGGTAGTAGGCTGTTGCGTAGCAACACTTTCGGGCGTACAGCTTTTGATCGCGCAAGCGGAGGGCGAGCCTGCTCTTGCGATGGACTACGGCGCGGCTGTTAAAATTACGAGCGCAGAAGACGAGCCGAACGGCTTGCGTTTCAGCTCGATGATGAGCGTGGACGACTACGCTTGGTTTGCGGAAAACGTGGGTGAGGAAAAAACCTATCGATCGGTGCAGTTCGGTATGGCGATCGCGCCTGCGGATTATTTGACGGAAGGACACGAGCTGACGGAAGCAAACCTGTTTGGCGATAGTGCGATTTACGATTGGGCTACATATGACGAAGCAACGGACAAATGGGTGTACGAAGGGGCCGACGGCGCAATCGTGGACGGCGAGCAAACGCCCGTGCGTATCGTAAATATCGTAGGCGATAAAATGTTCGAACGGAACGGAATGATGATGTTCGACGGCGCGCTCACCGATTATGAGGAAGCGAATATCGTGCGCGATTTCGTAGGGCGCGGTTGGTATGCGTTGACGGCGCAAGACGGTACCGTTACCTACGAAATGGCGTCTTGGGCGCAGGGCGTGAACGAGAACGGGGAAACGGACGGCGTTGCGGATATCGAAAACAACACCCGTTCGATGATTTGGATATCGCAAACGGCGGTAGCCGATACGGCGGACGACGCGCCTACCGATACGCAGAAAGCTCAAATCAAAACGAAGTATTTCGATACGATCAAAGATAACCTTGCGATGACGGAATCGACGAAAGCGATCACCGCGCAAACGACGGTGGCAGGCGATTCCTATACGGGCGCACATTCGCAAACGGAAATGACTGCCGTTGCTACCTTTGCGCTTGACGGCGGCGGCGAGTATACGCAAGAGATCAATATTCTTGAATGGACTTCCGCTCAAGCGGATTGGATGGATAAAATGAGCGTTGACGGCTACGGCGTTGTAACGGGCAAGAGCCGTAGCAGCGGCGTTGCGTTGACGGCGGCTTACTTTGATAATCTTTCGACGACGGTAAAGGTGGCGCTTCCTATTGCTTCCAGAAAGGATATGGACGCGCTTGGATTTGCCGCAAAAGACGGCGATGCGACGAATTGGATGTATGGCGTTTATTTGCAGCTTGTCAACGATATCGATTATGCCGTAGACGTTGCGGACGATTACGCGTACGTGAAAGACGGGTACCGTATGGAGGATAGCAATTCGGACGCTGATCTTTGGGATAGATATTTGATTCCCATTGCGGCTTCTACTGCAGGTGCTAGCACGCGTGGCGCAACGATTACTAACGGTCAATTAGAATGGGGTATTTTTGGAAATATTGGCGGGAGAATTTTCGAGGCGGAAATCAACGGTAACGGCTACGCCATCAAAAATGCCGTAATCCCTTACGGTACAGTATTTAATTATGCAACGAATAACGGATTTAAAGCGATTACGAACAATAATTTTATCGGTTCGCTTGCTTATGGCGGCGCGTTAAAAAATATTGCATTTACGGGTCTGGAATTTGAAGATCCTACCCAAGTTGCTGCGGCGGGAACGAACAATCCTTATTATACCGACGCTAATACGAATAATGAGGGAACGCAATTGAAAACCAACGGTTATATTACGGGTAGTGCAATGTCTTCTTATGCAAGTAATCCTGTTAACTACGGTTCTTATCAAGCGTATAATACTTCTTATCAAGCAGGATTAATTGGAAGTATGCAAAACGCAATCGTTGAGAACGTATATGTTGAAGCGGTGTTGAAAAATGGATCTTACGGACTGGATACAGGCAACGGCTTAATCGTAGGAAATATCGATGTGGATTATGCTCCTGGCGGTGAAGTATATCGCGGCACGAGTACTTCCGTGAAAAATTGTATTACGAAAACCGCGTATTGGACTTCCTCCAACGTTAGTTATTATGGGGCTAGCGTAAATGCAGGGATGGGTTCTGTTGTAGGTAGAAATAAGGCTACGGCTGCGCAGGTGGAAAACTGCTTTACCGTTACCTATTCGGGAACAGGTTTAAAAGCAATCGATTTAACGCACGTATTCGGCGGTGGGCTTTCAAGCAGTTATCAACTTTCGACGAACTGCGCGGTGTATACGAGCGTGGACGAATTTGCGACGGCGCAAGCGAGCATTTACGATAGTCTTGTAATGGCGAAATATTTGAATTAAAAGAGGTAAATTATGGCTATCCAAACGGTGTTGGGGGAGATCCCCGCCGAAAAATTGGGCGTAACGCTGGCGCACGAGCATATTCTGATCGACCTTCGTCCAATCGTTGCAGAGCCGACGGAGAGGAAAGAGGTATTTTATCAAAAGCTGACGATGGCGAACCGTTATTTGGTGTATAACGATCCGTATACGCTTTTGGATAACGCGCTGATCGATAGCGAAGAGATCGCGATCAAGGAAATGAAGCTTTTCAAAGCGGCGGGCGGCGTATCCGTCGTGGACGTAACCTTGGACGAGATTGCCAGAGATCCTTTGGCGCTTCAAAGAATTTCCTCGGCGTCGGGCGTGAATCTCGTGATGGGTTGCGGACATTATACGAACGCTTCCCTACCCGAAGCGGTGCACCGTGCGAGCGTGAACGAGCTTGCCAAAGGAATGATCGACGATCTGACGGTGGGCGTACGGGATACGGGCGTGAAAGCGGGCGTGATCGGGGAGATCGGCACAAGCGCGAAAATCACGGATACCGAACGAAAAGTCCTTGCGGCGGCAGGTATTGCCGCCGCAGAGACGGGAAAAGCGGTGCAGGTGCATACCGCGCTTTACGAAGAAAATGGGATCGAAGTGATCGAAACGCTGAAAAGATACGGCGTTTCGCCGCAAAAGATTGCGATCGATCACGTGGACGTAAAGCTTCGCGAGGATTATTTATATAAGCTCTTGGATATGGGAGCATACGTGGAATTTGATAATTTCGGAAAGGAATTTTATATTTCCGCGCGTTCGGGCGCGATTTTAAACGAACGGTTTGCATACGATTTGGAGCGCGCGCAGTTGATCGCGAAATTGGTGAAAAGAGGGTATTTGAAGCAAATTTTGATCACGAACGATATTTGCCTTAAATCGATGCTTTGCGAATACGGCGGCAACGGTTACGGGCATATTTTGAAAACGGTGAAGGATATGCTTCTCGATCAAGGTTTAAGCGAACGTGATTTTAAAACGCTCGTTGAAAATAACGTAGCTGAATTTTTAGAATAAAGGAAAAAGTGTTTTTAGAAGGAGTAAGAAATGAACTACACGACCATTCAAAAAGAAGAATACGGGAAAAGAGTGGCTGCGCTTCGCGCGCAAATGGCGAAAGACGGCGTCGATCTCGTGATGGGTTTTTCCAATTTGTTGGAATTGGGCATCGTACGTTATTATAGCGGGTTTGCGCCCGTGAACGAAAGCGCGGCGATCATTATCCCTTTAAACGGTCAGGTTACCGTTTGTTCGGGACAGGCAAGCGAGGATTATTGCTTGGTGCAAAATCAACTTGAGGGGAGCGTGATCAAGGTATTCCCCGAAATCGGTGAGGTGAGCGGCTTTGAATACAGTAAAGAGGGGCAGCTTGATTTTGAAGTGTATTTCAAGGAATTGAAATCGCAATACAAGGTGAAAAAGATCGGCGTGATCGGCAGGCTGATCTTCCCTTCTATTATTTATAATAAGCTTGCGCGCGTGTTCTCGGAAGCGGAGCTTATTGATTACGACGACGTGCATTACGAACAAAGAATCATCAAAAGCGCAAACGAGATCGAGGTTTTAAAAACCAATTGGGAGATCGTTTCCAAAACGTTCGAACGCGTCGTTCCGCAAATCAAGGTGGGAATGACGGAACGGCAGATACAGGCGCTGTTTGCATACGAAATGTATAATCTCGGCGCGGAAAGCTCGGTGCAGGCGTTTGAGCCGATGGTGGCGACGGGTACGAAAAATTCGTATATCAGTATGTGCCGCAACACTTTGCGTAAGATCGGAGAAAGCGAGATCTTAAACCTCGCGGCGGGCGTTTGCTACGAAGGGTATAACGGTATTATCTGTTCGCCGCTCGTGTTGGGGAATATTCCGCAAAAAATTAAGGACGCCGTAATGTGTGCGTACGACGCGCTCAATTATGCTTCTGCAAAGATGAACGCAGGCGTGCCTTGCGACGTGGTTTTGAACGCTTACACCGAGTATTTGACGAAATACGGCTATATCGATTATTGCCCGTACGGAAGCCTGCACAGCACGGGGATGCTTGAATGCGAAGCGCCTACCTTTACGGTGGAAAATAAGCGCGTGATCCAAGAAAATATGGCGATCTGTATCGACGCGTATTTTAAAGGTATGGAATGGGGCAGCTTCCGTATCGAAGATTGTTATTTGATCGGCAAAGACGGCGCGAAGCGTATGACGACCTATAACGATAAGGCGATTCCTGAAATTTTTAAATAAGGAGTAACAAATATGATCGGAAAGAAAAATTGGGTGTTTTGCGACGGATATTTACCTCCCCACGGGGATAATCCCGAATTTGAAGGACACGAAGCTTTAATGATTACCAATCTTAACGAACAAACCGCGAAGATAGAACTCGTGTTCGTGTTTGAAGATAAAGAACCTGTTCAGGGGATTACGCTTACGCTGGACGGTATGCGGACGACGAGTATCCGCTTGGATAAACCGCTTGGCGAAAAGGGACTTTTGCTTGGAGAATCGGTGCAATATACCGTTTGGGTGAAAAGCGACGTGCCTGTATGCGCGTGTTTCGGCCGTTTGGACGTAAGGCAAACGAATATGGCGTATTACAGCGTGGAAGGATATTCATTTGATTGAGAGGTGCGATATGAGAAAGATCAAGATAGCTGTTGTAGGATATGGCAATCGCGGCGGCGTTTACGCAAGTTACGCGCTTTCGCGGCCCGAAGAAGCGGAAATTTGCGCCGTGGTAGATTGTTTGGAATTTAAGTTGAAGGAAGCGGGCGCGCTGTTCGGACTTCCCGAGGATAGGCTGTTTTTGAGCCTTGACGAATTTTTGAAAGCGAACGTGGAATGCGATATCGTCGTGAACGCGACGATGGATCAAATGCACTACGAAACGGCAATGGCGATTTTGGAAAAGGGGTATAATATGCTTCTTGAAAAACCGATCACAGCCGATAAGAACGAGCTTCTTGCGATCGAAAAAAAGGCAAAAGAAAAGGGCGTGTATCTGTTCGTTTGCCACGTGATGCGCTATTCGCCGTATTTTGTCGAGATCAAGCGTTTGATCAACAAAGGCGTGATCGGCGAGATTTTCGCTTTGGAAATGAACGAACACGTTTCGGCCGGGCATTTCGTTAATTCCTACGTGCGCGGAAGATGGCACAGCGAGGCGGAGTGCGGTTCGAGTTTCTTGCTCGCAAAATGCTGTCATGACCTTGATCTTATGTGCTGGCTCAATAATAAATCGGAGCCGAAAGCCGTTTCCAGTTTTGGAAGCCGCGGATATTTCAAACCGGAATTTGCGCCTGAGGATTCGGCGGAATATTGCTATGATTGCCCTCGTTTACATACCTGTATGTATTCGGCAAAATTGATGCATTTGGATAACGATTCCGCGCCTTACGTAACATGGGAAGGGATCAAAAAACCGCTTGACGAGATTACGAAAGAAGAAAAGATCGCATATTTGAAAACTTCGATATTCGGGCAATGCGTTTATAAGATCGATACCGACCTCGTAGACCGTCAATGCGTGAGCGTAAACTTTGCCAACGGTTCGGTAGGCACGCTGAATATGATCGGCGGAACGACGAGAGGGGGCAGAAATATTCATATCACGGGTAGCAAAGGCGAAATTGAAGGTTATTGGGAGTCGAGTGAATTCGTGCTGAGAATTTATAACGCGAACTTACAGGAGTATGCCGAAAAGAGGATATCCGTAAAGGATAAGTTGACGAATACGGGGCATATGGGCAGCGACTTTGAAATCATGAAGAGCATCGTTGCGTATCTCAACGGCGACAGAGAATCCGTTTCGATCACGAGTATAGACGATTCCATCAACGGACATCTTTGCGTTTATGCGGCAGATGAAAGCCGCAAAGAGGGCAGGATTGTATTTTTAGAGGAGTATAAACAATTGTGATGAACTGTGATAATAAGTTTTCCATTTGGTGTCCGCTCGTAGGTTTTGACTTATACGCGCCCGATCGCGGCGTGAGCGAATATCTTGCCAAGATCGGTGCAAAGCCGCAGGCGATCTCGTTGTTCGTTTTTAATGCGGATATTATTTATTTGCACCAAGGCATGGAAAAAGAGATTCGTTTGCCGTCGTCGAATTGTAATTATTACGGCGCTGTGCGAAACGAAATTCGCGAAATTCAGCCGTGGACGAATTACGCCTTGCGCGAGCTTGTGCAAAATTTAAAAGAGGCGGGCGTAGAAGTGTATTTCGGGATTATGGGCTCGCATACCATTCCCAAGGACGCGATGAATATAGGGGAGTTCGGGTACGTAGCGCAACAGCAGTTTTTGATTGAAAACGAGGAGCTTTGCATCGAAGGAAAGCCTTGGACGGGGCATACCTATTTATTGAAGAGATTTAAAAACGGCAGGTATTTTCACGACTTTTTCGCTGAAAAGCTCGTGGAAGCGCTTGGGGATTACGGCGCGGACGGCGTGCATTTTGCGGACGCGATCTTTCCTCCGTGTATGCAGCTGCAAGAAGGGGATTTTTCCTTCGATATGATGGAAAGATTTGAAAAGGATCTCGGCTATGCGCTTCCCGAAGGGATGACGGAGTACAAAGAAGGTTCTCCGTTTAAGACGACGGGCGATCGGGCTGATTATGTTTGGACGAATTTACGGGAACAATGGATTACGTTCGTTTCAAACGAATGGCAAACGTCGCTTTCCGCAATTAGCGGGGCATTGCACGAGAACGGTATGAAGCTGATGGTTTGCAATGCGTGGACGAGCGAACCGTTCGAAGCGTTGTATCGCTACGGGATCGATTATGCGAAGGTCGCCAAGGCGGGCGTGGACGTAGTTTGTTTGGAACAACAGGCGACGACGACATTCGTCAATACGCCCGGTATGGAGAGAATGCTCGATTGGGAGTTGTACAGTACGAGTATGCTCACGGGCGCGTATGCGAAAGGTCCGCAATATTTATCGATGAATTTCTTAAAGGATTCCACGGAAGAAGCGGCGACGGTCGCGCATCTGCCTGCGGCGTTGGAACGGGAGATTCATTCGTATTTGAACTGGTATTTGCTAGACGGCGAAAAAACCGATCGTTCGTCCAAGGGATATTTCATCTGCCTTGGCGACGCGATCAAGCCCGAAGAATGGAAACGGGTGATCGGTGCTTATGAAAAGGTGTTTGAGGAAGAGCCGGAGGAATATTTGGGCGCGGTGATCGGTTGGAGCGATCGGCAGATCGAAGCGTTTTTGCCCGAATATATCCGTTCTCGGCGTTGGTCGGCGCACCGCTTGCTTGCGAATATCAATCGCAAGGGCGCGGGCGTGATGGGGCTGTGTCCGATCGGGCAATTGAAATTCGCGCACAAAGACGTATTTATTCCTAACGCCGATCTTTTGACGGACGAGGAACTGGACGAGGTTCTTTCGCTTCCCACGACGGTGGTGTTGACGAGTATCAGAGGAAAAGAGGAAAGACTGAAAAAGCTTTCGTATTTAGAAAAATTCTATGACGAGGGCGTTTACTGCGACGAATATCAAAGCGTGGTTTATATCAAACGCGGCGATCGTGCTATCGATCCGCAAGCGATTTATCAAGGCGTTGCGTTTTCGAAAAGGCTTGATAAAGAGGATTTGAGCGGCGTAAAGGATACGCGCATTTGGACGGACAGTCTTGTGTTCCGTAAGGTTTCGGAGGAGTTTATCGGCTTTATCGCAAAGCTTCTTCGGGAAGCGACAGCGGCGAGATTTGGCATTTTTGTGCCCGACGAATATTGCTATACGCTTTTGAGAATGCACGGCGGCAAAAAACGGGTGCTTGTGATTAATCCCCGTTGGCTGAATTATGCGCGCGTGGCGGTTCGGGTGAACGAGGAACTTACGAGCGTGAACAACGTTTTGGATTTTCCTGCGCAACCGATTAAGCTGTTGACGGAAAGCGGCGCGGGGATTGCACAGGATAAAGAGGGAAAAAATATCAAAGACGCGGTTGGATTTATCGTGAAGATCGCGCCTTGCGGAATCGGCGTTGTCGATTTCCAAACGAAATAAAACCAAGAAAAATTTTAAGAGGTGGATTATGAAAATGAAAATGAAGAAGATGGGTACGTTTTTATTGGCAGCGCTTATGGCATTCGGCTGTGGGGCTTGCGGCGAGCTTCCCGAGATCGATATCGATCAAACGGAAGAGATCGACCCTAACCGTACGCAATTGTACGTGGGGATGTTCAACGGCGCATTGGGTCGCGCTTGGATGGACGAACTCGATCGTCAATACGAGGAACTGCATCCTGATATCCAGGTTATCGTAACGCCCGGAAAATCGGAGTTTGAGGACGGTACGCTACTCGTGCAAATAGCGCAGTCGCAAAACGATATCTACTTTCTTTCCTCAAATACTTACAGTACTTTCGTGGAATCTAATTTGTTAGAGCCGTTGACGGATACGATTACGGAGAAAATCTACGATGAAGACGGGAATTTTGCTTCCGATACGGGCAAGGCGGCTACGCAGTCGATTTTGGATACGATGTACGATCCCTGGAAGGATCTTTTCAAAACGGACGATAACCAATATTATGCGATACCCAACTGGATGAGTACGCCCGGTATCGTTTACGATGCGGATCTTTTCGAAGATTACGGGTACGAGGTTCCCGAAACCTACGAAGAGCTTATCGATTTGATGGATACGATGGTGAACGATAAGCTCACGCCGTTCGTGTTTTCCACGATGGATTATATCACGCTGAATTCACTCTATTATATGTATGCGCAATACGAAGGTTTGAACGATTTCTATTTGAACAGTACGTTTAAAGGCACGGATTCGACTCTTGGAGAGATCAACTATCAAAACGCGTATTTATTGCAAACGCAGGAGGGCAAAAAGGCTTCGTTACAATTCGCTCACGATCTGGCACGCACGGACGCGTATACGACGAGTACGACGAAAGCGGGCTTGACGCACCTTGCGGCGCAAGGGGAATTCGTGCGTAGTATCAATACGAAGGAAACCGGCTCGCAACGCGTTGCTATGCTTCTTGAAAACAGCTATTGGGAAAGAGAAGTGAAGGGAACGATCGACGATATGGGCAAGATTACTTCCAAATACGGCTGGGGTGCGAGAAATTTCCGCTATATGTTGGCGCCTACTTTTGAGGATAGCACGAATACCAAGCATACCGTATTCGGCTCGACGTCCAACTCGTACGTTTGTATCAATAAATCCCGACCCGAAGCATCCAAAGAGATCGCGAAGGATTTCTTGCAATTCGTGCAAAGTAGAAAGGGGCTTGTCACCTACGTGCAAAATTCGGGGTGCTTGCGCGCGTTTAAGTTTACGATGACGCCCGAAGAATATGCCGCATGTACGCCGTTTACCCAAAGTATTTACGATCTTACGCAGCGTAGCGACGTGGAATTTGTCTGCTTTGGTAAGATCAATCCTATTTTGAGAAAGCAAACGACCGATTTCGACTACAACTGGATGTTCTATACGGAAGCCGAAACCGCGGTCGGTGGCGGTGGGGACGGTACTGTTCCCGTTATCGGCAGAAGTGCTTTCACGATGTTCCGTTCCTATCCGAGATTAACGGTGCAAGAATATTTCGACGGATTTGCATCGGCTTGGGATGAAGACGATTGGCAACTGAGCTATTATGATAAATTAGACGATAAATACAAGGCATAAAAAGATGGAAATTACGAAAAAAACGAAAAACAAAAGGCAAATGTCCGTTCGCAAGTCGGAGCTGATCTTTCTTGCGACGGCGCTCGCTTTTCCTCTTTTACACTTCATCGTAATGTGGTTGCTTGTGAATTTTAACTCCATTACGTTGGCGTTTAAAGAATACGTGGGGGCGAACGAATACGTTTTTGCCGGTTTTAAAAACTTTGAAGAATTATTTGTTTCGTTTGCGACGAAGCGTGAATATCAACAAATGCTTACCAATACGCTTACGATGTATTTGTTTTGTTCGCCCGTAATGCTTTGCGTGACGATGGCGATCGCGTACGCCGTTTGGAAGAAGGTGTATTGCAGCAAATTCTTTTCGACGATGCTGTTTTTGCCGTCCATTCTTTCATCTGTCGTGTTCGTGATGATTGCGAGAATTATGGTCGCGTATGCGTTTCCCAAGCTGTTTGGCGGTACGAGCGGGGAAATACTCAATCCCCCGCAGGGCTACACTACGCTTTTGTTTTATCATTGTCTGCTTGCGATCGGTACGAATATGATTTATTTTATGGGCGCGATGAGTTCCGTTTCGCCCGAAATTGTGGAATCGGGGCAGCTTGAAGGCGTGAATGCTTGGCAGGAATTCATACATATCGTTTTTCCGTCCATTTTCCCTACGCTTACTTCTTTGATCGTCGTAGGACTTTCGCAGGTATTCACCAACCAGGGGCTATTGCTTGCCTATTACGGCGTAGGGGCAGATATGAGCGTGAGAACGTTCGGGTATCATATTTACGTTACCGTACAACAATCGGTAAACTATAATAACTATCCCAGCACTGCCGCGATGGGCATGTTGTTCACGTCGATCAGCTTGCCGATCGTGCTTGCGGCGAAGCATTTGCTTGAAAAATACGGACCGAGTGAGGAGTAAGCCATGGAAAAGATTATACAAGAAAATAACGCGGTGAAAAAACGGAAAAAATTAAAAAAATCCAACGTGATTTTCGCCGTTATCTCTTCGGTGATTTTAGGGGCGATCTCGCTGTTTTATATCGTGCTCCTCTGTTGGGCGCTTATTTCGTCGTTTAAATCCAATTTAGACTTCGGTTATAATCCTATAGGTTTTCCGCAAGCCGAATCTTGGGCGGGATGGCATTTCGAAAATTATTACGTTGCGTATAGAGTGCTTACGGTAGGGGTTACTTACGCTGAGCGTACCGTAACGGTTTACGCGCATGAAATGCTGTTAAATTCCGTTATTTATTCCGTGGGCTGCGCGATTTCCGCAGTGTTCTGGACGGCGCTCGTAGCATACTGTTGCAGCCGTTTCGATTATAAGATTTGTAACGTGCTGTACGCGGTCGTTATCGTCGTCATGATGTTGCCGATTATCGGTGCGCTGCCTTCGGAAGTACAGATGGCAAAAACGCTTGGTTTGTACGATTCGTTGTTTGGTATGTTTATCATGCGTGCGGGATTCGTAAATATGAACTTTCTCGTCTTTTACGGCGCGTTCAAAGGGATTCCCAAAACGTACACGGAAGCAGCGATTATCGACGGGTGCGGGCAATGGCGAGTATTTTTTCAAATCATTTTACCGCTTGTAAAATCGTCTTTGTTGGCGGTGGGTTTATTGCAGTTTATTATGTATTGGAACGATTACTCTATTCCGATGATTTATCTGCCGCACCATCCGGTGCTTTCGTTCGGGTTGCATCAATTTCAAGAAAGCCGTTCGCAACATGCGACCGAGCCGATCAAGCTTGCGGCGACCTTTATTTGTTGCGCGCCCGTACTTGTGATCTTCTTGATTTTTAGAGATAAGTTGATGTCGAATATTTCTTTTGGAGGATTGAAGGGTTAATGATGAAAAATAGGATAAAAAACAAAATGAAAGGCGCTTTGGGCGTCGGTTTGGCTGTATGCGCGCTCGCTCTTTGTTCGTTTGGCGTTTCGCAGGCAGTTGCGGATAACGAGAGCGTAAGGCTATTACAGGAATTGAAGTCGGAATACGCAAGGGGAACGAGGCTGGATTTACCCGACGCCAAGTTAGAGCTTGGAGGGAATGAATATGCCATGAGTTCTACTCTCGTATATCCCGACGGTAGAAAAACGACGTATGATGAAGTAACGCTTGATAAAGAGGGCGTGTACGATTTGACGTATTCTGTCAAGGTGGGAGAGCAGACGTATTCGGAGTCGTATGAATTTTCCGTTGTAAATGATTTTAGAAGTATGTTTACGTACGGGGATAACGTGTATTTGAATGAGGAAACGAGCGTTCCCGAATATCTTGACAGTAGCTATCGAGGCGGAAAAGAGGGATTGAAATTTACCTTTACGGAAGCAAACGCAAGCATTACGTTTGACGGAGTGATCGATCTTGCGCAAATCGGTTACAATGCAGCCGACGGAAAAAATCCATACAATACGCAACGTTTGGTTGGCTTGCCGAAATATTTCCTTGAACTTCTCGTTACGCCCGAAGATAATACCGTGAAAGAGTTCAATGAAATCGAACTTAAACTGACGGATATTTACGACGAAAACAATTTTTTGCGCTTTGACCTTACGGCGGCGGATAAAAAGTATATTTATCCCGCGGAAACTTACGTGGGTGTAGTTCCTAACGATATGTACGATTCTATGGCGGCAACGCACGACATGCCCGGGGTATATGGTTCCGTCGGTTGCGGTTTTAACAGTTCGTTTTATGGACAAAGCGGTTCGACGATGCCGCAATCAATGAAGTTCTATTTCGATCAAGACGCGAATGAATTCCACGGTTGGCCCATTACGGAACTCAATTTTGTCCGTAACGTCATGGACCGTTTTTCCGATCCCGAGATCGTGGGCTTGAAAAACGTTTGGAACGGATTTACAACGGGCGAAGTGTATTTGACGATCACCGTAAAAGATCTGTTGCAAAGCAGTTGTTCGTTAATGGTTTTGGGCGTTGGCGGTTATGATTTAACGGACGATTATTCGAACGGAACAAATATCATTTCCGTTAAGACGGGTGAATTCGACGAAACCGATCTGCCTTATGCGATTGCGGGAGAAACTTCTTATTATCCCGTATTTGACGCGGTGGGGTATAATACGGTCGGCGGTTTACAATCCGATCTGTCCGTCAAGGTTTATTACGGAGACGCTCGCGAAAACGTAGCCGTTACAAACGGGAGATTTAAAACGGAAAAAGCTGGGAAATACTATATTGTTTATACGCTGAATAATTCTTACGGGAAGACGGTGAAAGAGCTAACCGTTACGGCAAAAGAAGCGTATGAATCGGCGGATACGCCCGACTATATTATCAGTTCTTCTATTCCGCAAAACGCGGGGATA
Organism: Clostridia bacterium; assembly: GCA_017462985.1. Classification (GTDB taxonomy): domain Bacteria; phylum Bacillota; class Clostridia; order Christensenellales; family Borkfalkiaceae; genus Scatosoma. The sequence continues at coordinate 27,145 of JAFTQB010000013.1, forward strand.
GGGGATCGCGTCCGCATATACCAAGGCAAGAGCGTTGGAGGAATCGGTGATTGGAGCGTTTCCGTAACGCTTGATTATCGGGCTGACGAAGATGGCGAATGGCAAACTCAAACGATCGACGGAACGGACATCCAATGGTTTGAGGCGCAGAATGCGGGCGTTTACCGTTTGATCTTTACAGCGACGGATATGCTCGGTACGCAGGTGATCAAAGAGAGGGAAATTTCCGTAGATTACGACGAAACCCCCAGGCTTTCCACCGTATCCGTGCCAAAGAGCGTGATCAAAGGACGTAGCGTCAGCTTTCCTCAAGCAACATCGCAATTTATCGGCGCAGACGGGGAAAAGGCAACGATAGTCACGGTCAGCGTCAACGGAGAAGATTATACCGATCGTCCGTACGTCGCAAACGAGGCATTCGAAGTGGTTTACAGGGCTACTTTGCAAGAAGACGGAAGCTGCTTTACGGAAAAACGTTATGCGGTTTCCGTGATCGATCTGTCAGATGAGAGCACCTCGTTTTTGGAAAAATATTTCGAGATGACGGATGAGGATATTGACGGCAATAAAGATTTTTCCGTGTCGTATGATAAAAAATATATGGAATTTACCACGGCGGTAGACGGCGCGGGATTTGATTTTGTCAACGCATTGCCTATCGACGTATTCGAAACGGCGTTCTATGCGGTGAAAGGGTATGCATATTACGAAAAGATCCACGTCTGGCTTGCCGATAGCGTAAATGCTTCGAAAACTTTGAAATTTACTGTGAGCAAGGTAGAAAACAACGGGCATTTATATCCTATGTTTTATCTCAACGACGTATTGATCGATTCGATCGCAGGCTCGTTTGACGGCGGTTCAAGTTCTCCTTTCAAGTTGACTTATAACCGTTCCGATTGGACAATTCGCGACGCGACCAACGCTGTTTTAACGCAAATCAAGACGTATACGAACGGGGAAGCTTTCGACGGCTTTGCGAGCGGTTACGTATATATGAGTTTGGAAATAGAGGGCGTTACGGGCGAATCGAAGCTCCGTTTGGAATCGATTTGCGGCCAAACGTTCAACTTGACGATGACGGAGGATAATAAGGATAGCGGCAGACCGGGAATTTTCCTTAGCGAGAGTCTTTCTTCGCAGGTATTTTGTGCTGTCGGCGAAAGCTATACGGCTTATGCGGCGACTGCGTACGACGTATTGAGCGAGATCAAATCGCTTAATTTAAAAATTTACGATCCTACGGGAGATCTGATGTATAACGGTACGCCGACGGAAGACTATACCTTTTTGCCCGACCTCGTAGGTACTTACGAAATCGTATATTCCACGGTGGATACGGCAGGGAATAAAACTCCTGCGTCTCTATATACTTATTGGCTCGTTGTGCAAGAACGCGTTGCTCCTACGGTAAACGTCAACGGTTCGTACGATTCTTTGTATAACGTGGGGGATAGGGTAAAGATCGTCGGTGCGAACGTAACGGACGATAGCGATACCGCTCCCGTATTGTTTATCTTTTTGGAAACGCCTACGCTCAAACAGGTAGTGCTTTCCGAAGGACAGTCGTACGAATTTAAAGAAAAAGGGCATTATACGATCAAATATTATGCGCGGGATAAATTTTATAACCGTACGGTCGTAAGCTTTGAGATCATTGTGCAATGAGAGGTGAAAAGATGAAAAAGAAAATATATTCGATTCTTTTATATTTAATGGTGTTCATACTTTCGTTTACCTTTATTGCTTGCGCAGAAGAAAAAACCGATAATTCCAAGGTTACGTTAAAGACGGAGGAATATGCGATTGACGTTTCGACGGGGAAGTCCTTGATGCTTGTAGAAGCGCACGAATCGTCTTACGATATCGTTATTTCTAAGGACGCGGACGTGATCGAAACGGACGCTGCCAACGAATTGCAATCGTTCCTTTATCAATCGACGGGTTGCAGATTGGACGTGATCAGCGACGGGAACGTGACGGCGAATGAAACTGCGAAGTATATTTCCGTGGGCAATACGAAATTATCAGAAGCGGTTGAAGCGGATTATTCCGTGCTCGGAGATAGCGGATTTTTGATCGATTTGCAAGGGAATACGGTGGTTTTAAAAGGCGCTACAAGCGAGGGAACGCTGTACGCGGTATACGAATTTTTATCCAAAGAAATCGGCTTTGAAGCGTATGCGATGGATGAGATTTATTTTAATAAGCTGGCGAACGTAAAAATGGTAAAGTTTGAGGATTATCAATCGGTTGCCGCTATTGATTACCGTTTGCCTACGTGGGGCGAGAACCGCGAGGTTGAGCTCGCAAAGAGAATGAGACTTATCGGGTCGCAGATGAACGGTACTTCTATTAATGGGGCCGATTGGGGTCTGGCTTCCCATTCGGTGCGTTGGGTAATTTCCCCTACGGAGCATCCCGAATGGTATAACAACAACCATCTTTGTATGTCAAACGAGGAAGCTTTGCAAGAATTTATCAATCACCCGACGAAAGGGATCCTTACCAGGATTGCCAATACGCCGAGCGCAAGATTTTTCGAACTCGGTCATTCGGACGACTCGAACTTTTGCGAATGTGACGATTGCAAAATCGGGAAAGAATTGTACGGTGGGATTTCGGGTATTTATATGCGTTGGCTTAACCGTATCGGTGAAGCGGTGGAAAATTGGTTGGAGGAAACGGGTAGCGATCGAGAGGTGTGGATTATCGGCTTGATGTATCTAGGGTATCAGTATGCTCCCGTTGTAGAAAATCAAGACGGTAGTTTTTCGCTTGCGCACGAAAGCGTAAAAGCAAGAAGTAACGTTGCCGTGCGTTATGCGCCTATCGGCGCTTGCTATGCGCATGCGATCAACGATCCCGAATGTAGCGTAAATGCAAAGGGAAAATTCGATAAAGAGCTTCAAAAATGGAAATTTGTTGCCGATAAAGTGTTCTTGTGGCTTTACAGCGCGGAATATTACGATTATATGTTCTTCTTTAACGATATGGCGCAACTCAATGAAAGTTATGCGTTCTACGAGGAAGTAGGAGTATATGGGGTTAAGGACGAAGGGCTTATTTATAACGCCAATTCGCCGTTCGGGGGCTTGAAAGTGTATTTGCGTTCGAAGCTGATGTGGGATCCCGATTTGGATATTTCCGTATTGATCGACGATTTTTATAAGCATTATTTCCGTGAAGCCGCCCCGTATATGAAAGAAATGTACGAAGGGATCAGAAATCATTTCGTGGAAATTTCCGTCAACGAAAATTCGGGCGGTTGCTATGGCTTTAATAAGATCGGTGCATATTATATGGATCCTTCGCATTGGGTGATCGAGCTATTGTTTCAATTCCAAGAAAACGTAGACGCTGCGTACGAAGCCATCGAAAAAGCGGGGTATGACGAAGCGACGGCAGAGAAGCTGTATTGGCGTATTCGCATTGACGAATTGTTTATTACCCATTGGTACGTATCCACCTATAAGAGTTATTTCAGTTCGGAAGAATACGAAGCGATCAGCACGAAATTCGAAGAAGATTGTGCGTATTTGGGGATCGTCTCCCTGTCGCATTGATACGGAGGTGAAAGATGAAAAAGAGATTGATAATTAGTATGATCTTGGCGCTTTTTACCGTTTTAACCGCGGCGTTTGTTGCATGCGGCCAAGAACCTGAGCCGATTCCGTCGGAAGCATTGACGCTTTCGGTGGGGGAAGAATATCGTATAGATATTGACGATACCGTTTATTCGGATTATACTTACGAAACTTCAGATGAAAAGATCGCTTTGGTATCGTCCGCAGGCGTGATCAATGCGCTACAAGAGGGATCGGTTACAATTTTTATAAAAATCAACGGCAACGTAAAATTTGAATATAAAATCAATATTCAACCCGACGATTACGTTCCGCCTGTCGTGGAAGATCAGCAAGAAGGCGCTTATCGCATTGCGTTGGATTCGTATGCGTGTACGCTGTTTGTAGGCGGTACGCAAAATATCGGCGTATCCGTTTACGAGAACGGGTTTCTTTGCGAAAAGGAAATTGAATGCCAAATAGAAAACGAAGAAATCGTTGATTATTCCTATGAAAACGGCATCGTTACGCTTACGGCGCTTTCAAGCGGAAAAACAAAATTAATCGTTAAAAAGGGGAGTTTTGAGGCTTCTTGCGCCATTACGGTGCATACCGTAGACGTTTATCCTTTGGAAACGCCTGAAATATTAAGTATCACCGAAGATGCGATAGAATGGACGGCTGTGGAAAATGCCAACGGTTATCAAGTGAGCTTGGACGGAGGAAGAAGTTGGAAAAATACGGATACCAACGCTTACGAGCTTGCGGCGAGCGTCAATCCTCTAAAAATCAAAGTGGTGGCGTTGGCGAATTCGTTAAACGACGCAGATAGCGAAGCGGGGGTGATTTCGCTCGATCAATTATTGATTTTTGAAGGAAAGGGAGTAAAGCTTGCAACGGATACCACTGTTTCGGGGCAACAAAACGAATTATACCGTCAAGCGGAGCTTTCGCTTGCGGTGAAAACGAAAGAGGGGCTGTTCCCTGTAGACGAATCGTTCCTTTCGTGGTCGGTGGAAAACGAAGCGGTGGCGATCGTTTCGGGTAAGATTGTGAGCGCGGTTACTGAGGGAAAAACGCAAGTAACGGCAACTCTTTCGGGCGGCGGTAGCGTGAAATCGGAATTGCTCGTGGGTACGCCGATCGCAACGAAAGCGGATATGGACGCGCTCGGATTTGCGTCTAAATCGGAAAACGTCGGGCTTTGGTCGTACGGAAAGGCGTACGTATTGACGGGAGATATCGATTATGCGACGGACGTAACGGCGGAAAACGCATCGGCGTACCGTATGACGGATACGAATACCGACGCTGATCTTTGGGATAGATACTTGATTCCGATCGCAGCGTATACGGGCGGTGGCTCACCAAGAGCGTTATCGCTTGGAAACGGGAAATTGCAATGGGGGATTTTTGGGGAGATCAACCAAGAGGGAAAATTCTTTGAGGCGATTTTAGACGGCAACGGTTACGAAATCAAAAACGCCGTGATTCCTTACGGTACGTTGTTCTCTTACGAGGGCGGCACAAACAGTTCGTTAAATGCGGTCGTTAATAATAATTTTATCGGCGCGCTCGTTTATGGTGCCGTTTTACGGAATATTGCGTTTACGGGTTTGGAATTTGAAGACCCCATACAAATTGCTACGGCGGGAGCGAATAATCCTTATTATACCGACGCCAATCCCAATAATGCGGGTAAGAACTTACAAGCGAACGGTTATATCACCGGTTCAAGTATGTTTAATACAACGTACGGGTCTTACGAGGCAAATAATACATCCAGTCAATGCGGTTTGATCGGAGCGCTGCAGAACGCAACTGTGGAAAACGTTTACGTAGACGCTATTTTGAAAAACGGAACATACGGAACTTCGTGTGTGAACGGGCTGATCGTAGCGCAAATCGACGTGGATTATTATGCGAATGGAAAGATTTATCGCGATACCGTGGCGGAAGTGAAAAACTGCATAAGCAGAACGGCGTATTGGACTTCTTCGAACGTTGACTATTTCAGCGAAACGAATAATTACAATTCGGGAATGGGTACGATTGTCGGCGGAAGCAAAACGGGTCTGGATAGCACGGTGAAAAATTGTTTTACGATCACTTATACGGCTACCGGCGTCAAGGCGATTGATTTGGCGGCGGGAGTGTTTTCCAAAAAAGCAAATACGATTTATGCGCAAAAAAATAAAAATTGCGCCATATATGAAAGCGAAGAAGATTTGAAGGCGGCGCAAGCGGAAGTTTTAGATCAGATTTGGATATTGAATTGCTTGGGATAGGTGTAAATGATGAAAACGGTTTGGGCGAAAAACCTTTTAAAAGAATATAATGCGCGGCTCGCGTTTCAACTCAAATGCGAGCGCGCGGATCGCTTGGAAGTGATCGCGCTTGATTTTTATCAAGTATTTGTAAACGGCGAATTTTTGGGTTTTGGTCCTGCCAAGACCGCTTACGGATATGCGCGAAAGGATGTTTACGATCTTTCCGCATACGAAAATTTTGTGATCACGGTAGAGGTGCTCTGTCATAATATTCCATCTTATTCGTTTGCTTCGGGAAAGCCGCTGTTTGGAGCGGAACTTTATAAAGGAAGCGCCGTTGTGGCGGATACCGATAATTTTCAGGCGTTTGCCGTAACGGACTATCTTCGAAAGGTGCAAAAATATTCTTTCCAACGGGGGTTTAGCGAAAATTACGAGATGCAAGCGGATAGAAGTGCTTTTTATCTTGGGGAAAGCGTTTTTCCTCGCATAGACGTTGTATCCGTAGAGCCACCCGTTATCTTGGACCGCGGCGTGCCGTATCCTTTTTATCGGCGTACAGACGGCGAAAAAGTGGAAGCGGGTTCTTTCACGGTGGATCCAAATGCAGAACATTGGTACGAATCGTGGCAAATGGAAAACAATCCGAAGCTGAACGCTTGTTTTGAACGGGAAGAGATAGCTGAATTTGTCAGCGATACCGTGAGCGAGTTTGTTTTTAAAAAGGACGGGATCGAAGCGCAAACGCTTGCCGAAAAGCAATTTCAAACATACGATTTCAGGCGCATCGTCGTAGGATTTTTTGCGTTGGAATTGGAAGTTCTGCAAGATTGCGAGCTGTATTTGGAATGGGCGGAAATTGCACGGTTAAAAGAGGGTGTGCTTGCGATCGATTTTTGGCGGAATGATTGTTGCGATATCATTAAATACAAGTTGAAAAAAGGAAAGTACAGCTTGCTGTCTTTCGAACCGTACTGTTTGAAAGTAGCTCGGCTCATATGTATGACGGGGCAAGTGCGTATAGACGATTTTTATATCAAATCGTTTGAAAACACGAATCTTGAAAGGGTTGCGTTTGAGTGCGAAAACGAAAATCTTGAGAAAATCGTGCGGTCAAGCGTGAATACTTTGGCGCATAACGCCGTGGATATTTATACCGATTGTCCGGGAAGGGAACGCGCGGGGTGGCTTTGCGACGGATATTTTATGGGGGAAGCGGAACAGCTGCTTTTTCAATGCAACGACGTGGAAAGAAACTTTTTGGAAAATTACGTTTTGGCAAACAACCTGCGGCAATATCCGAAAGGAATGATCCCGATGTGTTATCCCTCCAACGTTTTGAGCGGGAAATTTATCCCGAATTGGGCGCTGTGGTTTATTTTAGAGTTGAAACGCTATTATGAACGTACAGGCGATAAACAACTGATAATGCGAGCCAAGGAAAAGGTATATGGGATCGTCGATTATTTTAAGCCTTTCGAAAACGAATACGGCCTATTGGAAAATTTGACCAGTTGGGTGTTTGTGGAATGGTCGAAGGCGAACGATTTTACGGACGGCGTGAATTTCCCTACGAATATGCTGTATTTATCGGCTCTCAAAGCCGCGAGCGAGCTGTACGGGGACGGGGAACTGCTCCAAAAATCGAAATCGGGAGAAAACGCGATCATAGCGCTTTCGTTTAACGGTAGTTTTTTTGCGGATAACGCATTGCGGAACGAAAGCGGGGGGCTTTGCCGCACGGACAATACTTCGGAAACCTGCCAATATTACGCCCTCTTTTTTGGTCTTGCGGACGGGGAACGATTCAAGGAGTTCAGAGCTTTGATGGAAGAGAAATTCGGGCATGGTCGTGATGACGCGAAAATCTATCCTACCGTTTACAAATCTAATTGTTTTATTGGGAATTATTTGCGGCTTGCTTATCTCTTACGAGCAAAGCGTTATACGAAAGTATTGAAAGAGTGTGAAGAATATTTTTCCGAAATGGCAAAAACAACGGGTACGCTTTGGGAACACGATGAAGAAGCGCACAGCCTCGATCACGGTTTTGCGTCCTACGCGGCGTGTTTGATTATCGAAAGTCTGCAAATGAGCAATACGTACCGCTATGATTTTACGGTACGGAAAAAAGGAGAAAGAGAATGTACTTATTAAAAAATAACCGCACGGGAGAAGAAGCGGTATATAAAACGGAGCTTGAAATCAGCGAAAAGAACGGAATACTGAATTTTCGTTTTATTGCGGAAAATTCACAGTATTACTGTCCCGAAAAGGGATATAACGGTATTCATGCGCGAGGAGACGCTTGCGAAATTTTGATCGGGTCCGATCCCGAACGTAAGGTGTATTACGAGATCGAGATCAGCCCGAAAAACGAGGTGTTACTTGCGAAAATGGAATATTGCGGTATTACCGAAGCGGGCAAGGCGAGATTGAATATCGGATTTGTAAAAGACTGCTTTTTGCAAAGCAAAGTCGAGTTGACGGAAACCGGCTATATTGTCGAGGTTAGCTTTAACAAAAAAGATATCCTGACGGGCGACGGGGAAGTTTATTTTAACGCGTACCGATTGGAAACGGACGGAGGCACGATGGAAAAGCATTTGTTTGCGTTGAATCCCACGCTTTGCAATCGCTTCCATACTCCGTCGTGCTACTTGTATTTAAAAGATTATTTAAAATAATTCAGCGGAGGAAAGAATTATGAAATGCGAAGGGAAAGCAAAAGTGGAAGTGATAACACCTGACGACGGGTATAATTATTTCTTCGGGTATTACGATTTGCAACCGTATGATAAAGACTCCAAGCGGCATTTGGTGCATAGAACGGATTTCGTCGATCGGTTGCAAACGGAAAACGACGAGGTGGAAATTGGCTATATCTCGCTCGCGGATAAAACGTTCCATAAGCTTGCGACGAGCCGAGCGTGGAATTTTCAGCAAGGCACGCTGTTGCAATGGTTTGACGAGGAACGTATCGTGTATAACGATTTTCGAGACGGGAAATATTGCACGGTAATTAAAAGCGTTGAAGGGGCGGAAGAGCGTGTGATCTGTATGCCGCTGGCACATCTTTCGGCGGATCGGAAATGGGGCTTGAGCATCAATTTTAATCGCGTGTTCGATTTTCGTCCCGGGTACGGATATTGCAATTTAAAGGACGAATTTTACGGGGTAAACGCTCCTGAAAACGACGGGATATTCCTTGTGGATATCGAAAAGAATACGGCGAAACTTATTATTGACTATAAACAGCTTAAAGAGCTGTTCCCAGAACAACCGTTTTGCGATATGAAGTTGGTGGTAAATCATATCACCTTCAATCCGTCGGCGAGCAGATTTTTATTTCTGTTGCGTAATTTTCCCGAAGAAGGGAAGATTTGGGGTACGATGCTAATCACTGCCGATCGCGACGGCGGAAATATCAAAAAATTGACGAACTACGAAGTTAATTCCCATTATCATTGGAAAAACGATCGTGAGATCATCATTTATTCGGGGCTTCCCAAATGGGGAATCTATTTTATCGACGACGAAACGGGCGCAAGGGAAATGTTGGACGACGAGCTTTGCAACGCCGACGATATCCACTGTATCTATTCTCCTGATCGTAAGTGCTTTATAGGGGACGGATATCCCGACGGGGAAAATTATCGGCATATTTTCTTATACGATTTCGTTACGGCGCAAAGCTGCGAGCTGTTGAAAATATATTCTCATCCCGTTTGTACGACGGATATTCGTTGTGATTTACACAACCGTTTTAACGAATCGGGAAATTTGGTTTCGTTCGATTCCTATCACACCGAAAAAAGAAGCGTTTGTCAATTCTCGTTCGATCGGGAAGCGTTGTTGAAATAAGGGAATGGATACGATGAAAGATATACAGCTTTTACATAAAAAGATCATAGGTGCAAAAAGTAAGGTGCTTTATCGTTATTCTCCCGATGAAAACTGGCAAAAAGATTGGCAGGCGATGGCGGGGGAATGGAAGTGTGAAAACGGCTATCTCGTGGGCAAGGAAGCGGGAAATAAGGGGGGCATCCTTTGGTATAAGGAAGTCTTTGATAAGCCAGTGATGATGTCGTTTACAGCGGCGACGGTCGCACCCGCTACGCGAGACGTTAACGCGGTGATCTGCGCGGATTGGAACGACGAGATCAACGATTTGGGCGACGCCTATATTTGCGGTTTAAACGGTTGGTTTGCGGATAAAGCGGGATTTGAAAAAAATCTTAAAAGCGGAGGCTTGGGCTTTCGAGCTTTGACTGCCTCGTATCGTTACGAGCCGTGTAAAGAAGTGCGTATGACGGTGGGGGCGATCAACGGACATATGTTTATGATCGTAGACGGAGAAGTTGTTTCGGAATATATCGAATATAAAAATTATTTAACGCGCGGGCATATAGGATTTTCCCCCTATTGCACGATTTTAAAAATTAAGGATATTGAAATTCGCGAGATCGTTTACGAGGAATGCCACGAAACGTACGAGCCGGAATTTTAAAAAGGAGGAATACTATGAACAATTTAAAGTTTATCGATTGCAGCGCTTCACTTGGGCATAGCGCCATCAACAAAATTATCGTCAATCACGAAAATTATATCGTGAAAGAAAAGGTAAAAGAAGCTAAAAACACGATTGAACTGCTTGCGGAAATGGATTTTTGCGGTATTGATCAAGCGGTGATCTATCATCAATCGCTCAAAGACGTATCCGTCCCTTTCGGTAACGAATACACCTTGCGCTCGGCAAACGAAGGGCTGGGAAGATTGATCGCATCTATGAGTATTTTGCCTTCGATCACGAACGAAGAATATTCTGTGAGGGAAGTGGAAAAGTATATTCGCGAAAATAATATTTTCGGGGTTCGGCTTTTTCCGCAGTTGCATCGTTATATGGTAGACCGTATTACGCTTGGGGATATTTTGGATTATTTGACGAAAATAAAAATGCCCGTATATATTTCTCCCGATTACGGTTGGGAATACGTGTTTTCCGTGATGAAAGAGTTTCCTCAATTAACTGCGATTATCACCAATTACGGGCTTTGGGGGTCGGATTGTTACTTATATCCCTTGGTAAACGCGTATAAAAATTTATACGTTGATACGAGCGATTTTCAGGAAATTCGCGGCGTAGAATATTTCGTGGAAAAATTCGGAGATGAAAAAATGCTTTTTGGTACGAATTTCCCGATGGATAATATGGGAGGACCAATCGCAACGCTAGTGGGTGCGAATATTTCTTTGGAAAGCAAACAAAAGATCGCAAGCGGCAATATCGAAAGGTTAATGTGCGAGGTGAAATTATGATTTCTGTAAATAAATCGGAGCTTTTAAAAGAATTTTTGGAATACGGAAAACTGCAAAGCGTTAAAATTATCGATACGCACACGCATATGCACGCGGTGGGTGGCGCAAGCACGCCCGTATCGAGCGAAGAGGATTGCGTGAAACTGATGGACGACGAGAATATCGAAAGTATTTGGTGTTCGACTCACGAAGATTTGCATACTTCGATGGATGAGGTAAACCTTGGTACGCAAAACTTTATGAAAAAATATCCCGACCGCGTAAAGGGGTATTACGTGTTTAATCCCAATTATAAAAAATTATATTTGGAATCGCTTGACGTAGTATTAAAAAACGATAATTTTATCGGGGTGAAATTTTTGCCCAATTATCATAATCACGATTTGGACGGCGAGGGATATAGGGAAGTATTGGATTTTGCGGACGAGCATAAATTGATCGTTCTTTCCCACACTTGGGGGGATAAGCCGCAAAACAGCGTAGAGAACGTGAAAAATATGATTGGGTCGCATAAAGATTTGTTCTTTATTATGGGCCATTCCGCGCCAGGGAATTTGGACGGGGCAATCGAAGTGGCGAAAGCGAACGAAAACGTGTATTTGGATATTTGCGATATTCACCGCCACAGCGGAATCATCGAAAAAATGGTGAATGCGGTTGGTTCGGAACGGGTGCTGTTCGGTACCGATATGCCTTGGTACGATCCCAATTATGCGATCGGAAGCGTGTTGTTTGCTAATATATCCGACGCTGAAAAAGAAAATATATTTTATAAAAACGCAAAGAAATTGTTGGAAAGGAGTAAAAGATAATGGAAGTGATCAAATCATTTGAAGAAGGCGCAGGACAATCTGGGGATATTTTGACGGGAGGCAAGGAAAAAGCTCCCTTAAAGGTAGGCGTACTTACCTGCGGATATTTCGAATATTGGAGAATGTACCCTACGCTGAAAGCAACGGTGGAAGGGGATTTAAAGGTGGTTTGCGACCGAATTGCAAAAGAATATCCCGGCGCGGTCTTTTCGGGCATGGTCGATACGCTTGACAGTGCTGCTGAGGCGGGTAAAAGGCTTAAAAAAGAGGACGTTGACGTCGTATTGCTCGTGTACGGTACGTATACGGCGGATTTCATTACGCTGACGGCGCTTGATTACGTGGCGGAGAAACCGCTGATCATCTTTTCTACGCAACCGCATGCAGACGTGGATAAAAACGGAGATTACGAAGGGAGCCTTCGTAACAGCGCCGTGATCGGTATTGCTCAGCTTACGGGTACGCTTAGAAAGATGAAACGCGATTATAAGATCGTAGTAGGTCATCTCCACGACGAGCGCGCGTACGAGGTCATCGGGCAATATATGAGCGGTAGAAAAGCCGTAAAAGAACTGCATGAATCGAATATCGGCATCATCGGGCATGTATTTAGAGGTATGTACGATATTGAATTGAGCAAGACCTTCTTTAAGAGTACTTTCGGCGTAAATATTATTCAAATTCAAAGTTCGCACCTTTTGGACGTTTGGGCGGAGGTAACGGAAGAAGAGGCGGAAAAGGAAACGAAGAAGCTTTTGGATCGATTTAAGCGTAAGAACGTTACGGAACTCGACGTAAAGCGCGCAATGCGCCTTGCGATTGCAATGCAACGCTTGGCGGAAAAATTCTCGTTGGACGCGATGTGTTTTTTGGATCAACACTTCGTTCAGCGCCAAGTGCTCACCTCCGCGCGTATGGGCGCGTCTCTCTTGATGGAAAGAACGGGAATGTCCGTCAATTGTGAGGGCGACTTGGGCGGTTTGGTAACGATGATGCTGATGCGTTCGATATCGGGCAGAGCGGCGCTTATGGGCGAATGGGGCGAATACGATACGGCTACGAATAGTATTTTCGTGATCGGGCATGGGATCGGTACGCCAGATATGGCAAAATCTGAAGAAGAGATATTGCTGACGCGTACGCCCGAGGAATGGGGGTTTGAGGGCGCAGGCTGTAATTACGAGCTGATTATGAAGCCGGGTAAAGCGACGATTGCGCATATCATGGAAGGACCTGAGGGGTATCGATTGCTCGTTTCCAAAGCGGAAAGCATTGAATTTCCCCGACTTTCTTTCGACGAGTTGCACGCTGTTTTGAAAGTACAAAAGCCCGTCAACGAATATTTGGAAGAAGTGTTTGATTTTGGCGTTTCTCATCATTGTATCGTTACGCTCGGCGACGTTGCGGAAGAATTGAAAAACGTAGGGAAAGCTCTTGGGATTAAGGTTTTTGAAGTATAAGAGGTGAAGTATGACTTTAACGGAATACGTGGAATGGTTGGATAAAAATTTAAAATACAATACGGTCATCGAAGAAAAGGACTGTAAGTTTTATAACGTTTTGGAAGAACCGTTCGATTTGTACGGCTTTTATCAACCAAATAAGCGTGGGGAATTTTGTCGAGTGCCCGAAGAAATCACCAAAGATTTAAGCGTTGGTATGCAGTATTTTGCAAAAGATACTTCGGGCGGCAGAGTGCGCTTTAAGACTAATTCGAAATATATTGCGATCTCGGTGAAGATGCCGTATTTGCCTACGCGGAACATGGCGTTATCGGGGAGCTGCGGGTTTGATCTTTTCGTGGATAAGAAAAACGGCAGTGAGTTTTATAAAGCTTTTATTCCGCCCATGGGCTTTGAAAAGGGCTGGGAAGGAATCGTTTATTTCTCCGATCGAAGAGAACGGTATATTACGATCAATTTTCCCTTATATAGCCACGTGGATCAATTGGAAATAGGTTTGCAAGCAAATGCGACGCTTGATCACGGTAAGGAATATGCAATTAAAAAGCCCGTCGTATTCTATGGCGGCTCGCACGTTCAAGGCGCAAGCGCGTCTAAGCCGGGGAATAGTGCGCAAGGATTTTTCTCTCGAAAATTTGATTGTGATTTTATCAATCTTGGATTTTCGGGGAACGCATTGGGCGAAAAGCAAATGGCGGAATATATCGCCGGTATGGACGCAACGGCGCTGTTTATGGAGTACGATCATAACGCGCCGAACGCGGAGTTTTTGGAACAAACGCATTATGCGTTTTATGAAACGGTGCGAAATTTGCAACCCGATCTTCCTATCGTAATGATTTCCAAGCACGATTATTATACATGCAGTTATTACGTGAAAACGCAACGTGAAAACGAACTTCGTCGAGAAGTGGTGCTCCGTAGCTTTGAGCGTGCGAAAGCAAACGGTGATGAAAAGGTATGGTTCATCGACGGAAAGAGCTTGCTTTCGGGGGAAGACCGTACGGCTTGTACGATGGACGGTTGTCATCCCAACGATCTGGGCTTTTATCGTATTGCGCAAAAATATTCGTCCTGGTTCAAAAAATATTTACAAAATAAGTTTTAATAGAAACGATGATGAAGAAAAGTTACGAATTTGGTGAAGGAAAATGGAATTTGCAAGATCTGCGTTATGCGTATTCTCCCGCGTGTTTTGATCGGGTAGAATTTCAGCAAGAAAAGAATTGCATTGTAAACAGGCAGGGGAAATCTTTGTTTGGATATGAATATATCAGCTTGATTGATCGGGCTAAGTGGAAAATAGGCACGGTTATTACGGCAAAATGTTCTTTTGAAAAATTTGGCGCGCCTCTTATCGTCGTTACGAATGATATTAAAGAAAACGAAAAAGGAGAACTCGTTTACGGTACGCATTTTGAAGTGGTTGCGCATGAAGGCGGCATCAACGTTTGGCGTGTAGAGCCTTGGCCCGAACGGGTGGAACGCCCGACGAGATCGACTTTGTTATCGGAAAAGAAATTCACGATAGAAGGGAATACGAACATTGAGATCAAGGCGGAGGTGCAAAAAGGAAAAATCAAAGCATGGGTTAACGGCGAGTATTTGGAAACGGATATTGTCGATCTTCCCACAGAAGAATTTTGGGTTGGAATAACCGCTTGTGAAGGAATTAACCGTTTTTATTCTTTCGAGATAGAGGTTTGATATTATTTTTTGCTTTTGGGGATTTCTTATGAGAAATACTTGACTTTCGAGGCCGTTTTTGTTACAATAAACGGCGAAAATAAAGGAGAGAATTGAAATTATGGACGCTTTATGGATTATGTTGAAAAACGTGATCGTTTTCGTGGCGCTTGCGATCCCCGGATTCTTGCTTGTAAAAACCAAGCTTTTGAAGCAGGAGCAGTCGGGGGCGTTATCGAAACTGTTGACGTACGTCGGAATGCCCTTTTTGATCTTGTCGAGTACGATCGAAAAAATCAAATTCGACGGGGAGCTTTTGGCTACGATCGGAATCGTTGCGGCGATCGGCGTGGCGTATACGTTTGCAATGTTTTTTGTTTCCAAGCCGCTTACTTTGATGGAAAAGGAAGAAAAAACGCGTGGAATGATGCGCTTTGCTTCCGTGTTTTCCAATAACGGATTTTTGGGAATCCCCCTTGCAATCGCGGTGTTCGGCGCGGATTCGATGGTTTTGACCGTGGTGATCATCATCAATATCATTACGAACATCTTGATGTATACGCTCGGTATTTATTTGATTTCGGGCGATAAAAATACGATCAGCTTGAAAAAAGCGTTTTTAAATCCCGTTCTGATCGCGTTCGTGATCGGGATCGTGCTGAACCTTTTGAACGTGAAGGCATACGTGCCTGAAATTTCTACCTATTCCACGCATTTTTCCAATCTCGTAACGCCCATTTCGATGACGATTTTGGGAATGAAGATGGGCGGCATCAAATTCTCTTCGCTGTTTAGCTCTTGGAAGACCTATTACGTATCCGCGTTGAAGCTCGTTGCGTTCCCTACGGTGATCGTGGCGCTTCTGTTTGCTTGCAAAGCGATTTTTGCGGGCGGCTTGGTAGATAGCGATATGATCTTGGGCGTATTCGTGGCGTTCGCGATGCCCACGGCGGGGCTTGCTTCCACCTTTTCCGATCAATACGACGGAGATACGGAAAACGCCGTGGCATTCACGCTCGGTTCAACGCTTTTGTCGATCGCAACGATTCCGTTGCTCTATTGGGCGATCTCTGCGCTTCTTGGATAAAAATTTGAAAAATAAAAACGGCGGATCGCTATTTGGCGACCCGCCGTTTTCGTTTGTTCAGTATTTTTTCAGTTCTTCCAGCTCCGCTTGAATTTGACCGATCAGACGAATTTTTTTCTCATTCGTCGAATAATCGTGCTTTACTCGCCCGACCAAATAATCAATGGAAACGCCGAAAAAATCCGCGAGCTTAATCAGCGCGTATGCGTCGGGCAGCGTTTTTCCCGTTTCGTAATTGGAGATCGTTCTTTGATCGATCCCCGTTTTTTCCGCCAGATCGCTTTGCCTCAAATCCATATCTTCCCGCAAATCTCTGATTCTGTTTTGCATAATTTGCCGTCCTCTACTATAATTTTTCCGATTTTACCATATTTTTAGTATAAAATGATTGACAAACCAATTATTTTCATATATAATCTTAAATATACTAATATATTAGTAAAATAATAATTTTTACGGAGGTATTACAAATGAGAAGGACACAAGAGTTTGACGAATGGTGCGACGGGGCGAGCGAGGAAGAAGTGGAAGCGATGATCGCGGCAACGAGCAAAAAATTTAAGACGTTTTTGCTGATCAGCTTGATTCCGATTGTGAATTGGGTAACGATGGGGTGCGCGATTTTTTGCTATAACAATTTATCGTTTATGAAAACGAGGGGCAAAAGCAACGGGAACGGGCTTGTTCGGTTGGTGATGATGCTGTACGCTTTCTTTATCCCGCCTATTTTGGTCGTTCAGCTTTGCTCGAAGATCGAAAAGCTCGGTCAAAAGGTATTGGGTTGGTAAGTATAAAAGAATTTTTGGAAATTTTCGTCAAAACAGTTGCAAAAATCGTTTTGGCGTGGTATAATAAGAATACTTAATAATGATTAGATTATTGAGAGTGGTTTGTAGCCACTCTCAATCGTCTTATATGGGGTAAAAAACAGTGAAAGTAATGTCAATCGAAGAAATCCAAGCTTGCTTGCAGCCAATCGCAGACGAAATGAAGATCGCGATCGTGGAAGTGGAATTCAAGCAGGGCAGAGAGCCCGCGCTCACCGTATATATCGATACGGAAACGGGGGTGGACCTCAACACCTGCGAGGCGTTCCACCGCGCGATTGATCCCGCGCTTGACGAGCTAGATCCCACCTTTGGCGCGCCGTATACGCTCAACGTTTCCAGCCCCGGGCTGGATCGGCCGTTGAAAACGGAGCGGGATTTTCAAAAATGTATGGGCAAAAAGGTAGAGATCAAGCTGTTCGCGCCTTTAAAAGGCAAGAAGTTTTTTGAAGCGACGCTCACCGCCTACGACGGGAATTGCGTTACGGTGGAGCTTGGCGGCGAGAGTTTGAAATTGGAACTGAGCCGTATTGCGAAGATCAACCGCGCGATCGAATTTGATTTTACGGAAGAAAATTAAAGAAAAAAATTGAAGGATTCAATAGGAGATAAATCATGGAAAACAAGGAATTTTTTGCGGCACTTACCGACCTCGTAAGAGAAAAAGGCATCAGTGAAGAAGCGTTTTTGGAAACGTTGAAAAACGCTTTGGCGTCCGCGTACAAAAAGCAATTCGACGGCGGCGCGGATATCGTCGTGGATATCGACGCAGAAGCGGGCACTATCTCTTTCAAGGCGTTGAAGTACGTCGTGGAGGAAGTAACGGATAAAGATAAGGAAATTTCTTTGGAGGACGCGCAGGAGCTTGATCCCACGCATCAAGTGGGCGACGTGATCGAACGCGTGTTCGTGCCCAAGAATTTCGGGCGTATCGCGGCGCAAACGGCAAAGCAGGTCATTTTGCAAAAGCTGCACGAAGCGGAAAGAGACAACACCTTCTCGGCGTTCTCGGATAAAGAGGGCGAGCTGATGGTGGGTACGATCCGCAAGATCGACGAAAGAAACGTGTACGTAGAGCTTGGCGATAAAAAGATCGAAGGCGTTATGCCCCCGCAGGACAGAGTGCCTACCGAAAGATACGTCGTCGGCGATAAGATCAAAGTATTTGTAAAGCGCGTGAAAAACAGCGGTAAAAATTCGCAGATCGTCGTTTCGAGAACGGCGCCCGGATTGGTGAGAAAGCTCTTTGAAGAACAGGTTCCCGAAATTGCGCAAGGAATCGTAGAGATCAAGGAAGTGGCGCGTGAAGCGGGTCATAGAACGAAGATTGCGATCTTCTCGAACGACGCTCGCGTAGACGCCGTGGGCGCGTGCGTAGGGAATAGAGGCGCGCGCGTGAACGCCGTTGTGGAAGAGCTCGGCGGCGAAAAGATCGATATTATCCTTTGGGACGAAAATCCCTTGGCGTTTATTTTTAAGGCGCTTTCGCCCGCTACGGTCAATTCCGTAACCATTCGCGGCGAAAGAAGCGCGATGGCGGTCGTTCCCGACGATAAGCTTTCGCTTGCGATCGGTCGCGACGGACAAAACGCGCGCTTGGCGGCGAGATTGACAGGCTGGAAGATCGATGTGAAGAGCGCGAGCTCGCCCGAAGCGATGGCGGCGGTTGCGGAAGCGGAAGCAGAAGCGGCGTTGGAAGAAGAGGAAGAATTCGAAGGAGAAGCGCAAGAATAATGGCGAAAGGAAAGATCCCCCTGCGAATGTGTATCGCTTGCCGCGAGATGAAGCCGAAAAAGGAAATGCTTCGCGTGGTGAGAAATGCGGAAGGGGAAATTTATCCCGATCCTACGGGGAAAGCGCCCGGGCGCGGCGCGTATATTTGTCAAAGCGAGGAATGTAGGCAAAAATTGCAAAGCAAGAAGCTTTTGCACAAAGCCTTTTCCACCGCCGTAGACGGCAGCGTGTACGAGGGGATCGACGGAGGGAAGCAGTGAATCATAAGCTTGTTTCTTATCTCGGCTTTTGTGTTCGTTCGGGAAAGATCGTTTACGGGGTAGACGATATCGAACAACAACGAAAAGGCGTGTATTTGCTGCTCATGGATCGATCGATGGGCGAAAGCTCGCAAAAGACGGTAAAAAAAGCGCAAGAAAAATTTTCCTGTCCGCTCATTGCCTTGCCGCAAGGTGCGTTGGGGGAATTATTGCATAAGCCCGCCGTAAAAGCGGTGGCGATCAAAGAAAAAAATCTCGCGGCGGCGATCGTAGAAGTTGCGGGAAAGGAAACGGATTTCAACGTATCTATTGGAGGGAACGATAGAACCTATGGCGAAGAAAGATTATAAAAACATAGAAAAGATCAACGATTTATTGGACGATAAGCAGCTCGGTCAGCTGCATAAACGCCTTTCCGCTACGGAAAAGAGTCTTTCGGAAATTATCAAAAAGCTTACCGCATTGGAAACGCAACGCGCCGAGCGCGAAGCGCAGGAAGCCGCGGAAGCGGCGGCGCGCGCCGAAGCGGAACGCTTAGCCGAAGAAGCGGCGAGAGCGGCGGAAGAAGCCGCCGCGGAAAGCGAGCGCGAACAAACGGCGGAAACCGTGGAAGAAACCGCGATAGAAACGGTGGAGACGGTAGAAACGGTAGAAACGAAGACTGCCCCCGAAACGTCGGAAACGGAGAATACTATGGAAGCGCAGGAAGAGAGCACGGTGAAAACTTACGTGCCCGAAACCAAGCCCGCAGGGCCTCGCGCGCCGAGATATTTCAGAAACGGTCAGGAACAGGGCGTATACGTAGCAAAACCGGGAACGGAAAACAATTCCACGGCCACCACTTACCGCCCCCGTCAGCAAGGGGAAAGACCTGCGCGCCCGCAAGGCGACAGACCCGCGCGGCAGGAAAGAGGCGGCGCAACGGGATCTCGTCCTGCCCGTCCGCAAGGCGGCGTATCGGCAGGCGCGACGGCAACGCCCGTATCGCATAGAGATACCAAGCAAGCGCCCGCAAAGAAAAAGACTTATACCGAAAAAACTTATACCGAAAAACGCCCTGTTTCCAAGCGTACGCTCGTGCGTCAGCAGGGAATGACGGTGGAGGATTTCGACGAGGATAAGACGGGTTACAGAAAGGTGCGTTTGCCCAAAAAACAAAAGCACCAAGAAATTCAAACGATCAAGATTGAACACGCCGTCGTTACTACGGAAGATATTCCTTTGAAAGTCCTTTCGGAAAAATTGGGCGTTACGGCAGTGGAAATTTCCAAGCGCCTGTTTAAAATGGGCATTATGAAAGGCATTAACGACAGTATCGATTACGAAAACGCGGCTCTTTTGGCGGCGGATATGGAAATCGATCTGGAATACAAGCCCGAAAAAACGGCGGAGGACGTATTGCAAGAAAACGTTACCGAGGAAGACGCTTCCAAGTTGGTGTTGCGCGCTCCCGTCGTTACCGTTATGGGGCACGTCGATCACGGTAAAACCTCGCTGTTGGATAAGATCCGTTCGACGAGCGTAACGAGCGGCGAAGCGGGCGGAATTACGCAGAGCATCGGTGCGTACACGGTTACGGCAAAAGGCAAACAGATCACCTTTATCGATACTCCTGGGCACGCGGCGTTCACGGCGATGCGTGCGCGCGGCGCGCAGGTAACGGATATCGTTATTCTCGTGGTTGCCGCCGACGACGGGATCATGCCGCAAACGATCGAAGCGATCAATCACGCGAAGTCGGCAAACGTGCCGATCATCGTGGCGATGAACAAGATGGATAAACACGAGATCAATCCCGACAGAGTGAAGCAGGGCTTGATCGAAAACAACCTCGTGCCCGAAGAATGGGGCGGCGATACCATGATCGTTCCCGTATCCGCAAAGACGGGCATGGGCATCGACGAACTCCTCGACGCGGTAAACCTCGTTGCGGAAATGCAAGAACTCAAAGCAAACCCCGACCGTCAGGCGAAAGGTACGATCATCGAAGCGAAGCTGGATAAGGGCAAGGGGCCTGTGGCGAGCATTATCGTACAAACGGGTACGCTCAGAACGGGCGATCATATCTTATCGGGTACGACGATGGGGCGCGTGCGCGCAATGTTCGACGACAAGGGCCGCGCGGTGAAAGCGGCAGGTCCGTCCATGGCGGTTTCGGTGCTTGGCTTTGAAGAAGTGCCCTCGGCGGGGGATAGCATTATCGCCGTTGATCAGGCGCTGATGAAGCAGGTATTGGAAGAAAGAAAGAACAAGGAACGCGAGAGCATGATCCGTCAACAAAGCCGCGTAACGCTCGACGACGTATTCGCGCAGGTAGAGGAAGGCAAGATGAAGAACCTCAACCTCATCGTGAAAGGCGACGTGCAAGGTAGCGTGGAAGCGGTGAAGCAGTCGTTGGAAAAGATTTCCAACGAAGAAGTTCGTATCAAGGTCATTCACGCGGCGGCGGGTGCGATCAACGAAAGCGATATCATGCTTGCAGACAGCGCGAACGCGATCGTTATCGGCTTCAACGTGCGCCCTGATACCAAAGCGAAAAAGCTTGCGGAATCTTCCAAGGTGGACGTTCGTTCTTACCGTATTATTTACGAGCTTTTGGACGATATGGAAGCGGCACTCAAAGGGATGCTTGCGCCCAAGCTTCGCGAAATTCTCACAGGTAAATGCGAGGTGCGCCAAACGTTCAATATTTCTGGCGTGGGTACGATTGCGGGCTGTTACGTTACGGACGGCAAGATCGTGCGCGGCGGCAAGCTGCGTATCTATCGCGAGGATATTATGATCTGCGAAGGCGGCGTGAAACAGCTCAAACGCTTCAAAGACGACGTGAAAGAAGTGGCGTACGGTTTTGAATGCGGTTGCGCGATCGACGGCTTCAACGAAATTCGCATTGGCGATATCATCGAATGTTATATCACCGAGGAGATCAAGGCGTAATGAAAACTTCGAGGACTTCCCGTTTAAACGGCGAATATCAAAAAGAAATCAGCGAGATTTTACGGAAGTTAAAGGATAGAGACCCCGATTTGAAAGGGATCGTGTCCGTTACGGAAGCGGACGTTGCGCCCGATTTGAAAACGGCGAAAATTTATATCAGCATCTACGCAAAGAGCGAGGAAGAAAAACTTCGCTCTTTCGAGGTTATTCAAGAAAACGCAGGGTATATCCGCCACGAGCTTTCGCAGGTGATGCGGATGCGCACCGTGCCCGCGCTCACCTTCCTTTGGGACGGGAGTATGACTTACGGCGCGAAAATGGACGAACTTTTCAGAAAAATCCGTGAAAATTCCCCTTCGCAACAGGCGGGGGACGACGAGGAATAAAGGCAGGTAGAAAGGTGAACGCGACGTTACAAGAGATAGCGCAAAAATTAAAATCATCGAAAAGCGTGGCGATCTTTACGCATATGCGCCCCGACGGGGACGCTTACGGCTGTTCTTTGGCGCTTTCGTGCGCGTTGAGCGCGATCGGCGTGAAAAATTGCGTTTGCGTGGAAAGCGATTGCCCGTCTAATCTTGCGTTCGTGGAGGGAATTGAGCGGGTCCTTAAAAAGCCCGCGTTTGAAGCGGAAATATATATTGCGCTCGATAGTGCGGACGAGGCGCGCCTTGGCGAACTCGCTTCCGTCTTTCGCGCAGGAACGAAGAAAAGGATCACGATCAATCTTGATCATCATATTTCCAACACCCGTTACGCCGAGTATAATTACATGCGCGAATGTGCGGCGAACTGTATGAACGTTTATGCGCTCATCTCGTACCTGGGTGCGCCGATGGATAAAATGACGGCGGAATATTTATTGATGGGCTTGCTCACCGATTCGGGGAATTTTTCTCACGATGACGTGGGGGAAGAGGCGTTGCTGATCGCGTCAAAGCTTGTTGCGGCGGGCGCGGATATCCGAAAGCTCAATTACGAGCTTTTCAAAAAACAGCCCCGCGAGCGCGCGGCGCTGTATGCGGACGTGATGTCGAAAATGCGCTTTTATCACGACGGGCGTTTCGCCGTGATCGTGATCACGCAAGAGCAAATGCAAAAGCACGGCGCGAATTACGGTATGACAGAGGGCTTCGTGGATTTTCCGCTCAACGTCGATACGGTGGAAGTAGCGGCTTCGCTGATGGAAATGAAAAAGGGGCAATACAAAATTTCCCTTCGTTCTAAAACGTATGCGGACGTCAACCAAGTGGCTTCCGTTTACGGCGGCGGCGGGCATATCCGCGCTTCGGGTTGTATGTTGTTCGGTGCGTTGGAAGAAGTGATCGATCGGCTTTCGTATACCGTTTCTCAATATTTGGAATAAAAAAGAGGCGCTCCGTTTTCATTAAGTAAAACGGAGCGTTTTTTTTATCGTCCGCACTTGATTTTTTTGCGTCGATTTGGTATAATATAAAAAAGTAACCCTTGCGCGGCTTGGATTGGAGTGCGGTATGGCAGGAAAACAGAGAAAAATTGAAGAATTTATCACGCTGACGGCAGAGGCGAAAAAAACGGTATCTTACGTGGATTATTTCGCGCGCCGTCCGCTTTTTTATTCCTTGCAGATCAAAAACGACGGGGCGGTGGATATCGAGGGGCTTACGCTCAGCGTGCATAGCGAAAACGGGTTGACCGTGGATACGGTGAAAACGATCGAAAAGCTCCCGTTTGAAAGCGCGGTGGAAGCGGAGATCGGCTGTATTCTTTCTCCCGTGTATTTCGCGCAGTTGGAAACGGCGGCGGAAAACGAGATTTTCATTACGCTGAAAAAGGATAAAAAACTCATCGCGGAACTTTCCGTGCGCGTGCTCGCCTTGCCGTTCGATGATTGGGAAGGGCTTTCGGGGGATTTGGAGGGCTTGGCTTCCTTCGTGCGCCCGAAGCTTGCGGACTGTTCGCGGCTTGCCAAAGAAGCGGACGAGCAATTGAAAAAATGGTCGGCTGTGGGGGAATTGGGCGGCTACGAGGGCAACGATAAAAATTTCGTGCGCCGCGCGATCGCCGCCGTGTTTGCAAGGTTGAGAAGCTACGCGTTCGAACGGGTGGAATGTGATTGGACGGTTTCCGTTTGCGTGGGGGCAGGTACGAGATTATTGCACGAGAAACGCGCCACCGAGATAGAGGCGGCGTTGTTTGCGGCTTCCGTTTTAGAACGCATGGGCTTTCATCCCGTGCTCGCGCTTGGGGAAAAGGACCTCGGCGTGGGCGTATGGTTGTACGAAAGCTGTTTTTTGGATACCGTTTCCGATGATACCGAACGGATCGCGCAATATATTTCCGACGGGATCAATAATTTATCGTTCTTTGCTGTGGAAGATATTTTCGACGGAAAAAACGCCTCGTTCACCACTTCCGAAGCGCATTTTGCCGATAAGCTTTCGGCGGGACGCTATGAAAAATTCGTGGATATCCGTCGGCTTCGCATCGCCCGCGTATTGCCGTTGCCTTTGAAACAGCAGGGCGCAAAGGGCATAGAGATTTTATCCGAACAGGATAGCGCGTTCGACGCCGCGCCCGAAGATTTTGCAAAGCGGAAAAATTTGCAGTTGGATAGCAAGCAAACGAAAAACAAGCAATGGGAAAGAAGATTGCTCGATCTTTCGTTAAAGAACGCGCTTTTGAATTTTTCGCCCGAGAAAAACGCCGTGCAGATCGTCAGCGCGTCGGCGGACGCTACGCTCGCCGCGTTGGAAGCGCAGGGAGAATTGACGCTTGCGCCTGCGACGGGGGCTATTTTGTCGGCGAAAAACAGGCTCCGCTTCGGCGCAACGAGAGAATGTCAGCCCCAACGCGAGCTGATTGAATTGGAAAATACTACGGGTACGCTGAGGACCTACCTTGATAGCGAGGAGTTGGCGGAAATTGCGGGCAGATTGCAAAAGCGGGGCAAGGAGGCGGACGAAGAGAGCGGCACGAAGATATTATATCTTGCCATCGGGTTTTTAAAATGGCAGGAAAAAGAGGGGAAAGAAAAGTACGCGCCCCTTTTGTTGCAGCCTGTTTCGATCAAAAAACGCAAGGGAACGGCGAGCTTTTCCGTTGCGATCGATAGCGAAGAACCCGCCGTAAACGCAACGCTGTTCGAATATTTAAAGCAAGAATTCGATTTGGATATCCGCGGGCTTGACGGCGCGATCGAGGGGTTGAAGGCTTCCGAGATTTTCGCGATGATCCGCATGGAGATCGCCAAGCAAAAGGGTTGGGCGGTGTACGAGGACAGCTATTTGGCGGCGTTTTCGTTTGCGCGGTATCAAATGTGGCAGGATATACGCAAAAATATCGACGAATTTGCAAAAAATCCGTTGATCGCTTCCCTGCTTCAAAACCGTTCGCTGATTGACGACCGCTTGGAATTGGAACAGAACGAGGACGAGAGCAAGCCCTCGCAGACCTTATTGCCGTTGCCCGCCGATTCTTCGCAATGGGAAGCGATCGCGCTTTCGCAAACGGGCAAGACGTTCGTGCTTCACGGACCTCCCGGCACGGGCAAATCGCAAACGATCACGAATATGATCGCTAACGCGCTGAACGAGGGCAAGCGCGTGCTTTTCGTCGCGGAAAAACAGGCGGCGCTTTCCGTTGTGAAAAAGCGTTTGGACGGGATCGGTCTGGGCGATTTTTGCTTGGAGCTTCATTCGAATAAAACGAACAAATCGGAAGTGTTGCAAAAGCTGACGGCAACGCTTGCTTTGGCGGGCACGGAAAAGAACGTGCTGTACGTGGACGAAGCGGAAAAGCTGACGAGGCTGAGAAGCTCGCTCGCAGCGCCCGTGGCGGCGCTACACAAAAAACGCAGGCTGGGCGTTTCCGTTTACGAGGCGTTGCTTATCTGTTTGAAAAACAAGAACGCGCCCGAAATCATGAATATCGAAAGCACTTTCTACGACGGGCTGACGAAAGAAAAGATCGAACGTTACGAGGAGCTGATGATACAGGCGGCGGCAGCGGCGAAGGAATGCGGCGGCGTGCATAATTCCCCGTTTGCGAATATCAATTTAGCCGAATATTCGCCCGCGCTTGCCGATACGGTGTACTGTTCGGCGGAAGTCGTGGTGGCGGAAATTAAGCACCTTAAAAATTACGTCGCTCTCTTTTTGGAACTCTACCGTCAGCGCCTTAGCTCGTTCACGCGCAAGAAGCTCGACGCGGTATATGCCGTGGCAAATCGCTTAAAGAGCGGATCGTTGGATAAATATTTTAAAGAGGACGAGCGGCAGTTGATCGCCTTTTACAACGCAAACCGCCGTTTGGACGGCTTGCTTGCGGCGTATTATAAAAACTATCGAAATTTGATTAATCTTTCCCGCGAATATAAGTCTGTGGCAGTCTGGCTGGAAAAAGGCGGCGATGATTATAACGGGGATAAAACGGTGAAAGCGGCGGTGAAACGCCTGCTTCGCGAAGCGAAAACGAGCGTGGATGAAACGCTGGTTTTAAAGCATTTGGAAACGGTTACGGAAATTTACGAGGCGATGGAGATTATTCGCACGAATACCTCGCTCGTCAAAAATTTCACGGTTGGGTTCGGTAAGGTAGATTATTTCACCGCGCGGAAAAAATTCCTTGCGGAGCTTTACGAGCTGCACGATCTTTGCGCTTCGCTGTTTATGGATTATAATTCGGATAGCTTCAACAGTATGTGTATCCGCGCGGCGAACGGCTATACCGCGCCCGTGCTCGACGGTTTGACTCGTTCGGTGGATAGCTTCCGCGCGGCGACGGAGAGCTTTTTAAGCGTTACGAACGCCGATCGGGACTTGCTTCCCGAAGAAGAGATTTTGGAATATTACACCTTAAAAGCGGGCGCGCTGATCGATAATATCGATATGCTGCCGAGCTGGTGTATGTATAAAAAGACGGCTGCCGCGCTGAATGCCGAGGGGCTGAAATTCATCACCGACGCTTTGGAAAACGGCGCGGTGACGGGCGAAAATATCGTCGGCAGTTTTGAAAAGAATATCTATAAAAACTTCCTACAAACCAATCTTCCGATCGATCCCGTGCTTTCGGGATTTTCGGCGGCGGTGTTGGAAGAGGAAACGGAAGCCTACCGAAAGACGGTGGACGAATTTGCGCGCTTGACGCGGGCGAGCATTTTGTGTAAGCTGATTTCCCGCTTGCCCTTGCCCTCTACGGACGGAACGCTGAGCTTGGAGCTTGTCAATTTCCAACGGCTTGCAAAATCCAATCTCCGCGGCGTGGGGCTGAGAAAGCTGTTTGAGGAGATCCCGCAGCTGATCAAAGTACTCGCGCCCTGTATGCTGATGAGCCCGATGACCGTTTCGCAGTATTTGCAGCCCGAATGCGGAACGTTCGATCTCGTGATCTTCGACGAAGCCTCGCAAATGCCCACGGCGGAAGCGGTGGCGTCGTTGGCGCGCGCGAAAGCCGCCGTGATCGTGGGCGATCCCAAGCAATTGCCGCCCACGGGATTTTTCACGGCGAATTATATCGACGAGGATAATCTGGAAAACGAGGATATGGAAAGCGTTTTGGACGATTGCTTGGCGCTTGGGATCCCGCAACGAAAGCTTTCGTGGCATTATCGAAGCAAGCACGAAAGCCTGATTGCGTTTTCCAATTTGATGTATTATGGGAACAAGCTCTGCACCTTCCCGTCGCCCGATTCGCTTTGTTCGAAAGTCAATCTTTGCTATATCGAGGACGGCGTGTACGATCGCGGGTTCACCAAACGCAACAAAGCGGAAGGGGACGCGTTGGTAGAAGAAGTATTGCGGCGGCTTTCGGACGCGAAGCTGAGCAAATCGAGCATCGGCGTGGTAACCTTTTCAAGCGTGCAAAAGGAGTATATCGAACGCAGACTCACGCGCGAGATCGCGGAGCGAAAATTGGAAGAAGCGGCGTACGAGCGGGAAGAACCGCTGTTTGTGAAAAACCTTGAAAACGTACAGGGCGACGAGCGGGACGCGATCTTGTTCTCCGTGTGTTACGGACCAGATAAGCACGGGCGCGTTTCCCTCAATTTCGGCCCGCTCAATCAAGCGGGCGGCTGGCGGCGGTTGAACGTTGCCGTTTCTCGTGCGCGCGAGGAAATGACGGTGTTTTCGTCGATGCGCGGCGCGATGATCGACGCGAGCAAAACCAGTTCGAAAGGCGTGCTGGGGTTAAAGGCGTTTTTAGAATTTGCCGAAAAAGGGCGCACCACGCTTGCGATTCCCGCGGGCAGCGTGATCACCAAGCGCGAGGGGCTTGGCAAGTATATCGCCAAGGAGCTTTCCGCGTACGGCTACGATTGCCGCTACGACGTGGGCGTATCCGATTTCAAGATCGACGTAGCGGTGGTCGACCCGAAGAACAAGCAACGGTTTATCTTGGCGGTGATGTGCGATAGCGATCCTACGTCCACCGTGAAAGATCGCAATATCTTGCAACTGCAAACGCTTAAACGCAATAATTGGAACGTCATACGCGTGTTCGCCGTCAATTATTTCAACAATCCCAAGCGTGAAATTAAAAAGATCAAAGATCTTTTGGATAAGCTCACGGGCGCGGATAAGCGCGGCGGTATGGGGCTTTCGAAAGCGAAAAAACCTTATAAATATACGCAGCTTGAGGTGCGCAACGAAAACGCGGCGTTCGTAACTTCGGGTGAAAACGACGGCGAGATTACGGCGCGTTTGAAAGCGATCGTGGCGGCGGAAGAGCCGATCTCGCACGAGTTTTTAATTGCTCGCTGTTTATCGTCGTTGGGGATCCATAAATACGGCGGCAAGGTTACGGGCCGTATGCAAGCGCTCGTTGCCCTTTGCGCGTTCAAGCAGGAACGGCTGCTTGGTCAGCTGTATTACCGAAAGACGGATAAGTGCTTGGCGATGGATAAATACCGCGTGGAAACGGGCGCGGCGCTGAGAAGATCGCCCGAAGATTTCACGCCTTACGAGGTTTTGGCGGTCGTTCGCGCGGCGCTTGAAGATAAGGTGGCGCTGTATGTGGAAGAACTCACCGTGTTGATCGCGGGAATTTTCGGTATTTCCAAGCCCACGGAAAAATTCGCCGTGTATATCAACGACTGTATCACGCTCGGCGAGGACGAGGGGCTGTTCGTGCGTTCGGTATCCGACCGAATTTCTTTGGCGTAATATGAGCGGGAGTGCGGAAAACAAAATGCAAAAACGGGAACGGTTTATTAATTTTCGTCCCGTGTTGCTTTCCGCGCTCTTTTTAATTTTCGGGATTTTATTTTCCTATTCGCAATACTGCGGCGAAAACGCGTGGTGGCTGTTGCTCGTGTTGGCGCCGCCGTTTTTTATTTCTTTTTTCGCGAAGAAGAAGCTCCGTGCGACGATCTACGCCCTCGTGTTCTGCTGTTGTTTTTTCATTGGCGCGGGGTCGTTTACGTTGAAAATGGAAAACTACCGCGATTGCGGTTCGTATTACGGCGTTTACACCGTTACGGGTCGGGTGGTGGAAACGGCGAAAACGGATAGCGGGCACAAGGTGCTTTTGAGCGAGGTTACAATCGACGGCAATACGGAAAGCGGCAAACTCAGCGCATACCTGCTATCCCCGTATTCCGATTCGTTGCGGCTTTCCGATCGGGTGGAGCTAAAAGTTTTCGTGCGTACGGATACGGCGCTTGAGGGCGAATACGGCTTCCGCGCCGAAGAGATTGCGGACGATATCCGCTTTTACGCAAGCGATGCGGAGAATTTACGGGTAACGGAAAACTCGTTCGATTTATTGCTGTTTTTGCGCGAGCGTATGACGGAAACGGCGTATGCGTGCATGGACGGGCAGACCGCCGCCGTAACCGTGGCGATGTTGCTGGGCGATACTTCGGGCGTAGAGGAGGGATTGTTGCAAAATATCCGCTACGGCGGAATCGCGCATATTTTCGCCGTTTCGGGGCTACATATCGGCGCGGTATTTTTATTTTGTACGCTGCTTTTCAAAAACAACCGCTTGCCAAGATGGATACGATTTTTTCTCGTGGCGGCGCTCGTGCTTTTATACGGCGGCGTGTGCGGCTATTCCGCTTCCGTCGTCCGCGCGATCGTAACCTGTTTGACCTTGTATGCGTGCAAGCTCATCGGGCTGAAATACGATTCTTTGGAAAGTCTTTCGTTGGCGGCGTTGATCACTTTTGCCGCCTATCCCACGCTCCTCTTTGGCGTGGGCGCGCAACTGTCCTTTGCGGCGTGCGCGGGCATTGCGCTTTTAAAGCGCGGGTTAGAGCGCGTTTTGCTTTCGGCGTGGACGGGCGCGGATAAATTTGTTTTGCAAAAAATTTTTAAACGTCCGCCGCCGTTGTCTGTGGATATGTTTTCCCAAAACCAACCGCCGCTTTCTCTGTATACGCTTGCGAAGCGTTCCGTTTGCTCCTTTTTGGGCGTTACGCTTTCCGCGCAAGTGCTCACCGCGCCTGTGCTGTATCTTTCGTTCGGGTATTTTTCGCCGATCAGCGTGCTTTTGAATATGGTTTTCGTGCCGCTCGTTTCGGCGGTGTTTTGCATTTTGCTCGCGCTTGTTTTGATCGCCTGCCTATTGCCGACGGCGGCGGGGGCGGTGTTGCTGTACGTTCCGAACGTCGTTTGGGCGGCGCTTTTGATAGCGTTTGAGGCGGTGGATTTTTCGGCGTTGATCACCATGGGAACGGCGTTGCCGATCGGGGGACTGATCGCGTATTTTTGCGCGGCGGCGTTTTGTACGGATAAATTTAATGTAACGCGAAAGGAAAAAGCGGGCTACGCCCTGTTGTTTGCGGCGGCGCTGATCGTTTGCATGATCGCGGCGAACGTATAAAATAACCCCTCGTTTTCTTGCTTTTTCCCGCCGAGTGTGATATAATAGAAATCCGAAGAGGGCAAAGGAGGTTCGGCTAGCCGATGAAATACGTCGATTTTCGAAAATTTACCGATGAACACGGCGCGCAGCCGATCTACCTTTTCGAGGGCGAGGAAGTTTATTTTCGCGAAAAAGGGGAACAGCTTTTAAAGACCCGTTTCGTTGCTGAGCCTACGCTTGATTTTGCTTCCTTCGACGGCACGGCGTTAAAAGGCGATAAAATTTCCGCGCTTATAGAAGCGGTGAATTGTTTCCCGTTTATTAGCGAAAAGCGAATGATCAAGGTTACGGAATTTTATCCTACGGAAAAGGAATACGAAACCTATTTAAAAAAGCTTTTCGACGATCCGCCCGTATCTTCCATGCTCGTCATCGTAAATTCGGGCAAAGGAAAAGCAGGTACGGCGGCGCTTGCAAAGCTTAAAACGGTAACGGCGGTTGATTGTGGCAGATCGGACGAGGAAACCATTAAAAAATGGATCTATCTCACGATGAAAAAAGCGGGGATCTACGCCGACGGCGTAACCTGTTCGCTCCTTTGCGCCTATTGCAATTACGATATGGCTCGCGTTGCCAAGGAAACGGAAAAGCTCACGGTTTATTGCGGCGCGATCAAAGCCGAACGGCTCACCGACGAGATGGTGAAGGAAAACGTGTATCCCGAAAGCGAATATAAAATTTACGAGCTGACGGACGCGATCTCGCGGAAAAATTACGCCGAGTTTATTCGTATTATGCAAGACTTTACGCAAAAGAATATGGACGCGGTAAGCTTGCTTTCGATGATCGGAAGCTATTTCAAAACCTTGCAAAACGTAAGCGCGATGAGGGGAAGCGACGCGCAAGTTGCGGCGGAACTTGGCGTGAAAGAATTCGTCGTCAAAAAAAATCGGGGCGTGGCGGCAAAGTTTGAAAAAGGGGAGCTGTTTCATTATTATCGCTGCATCTACGAGGCGATTTCCGCACTAAAATGCGGCGAACTGACCCCTGCGGCGGCGTTAAAAACGGTTACGGCGAGAATATTTTTCGGAAACTTATAAAAAAATACTTTATTTTTTACAGAATATCTACTATAATAATTACGAGGTGGCGAAAGCTTCCCAAAGGAGAAAAAGATGCAATTGCTCGTTATCAATGAAATCGATGCGTTTATCAATACGATTCGGCAGTTCTTTGCGGATTTTTCGTTTATCCACGCGGTAGAGATCTTTTTGCTGTTCGTATTGTTCTATTACGTATCCAAGATCTTGCGTGAAAACGAAGCGACGAAGCTGATGTTGCTGTATTGGGCGCTCATCGTCGTGGGCGGCGTAATGAGTTGCTTTGATTCTAAGCTGTTCAGCAGTGAATTTTATCTTGCGTTCGTACTCGTTGTATCGGCGTTTATGCTGATTATGTTCAACGTAGAAGTGAAAAAGACGCTTTGGGACGTTCATAAGAGCAAGGAACGCCCCGAAACGAAATCTTCTTCCGGTTCGGAATCCCATTCGGTTGAGGACGTGGAACGCTGTATTTCCGATATTATCAAAGCGGTGCAAAATATGTCTAAATCCAAAACGGGCGCGCTTATTGTGCTTTCCAAGGGCAGTTTGCCCAAGCAGGTTTTGCAAAGCGGCGTTACGTTGGAAGCGGATATTTCCATGCAACTCATCGAAGGGGTGTTCTTCCCCAATTCCCCGCTTCACGACGGGGCGATGATTATTCGCGGGCATAAGATCCAAGCGGCGGGCTGTTTCTTGCCTTTAACGCAAAAGACTTCCTATCCCAAGGAATTCGGCACGCGCCACCGTGCGGGGATCGGTATTACGGAAGTGGCGAACGTCGTTGCGCTCGTCGTATCGGAAGAAACGGGTATTATTTCTATCATCAAGCAGGGGAATGTCGAACGCTTCCCCGACGTGGAACGGCTTACGAAAGCGCTTCGCGATTATTATTGGCAGGAATTGCCTTTGCCTGATAAACGGAACAGGGTGGTGATCAATAAATGAAATTTTTACAGTTTTTAAAAGAGGTTTTCATTTCTAAGTTTTGGATCAAGCTGATTACGTTGTTGCTTGCGGTCTTTGCGGTCGTATTGCTCAACGTAACGATCGTTTGATAGAGGCTTAATGCCCTACGCCCCGAGGGAAATAGAGCGGGGCAGGAGGTTTTATGAGTATCAAAGTATGTAAATTCGGCGGCACGTCGATGGCGGATGGGAATATCATTCTCACCGCGGCAAAGATCGTTTCGGCAGACGCTTCCCGCCGTTACGTGGTGGTATCCGCGCCGGGCAAGCGCTTTGGCGGAGATATCAAGGTAACCGATCTTTTGTACGCTTGCTATGAAGCGTACGAACGGGGCGATAGCGTTGCCTTTGAAGAAATTTACGCAAAGATCAGCACGCGTTTTTTGAATATCGAACGCGAAATTGGCAGAGATTTAAAAGTGCAAGCCGCTCTCGAAGAGGCGAAAACGGCGATTTTATCGGGTGCGGGAAAGGATTATTGCGTTTCGCGCGGCGAATTTATCACGGCGCATATCGTGGCGGAAGTGCTCGGCGTGCCGTTCGTCGACGCCACGGAATTTATCCGTTTCGACGAAAACGGACAGTTAAAGGAAGAAACCTTTGCGCTTACGGGCGAGGTTTTGCGCGCTTATCCCCGCGCGGTCGTTCCCGGATTTTACGGGCTGGGCGCGGACGGGAAGGTGAAAACCTTTTCGCGCGGCGGCGGCGATATTTCCGGCTCGATCGTGGCGCGCGGCGTTCGTGCCGAGCTTTATGAAAATTGGACGGACGTGAGCGGCTTTTACGCGTGCGATCCCCGTATCGTCAATTCGCCTAAATGTATTCCCGAACTTTCCTATTCCGAGCTTCGCGAGCTTTCGTATATGGGCGCGAACGTACTGCACAGCGAATCCATTTTCCCCGTAAGAAGCGCGGGGATCCCCATTCGTATTTGCAATACCTTCCGTCCCGACGATAAAGGTACTTTTATCGTTGCGCGTTCGAAACGGAAATTGGACGATCGCGTGGTTACGGGGATTGCGGGCAAGTCGGGCTTTACGGCGATCACTTTGGAAAAATCGCTGATGAACACAGAGATCGGGTTCGTCGGAAAGGTGCTTTCCGTGATCGGAAAACGCGGTATTTCTTTCGAGCATTTGCCGTCGGGAATCGATACGATGTCGCTCGTAATCGACAACAGCTTTTTAGGCGAAGGGGTTTTGCCCGTTTTGATTGAAGAAATGAAAGCGGCTGTGAATCCCGACCGTATTTATACGCACGAAAATATCGCGCTGATCGCTACGGTTGGGCACGGTATGGCTAAGAACGTGGGTACTTCTGCGCGGCTTTTCAAGGCGCTTAGCGAATCGGGCATCAACGTCAATATGATCGATCAAGGCTCGTCGGAACTGAATATTATCGTCGGCGTGGAAGATAAAGATTGCGCCGATTGTATCCGTGCAATTTATAAAGAATTTTTTGAATAAGGAGCATACTTATGAAATATACGAAAGTTTCTTCGGTTTCTTTGAAGGAAGAATACGGCTTAGAGGGCGGCGAATTGGAATGCGTTTGTATGCAAACGCCGTTCGACGGCGCGCCTGATTGGAAGCGCCCCGCGGTGATCGTCGTTCCCGGCGGCGGTTATTCGATGGTCAGTAGGCGCGAGGCAATGCCGATTGCGTCGGCGTTTTTGGCGCGTGGATTTCAGACGTTCGTTTTAACCTATCTTTGTTGCGGTGACGGCGTGCGTTATCCCGAGCAACTTTTAGAGCTTGGTTGCGCCGTGGATTACGTGAAAAAGCACGCGGAAGAATTTTTCGTCAATCCCGACGAAGTATTCGCCGTCGGCTTCTCGGCGGGCGGGCATTTGACGGCGAACCTTGCCGTGGAATATCCCACGCTCAGCGAAAAGCTCGGCAGGGAAGTGGAAGGAAAACCTGCGGCAGTGGGTTTGGTATACCCCGTGATTTCCACGGAAACTGGCTACGTCGGCTCGCATAACAATCTGCTTAACGGCTATACCGACGAAGCGAAGGAAGAGCTTTTAAAAACGCTGAATTTAGATAACGCCGTATCGGAAACGACGGCGCCCGCGTTTTTACTTTCCACGGCGCAAGACGCTCTCGTTCCCGCGACGAACGCAATGCGTTTTGCAACGGCGCTTGCAAAGCATAAAGTCGACTATGAATTGCACGTGTATCCTTGCGGCAGCCACGGAGGGGCTACCTTTGATTACGAAGTCAATACGGATAGAAACCCCGATTTTATTCGTAACCGTCGTTGGTTGGACGATTGCGCAACGTTTTTCAGAAGATATACAAAGGAAGTTTTTTAAAGCTGTTTTAAACGCTAAAAACGCGCCGAAAGGCGCGTTTTTTCTTTTCCGTTTTTGCCTAATATCCCCCCCCCTAATAAAGATATGAATACTTGAACATATGATCATATGAGCATATGAACATATGATCAAATATTCATATTACAAAATGTGGGGAGCGAAACAATAAAAACGATTAGCGGTCGCTCGGTTTTCTTGCGCGGGTGTATACGCCGCCGATCTTTAACGGGCAATCGTGTGCCTTTGCCATTTGCGAAACGCTCACCACTTGATACCCAGCCTCGTAAAGATCGGGCAACAGCCGCTTTAACGCCTCTACCGTAGGATCGCACCCGTCGTGCATCAATACGATCGCTCCCGAGGATTTGTTTGAGAAAACGCTGTTATAAATAGCTTCCTCGCTTACTCCCGTCCAGTCAACAGTGTCGATATACCAATCCATGATCGGCGCTTTTGCGATTTGCTTAGCGTAATCGCTTACGCGCCCGTAAGGCGCGCGAAGCAGGTGATGCGGCTTGCCGTCGATGCGCTCTAAAATTTCGTCCGTTTGCGAAATTTCCGCTTTCGTTTCTTCCATTGTCAGCGTGGAGAGGTTTTTGTGCGTGTGCGTATGGTTGCCAAGCTCAAAGTTCATCGCGTGCGCCGTTTGCAGAGCGGCGAAGCCGTTGTCATCGATATATTCCCCGTTGCAAAAAAGTGTAGCTGCGGCGGGGCAGTCGGTGTGCTCGGCGTTATAGCTCAAAAATACGGCGAGTATACGCTCTAAATTATCAAGCGGCGCGTCGTCGAAAGTGAACGAGATAAGTTTTCGGTTTTTGTCGATTTTGGAAATATCTATATCGCGTACGTCCCAAATCCCGCTTTCCGTCGGATCGGGTTGCGTGGGCGGTAAATCTGTTTGCGGCGGTTGCGTGGGTGCGGTTGCGGGCGGCAACGGCGTTTTCGTTTGCTTAAGTGCGCGTTCGGGAGAACAGCCGCCGAGCGTAAATACGGCGGCGGTAATTATGATAAAAAAACTATTTCTGATACGGCTTAACATATGTTCAGTATGCGTAATTTATGCGAAAAACATAACGCGTTTGCCAAAAACGGGAAAATCCTTGACAAATCGTATTCGTTGTGATATAATCAAACGGTAAACATAAGAAAAAGGATTGTAAGAGGCACGAAGGTGCGCGTGCTTGCATAGGATAGAAGGGAAAACGTAAACAGGGAGTAAGTGATGAACGAAGAAAAAATTCTTTCGGTGGCGCAACGGTTTCAAATCGTCGGCGAATACCGTTCTTTTGAAGTGATCAACAGCGGACATATCAACGCAACCTATAAAGTTTATTTCTTTCGCCATGGGGAATTAAAAGATTATATCTTGCAACGCGTAAATACGTACGTATTCAAAGACCCGATCGCAATGATGAATAATATCGCGGACGTTACCGAATATATCCGCGCGAAGATCAAATCGACGGGCGTGAGCGCAAAACGCTACGTTTTGCATTATCAGCAAGCGGAAAACGGGGAATATTATACGGTGATGGAGGACGGCAGTTTTTGGCGTTGCTGTCGGTTCATCGACGACAGCGTGTCGTTTATGAGCGCGGAAACGGAAAAAATTGCTGAAGAATCGGGGCGCGCGTTCGGGGAATTTCAAATGTATCTCGCCGATTATCCCGTGTAAAAATTGGCGATCGTCATTCCGCATT
Source organism: Clostridia bacterium (assembly GCA_017462985.1). Lineage (GTDB taxonomy): Bacteria > Bacillota > Clostridia > Christensenellales > Borkfalkiaceae > Scatosoma. The sequence continues at coordinate 63,978 of JAFTQB010000013.1, forward strand.
TCCACAACACCGTCAACCGTTTTGAGATTTTTAAAACGGCGATCGAGCAGAATTTGGCGGGAAGAAAAGAGAGCGTTTTAGAAGAAATTCAAGGCTATTTGCGGTTAGAAGAGATCGCTACGCGGCTTTATAAAATGCAACGCAAGGGCGAACTTCCGCTTCGCGTAACCCATAACGATACAAAAACGAGTAACGTGCTGTTTGACGCAGACGATCACCGTCATTTATCGGTGATCGACCTCGATACCGTTATGCCGGGGCTAGTGGCGTTTGATTTTGGCGACGCCATTCGTATTGTGGGCAATACGGGGGAAGAGGACGAACGCGATCTTTCCAAAGTGGACCTCGATATGAAGAAATACGAAGCGTTCACGCGCGGTTTTGTAAGCACGGTAGGTTCGCTGTTGACGGAAAACGAAAAGAAAACGCTCGCGCTTGGCGCGGTGGCGATGACGGTGGAATGCGGCGTTCGCTTCTTGACCGATTATTTGGACGGGGATAAATATTTCCGCGTGCATTACGAGGATCAAAACCTCGTTCGCGCAAGGTGTCATTTACATTTGGCGCGGAAAATGATCGAACGCCTGGACGAAATGCAGGCGATCGTTGAAAAATACTGTTAAGAGAAAAGCACTTGCGATCTTGCAAGTGCTTGATTTTTTTTACCGTTTATCCGCTTTAAAAAGCGCCATTACGATCACGCCGATATTGCCGCCCAATACCACGCCGACAAGCATTCCGAGCCAAAACATACCGCCACCTCCGATAATAGTATTTTCCAAATCTCCTTTTTTTAAACCTCATTACAGTATACGAAAAACGAGCGAAAATTCGTAACAACTTTTTGTTTGTTTCAATATACTGAAAAGAGGGGAGGCGCGTATGAGGATCTGTTTCGTTTCAAGGGGGAATTTGGGGGCGTTTATAAAAAACGGCAAAGAGGTGGACGCCGATTTGGTGCTTTGCGGTTTTCAATCGTTAGGCGAGGTGAGTTACGAGCGGGAATTAAAGGAAGAGACCCGTTTTTTTGAAAGCGTTGCCGCCCTTTCGCGGCGATTGGAAACGGTGGTCGTTTGCGGTTGCGTAACCGATACGAAAGGCTTTAAAAGAAAATCCGCCGTGGTGGCGGAAAACGGCAGGCTTTTGGGCGTATCGGATATGCTCAACGCCGTCGACGGCGAGGTTACGAGCGGAGCGTCCTTGCGCGTATACGAAACCTCGATTGGGCGGCTGGGCGTAATGGTTGCGGAGGATTTGTATTTTCCCGAAGTGGCAAAATCTTTATCCCTTTGCGGCAGCGATTTTATCGTTTGCCCGTACGGGGTGGTGGAAAACACCGTGGAAAGCGTGCTTGCCCGCTCGCACGCGTTTTGTTACGGCGTGCCCGTCTTTTTCTGCGGCGTGGGCTATGCCTCGATCGCGGCGGTGGACGGAACGGTGAGCTTTGCAACGCCCGTTAGTCCCGCGATCGCCGATTTTCAGGGCGTAAAAGAATATCATCTTGTGGAAACGCGCCGCCGAGGTTTTTATCGCCCGCCTAAAAAAGCGTATTAAAAAATGGGCTTCTGCCCATTTTTTAATATCCCGCGCGTTTGATCTCGCGTTCCGTTTCCCGCTTAGTATCCCTTGCGGCGATCGTTTGTTTTTTATCATAGGTGTGCTTGCCTCGGCAAAGCGCCACCTCTACTTTTACAAGCGAGTCTTTAAAATACAGCTTCAAGGGCACGAGGGTGTAGCCTTGGCGGTTGATCTTACCCGCAATTTTTGCGATCTCGCTTTTATGGAGCAGTAATTTCCGATCTCGGCGGGTATCGCGCGTATGAAAGCCGTCCGATTTTTCGTAAAACGCGATATGCATATTTTTTAAAGAAACGGTGTTTCCGTGTACCATACAAAAACAGTCGTTCATATTTACGTTGCCCGCTCTGAGCGATTTGATCTCGTTGCCTTCAAGCACGATTCCCGCCTCGTATTTTTCTTCGATGAAATATTCGAACGAGGCGCTTTTGTTTACGGCGATGATCTTCATTCGTGTTTCTCTCCTTGTGGGATTTTTTCAAGCAAGGCAAACAGGGTGCGGCGGCGGTAAAAATCCACGTCCGTCACTTGCACGCGCAAGCGTTCGCCGATGGTGAAGCTTTGTTTCGTTCCTTTCAATAAAAACCGTTCGGGAATACATTCGAACGCGCCTTCAAGCGTTTCGATCGGGATAAAGCCCTCGATCGTGTTGGGAAGCTCCGCAAAGATTCCGTGCGCAGTTACGCCCGAAACGATCGCCTCGTATTCCTCTCCGATCCGCTCGCTCATATACATCGTCGTATACAGCGCGTCTACTTCCCGTTCCGCTTCCGCGGCAATGCGTTCGCGCTCGGAAGACCGTTCCGCCGCTTCGTGTACGAAATCGCCGTAGGTATCGCACGCCTGAGCGTACTTTCCCGCAAGCACTTCTTTAATGATGCGATGGATACAAAGATCGGGATAACGGCGAATAGGGGAGGTGAAATGGCAATAGCAATCGCTTGCCAAGCCGAAATGCCCGACGTTTTCGGGGGAATAGCGCGCCTTTTGCATAGAGCGGAGCATTACGCGGTTTAAGACGGAATAAACGGGCAGATTTTCCGCCGATTTCAAAAGTTTTTGATAATCGTAAGGTTTTACGTCGTCTACGGAAAAACGCGCCGTCAAGCCGAGGTTTTGTGCGAACGCGCGAAAATTGGTCGCTTTTTCTTCGTTCGGTTTTTCGTGAACGCGGTACACAAACGGCGCTTCGATCGATTGCATAAAGGTCGCCACCGTTTCGTTGGCAAGCACCATAAACGCTTCGATGATCTGTTGCGAAAACTGCCGTTTGTAATCGGGAATCACGATTTCGTCGTTTACGAGCATGATCTTCGCTTCTTTTACGTCGAGGGTAACGTTGCCTTTCTTTTCGCGCATGGCGATCAATATTTTCGTCAATTCCGCAAAGAGGGCGACCGTTTCCTGCATATCGGCGTATTTTTTTATCGTTTCCTCGTCCCCTTCGAGCATTTTCGTGATCTCCGTATAAGTCATACGGTGCGTGGAACGAATGATCCCTTCCACGATCTCGCTATCTTTCACAACGCCCTTTTTATTGACGCGCATCATACACGAAAGGGTGAGCCGATCTTCGCCCTCGTTAAGGGAGCAAATGCCGTTGGAAAGGGCGCGGGGAAGCATGGGGAGCACGCTATCGGGGAAATACACGCTCGTGCCGCGGGCAAGCGCTTCCTTATCCAAAGGAGAACGGTATTTCACGTAATGGGAAACGTCTGCGATATGCACGCCCAAAAGATAATCCTCGCCAACGCGTTCGATCGAGATCGCGTCGTCGATATCCCGCGTATCCTCGCCGTCGATGGTAATGATGAGCTTATCTCGAAAATTTCGGCGGTTTTTTAAATCGCTTTGCGATATCCCGCGCTCGTTCAATCGTTCCGCTTCCCGTTCCACTCCGTCGGGAAATTCCTCTCTTAAAGAGTACGAGCGAATAATCGAAAGCTCTTCGGCAAAAAAATCTTCCTCGTCGCCGAGCACTTCGACGATTTCGCCGCCGGGGGCTTTCCCTTGCGGGTATTCGGTGATTCGCGCAACCGCTTTCACGCCGCTTTTGATCGCGTGGCAGCGGTGCAGGGGGATATAAATTTCGGTGGCGAAGCGTTGATCATCGGGCGTAAGATAGCCCGCTTGGCGGTCCTTAGTGAAAGTGCCCACGATCTCTTGATAGCCGCGCTCTAAAACGCGTACGACTTCCGCTTCATCATCGCTTCTGCCATAGCGTTTTTCCGCCAAAACGGTATCGCCGTGAAGTGCGCCGTGCAGGGCTTTGTGTGGCAAAAAATAATCCTTTTGTTCCGCAGTTTTACCGTCGGGCACGAGGAATGCAAAGCCCCGTTCATTGCCGACGAGCTTGCCCTTGATCAAGCCCAAGGCCTGCGCCGTTCCGTACCTGCCCGCCCCGTCTTGAAAAATTTCCCCTTCGTCGACGAGGGCGTCGAGCACTTCGGTCAGCCGCCGTTTCTCGCGATAGGGGATATTGTAAATTTTGCAAATTTCGCTCGCCGTCATTCGGCTCAAAGAACCGTCTTGAAAGGCTTGCAACAAAGTGGATTTGATATTCATAAAACACCTAAAAATAGAAGTAGAGGGGTGAAAAAAGGGCGGCTTTGTTACCATAGCCGCCCGCGGAAAATTCGCTTTAGTGTTATGCGCCCCAGATCGCCGTGTTATAGGGAACGACGAAATAGATGACCGAGAAAACGAGAAGAATGACCAAACAGATGATCGTCCATTTCTTCATTTTTGCTTCGATCGATTTGCCTTTGTTTTTACCGAAGAAAGTTTCGCTGGAACCGCCGAGAGCGCTCACGCCCGACGAGTTGCTCGGTTGCAACAAAATCAAAATAATCGTAGCCAAAGCGGCAAGCGCCATAATTACGAGCGTAACGATGGAAATAGCGGTACGCAAAGCGTTCATTGCGTCGCTGATGAGTAAATTATACAAATACATATGCGTTTTTTCCTTTTTGTGATTTTTCGGCGGCGTAAAAACGGTTGCCGCCCGTCAAAGTACTTAAAAAGTATAGCATACTCTGAAAAATATCGCAACTGTTTTTACGCGTTTTTACGAAAAAATTATTTTTCTATCAGCGAAACGCCCGTCATTTCTTTAGGCTGCGGGAGTTTCATCATATCAAGAAGCGTCGGCGCAAGGTCGGCAAGCACGCCGCCGTCGCGAAGCTTCACGTTTTTATATTCCTCGGAAACGAGGATTACGGGCACGGGATTAGTGGTGTGCTGCGTGAACGCCGTCGCGCCGTCGTCCGCGATCATCTGATCGGCGTTGCCGTGATCGGCGGTGATGAGCGCGCTGCCGCCCATCGAAAGGATCTTGTCCGTAACCTTTTTCACGCATTCGTCTACGGCGTTTACGGCTTTTACCGCCGCTTCCATTACGCCCGTATGCCCCACCATATCGCAGTTTGCGAAGTTCAAGATCACCACGTCGTATTCGCCTTTATCCAATTCTTCCAAAACCTTGTCGGTAACGGGATAAGCGCTCATTTCCGGCTGCAAATCGTAGGTGGCAACCTTCGGGGAGGGGATCACGATACGCGTTTCGCCCTCGACGGGCGCTTCCAATTTCGCGTTGAAAAAGAAGGTAACGTGCGCGTATTTTTCCGTTTCGGCAATGTGCAGCTGCTTTAAGCCGAGCGAGGAAATATATTGCGGCAGCGTATTGGTGATTTCGTCGGGCGGGAACGCCACGCCGACGTTTTCAAACGAGGAATCGTACACGGCAAAGCCGACGTAAGTGGGGGCGAGGAATCCCGTCTTTCTTTCAAAACCGAGCGTTTTGCCCGTCTTTTCATCAACGAACGGGAATTTTTCCTGCGAGAACATTCTGGAAATTTGCCGCGCTCTGTCGGGGCGGAAGTTGAAGCAAATAATGCTGTCGCCCTTTTCGATCAAAGCGACGGGCTTGCCGTTTTCCGTCAAATTGGTGGGCAAAATAAATTCGTCCGTAACGCCGTTTGCGTACGAAGCGTTTGCCGCCGCTTCCGCGCTCCCCTCAAATTGCACGCCCGTGCCGAGGGTGAGCATATCGTACGCCTTTTCCTCTCTGTCCCAGTTGTTGTCGCGGTCCATCGCGTAATATCTGCCCGCAACGGAAGCGATCTTGCCAAAGCCTAGCTCGTCCAACTTCGTTTGCAATTCCTTCAAAAATCCCGCGCCGGAGGTGGGGGCGACGTCGCGCCCGTCGGTAAACGCGTGGATATATACGTTTTCCAATCCGTTTTGTTTCGCCATTTCCACCAAAGCGAAAAGGTGTTCGAGGTGGCTGTGCACGCCGCCCGTGGAAACAAGCCCGTAAAGGTGCAGCTTTTTGCCGTTTGCCTTTGCGGCGTTCATCGCCTTTAAAAGCTGTTCGTTTTTGAAAAATTCACCGTTTCTGATATCCTTGGTGATCTTCGTGAGGTCTTGGTAGACGATACGGCCCGCGCCGATATTCAGATGCCCGACCTCGCTGTTGCCCATTTGCCCGTCGGGAAGCCCTACGGACATCCCGCTCGCGCCGATTTGGGTGGAGGGGAATTCCTTTGCAAGTGCGGTTACGTTTTTGCTGCCGTCCGCTACGATCGCGTTGCCGACGGTTGAATGATTGATACCGTAGCCGTCCATAATAATGATCGCGTAAGGTGTGCGCATAATAAAATCTCCTTAATAAAAATACGAAAAGAAGGGGGCAGGTACGCGTTTAAGCTCGCGTATGCCCGTCCCCTTGCGTGCAAAAATTATTTGTCGAAGTTCACGATCGCCGCAAAATCGGGAGCTTTAAGGGAAGCGCCGCCGATCAAGCCGCCGTCGATTTCGGGCTTAGCCATCAGCTCTTTGCAGTTGCCTGCGTTCATGCTGCCGCCGTATTGAATGCGAACGGCTTCCGCGCATTTGGTGCAGAACATTTCGCCGATCGTTTTACGGATAAAGCCGATCGTTTCGTTCGCCTGTTCCGCCGTAGCCGTCTTGCCCGTGCCGATCGCCCAAACCGGTTCGTATGCGATCACGATCTTCTTGATATCTTCGATGCCTTTCAAACCTTCGTGGATTTGAGTAGCCAAAACTTCTTCCGTCTTGCCCGTTTCTCTTTCTTCGAGCGATTCGCCGATACAAACGATGGGGGTAAGGCCGTTTGCGAGCGCGGTAAGCGTTCTCTTGTTTACCGTTTCGTCCGTTTCCCCGAAATATTGTCTGCGTTCGCTGTGCCCGATGATGACGTATTCCACGCCGTATTCCAAAAGCATCGCCGCCGAAATTTCG
>JAFTQB010000020.1 GCA_017462985.1 Clostridia bacterium
TCTCGCCCTGGGGATTTTCAATGCCGAGGATAAGCATATGCTCTGCCATCCAGCCCTCTTTCCATCCCTGATAGGATGCAATTCTGAGAGCGAAGCACTTTTTACCCAAAAGCACGTTGCCGCCGTAAGCCGAGTTCACGGAAACGATCGCGTTGTCTTCGGGGAAGTGCATAATATATCTCTTTTCGGGGTTCACGTCGCATTTTGCGTGGAAGCCTTTTACGAAATCGCCGTTTTCACCGAGCGCGTCCAAGCAGCATTTGCCCACTCTCGTCATGATCATCATGTTAAGCACGACGTAGATGGAATCGGTAACTTCAATACCGATCTTGGAGAAAGGCGAGCCTACAACGCCCATCGAATAGGGAATCACGTACATCGTTCTGCCCTTATAAGCGCCTTTTGCGATCTCGTTGATCATTGCGTAAGCGTCTTTGGGAGCTTTCCATTTAACGATGGAATGAGGAAGAGCGTCCTCTTCGTTTTCGCAGCAGATAAAGGTTCTGTCCTCTACGCGCGCAACGTCGTTTTCAGCCGTTCTGTGATAATAACAATCGGGCAATTTTTCTTGGTTGAGCTTGATGATCTCGCCGCTGTCGCAAGCCTCTTGGCGCAAAGCGTCGCGTTGCGCGTCGCTGCCGTCGATCCAAACAACTTTGTCGGGGGTTGCGAACGCTTCGCAATCAGCTACAAATTGAAGCACTTTCTTATTGTTCGTCATTTTTAAGTTCTCCTTAAAATTTATTTTTTCCTATTTTACGTGGTTTTATCGATGGGAAAATCCTACAATTTTCCCCTTTTCAACCATTTTAATTATATCATAAGAATTATGAAAAGTAAATAGTTTTGCGTGAAAAAGTTTTGTGAAAAGATAAGATTTATCAATTTATCGCATTTTTTATCGTAATCAAGTAACGCGGAAAGATTATACGGGATTGCCGCGGCGGCTACGCCGCCTCGCAATGACGATAAGGAGTGAACTGCTTGCTACGCAAGCGTGAATTTTCGCTGACGCTCAGTGAATTGCGCTTCGCGCGTGAATAGCAACGCTTTGCGTTGCGTTATTGAAAAATCCAAACTGTCATAGCGAGCGAAACGAAGTGAAGCGCGGCAATCTCATAAAAAATAATGCAATATTAAAAACCGTTTGACGAGGGTTCGCCAAACGGTTTTCTTTTTATAGTTTTATTCCGAAAAATTCGGTTGCGCCGTCCAAGGAGCGAACGAGCAATTCGCCAAGGAACGCGCGGCGTTCTTCCTTGCTCGGCTTTTTGAAAAAATGCTTCCAAAAGAACGCTTGAAATTCCTTTTTATACAGGCTTTTCAACGACGGGAACTGATACGCGCCGCCCGCGTATACCACAAAATTCAGTTCGTCGCCGCCCGATACTTCGCGCAAATCGAAAAAATCCTTTCCCTTTTGAAATCGGTAGATATACACGCAAGAGGAATCGCCGCCCTTTTCGTAAAAATAACGGTAGGAAAATCCCTTTTCCAAAAACGGCGCGAATTGCTCTTTCATTTGTTTTTCGATTTGTAATTCGTTATCCATATTCCCGATTATTCAAGCACCGCTTTGATTCTGCGCAAACCGCTGCCGCAGCTTTGTTCTTTTACGATACGGAATTTGCCCAGCTCGCCCGTCGTCGCCGCGTGCGGCCCTCCGCAAATTTCCTTGGAAAAATCCCCGATCGTATAAGTCTTCACCCGTTCGCCGTACTTGCTTTCGAACAGCCCCGTAAATCCCTGCTCTTTCGCTTCTTCTAGCGAAATTTCGTTCATCACCACGGGCAAATTCGCCTGAATGACTTCGTTCACCAAATCCTCTACCTTCTTGATCTCTTCCGCCGTCATCGGTTGCGGCAAATTAAAATCGAAACGCAATCTTTCTTCGGTGATGTTCGAGCCTTTCTGATTGACCTCGGGCGAGAACACTTTTTTAAGCGCCGCGTGCAACAAATGCGTCGCCGTATGCAAGCGCGTCGTCGCTTCCTTATTATCCGCAAGCCCGCAAGCAAATTTCTGCTCGCTGCCCGCCTTGCTCTTGCTTTGGTGTTCTTCAAACGCCGCCTTATAACCCTCCAAGTCTACGGAATAACCGCGTTCCTTTGCCATTTCATCGGTGATCTCCACGGGGAAACCGTAGGTATCGTACAAATGGAACGCCTGTTTGCCGCCGATCGTCTTTTCCGCGACGTAATTGGGGTCTTTTTGCGCCATAAACGCGTTCTTGCGTTCGATCCCGTTGAGCACCTTTTCAAACTCTTTTAAGCCCTGTTGAAGCGTTTTGGTGAACTTCGCTTCTTCCTTATCCAGCTCTTCGAAAATTTTGTTTCTGTTGATCTCTAATTCGGGATAAACGGTTTTGTATTCGTCGATAAAGGTGGCGGCGATCTTCGCAAGGCTGCCCTCGGGCAGATCGATCTTGCGGCCAAAACGCACCGCTCTGCGAATGATACGGCGCAAAATATAGCCTTGGTCGGTGTTCGAAGGCACGATACCCTTTTCGTCGCCGATCATAAAGGTAGCCGTGCGCGTATGATCGAGCAGCACGCGGAACGCACGGGTGGTTTCCTCGTCGTCGCCGTAGTTCTTGCCCGTAAGCGCGGAAATTTCCTTAATCGCGTTTTCGAAAAGATCGGTTTCGTAAACGCTGGATTTGCCCGTAAGCACGCAAAGCGCGCGCTCCAAGCCCATGCCCGTATCCACGTTCTTTTGCGAAAGCTCGGTATAGCTCCCGTCCGCCTGTTTATTGAAGCGCATAAATACGTCGTTCCAAATTTCCAAGAACGCGCCGCAATTACAGTCGGGGTTGCAAGCAGGCGAACACTTGGGTTTTCTGATCACGAACATTTCCGTATCCGTGCCGCAAGGCCCCGTCAAGCCCGCAGGCCCCCACCAGTTGTTTTCGCGAGGCATAAAATAGATATTTCCCTTTTTGATACCCGCCTTTTCCCAAAGCGCCGCCGCTTCGTCGTCGCGCGGGAGCGTTTCGTCGCCGCCAAATACCGTTACGGCGAGCTTGTCCGCAGGAATCCCAAGATAGTTTTCGCCCGTCAAAAATTCATAGCTCCAAGGGATCATTTCCTGCTTAAAATAATCGCCCAACGACCAGTTGCCGAGCATTTCGAAAAAGGTGCAGTGGCGCTCGTCGCCAACGTCGTCGATATCGCCCGTACGCACGCATTTTTGCACGTCGCAAAGTCGGTTGCCCGCAGGGTGCTTTTCGCCCAAAAGATAGGGCACGAGCGGGTGCATTCCCGCCGTCGTGAACAGCACCGTGGGGTCGTTTTCGGGAATGAGCGACGCCGAGGGGATCACCTTGTGCCCTCTTTCCCGAAAGAAATTCAAATACATTTCTCTTAAAGATTGACTCGTATAAGTTTTCATACTCTTTTTCCTTTTCCGTAAAACGGTTTCTTTTCCTTGTATTATATCGTATTTTGCTTGCGATTGTCAAGCAACGAAAAACGCCTTTTTAAACTTTCGTCAGCTCGTAGCCCGTCTTGCTGTCTTTCACCGCGTAACCCAATTCCGCAAGCTTCGCACGCAATTCGTCGCTCTTTGCCCAATCGCGGTTTTGCCGCGCCGCCCACCGTTCTTGCGCGATCGCATGCACCGCTTCGGGCACGCCCTCTTCCTTTTTGAAAAGAGCCTCGTATTCCTCAGGTTTTCTCCCCAATACCCCCAAAAGGGAATAAGTGGCTTGCATTTGCTTCGCATACGCGAGCGCCTTGCCGTCCCCTTGCGAAAGGAATTTTTTCATTTCCTTTGCGTAGCCAAACAGATTGGAAAGCGCGAGCGCGGTATTAAAATCGTCGCTCATGCACGCGTTAAATTCCTCGTCGATCTTCTTCGCCGCCGCTTCGTCCTCGGCGGTCGCAGTGAGGTTCGCCGCGTACACGGTGCCCAGTAATTTATAAAAACCGCCGATTTGGCGCTCCGCTTCGGGGAACAGCTCGTCGGTGATATTGATATCGCCGCGGTAGTTCGTTTGCAGCAGGGCATACTTGATCGCCTCGTCGGAATATTTCTCCAAAAGATCTGCAAGCAGCAGGCTGTTGCCGAGCGATTTGCTCATCTTTTGACCGTTCACCTTGATCAGCCCGTTATGCGTCCAATACTTGACGAAGCGTTTGCCCGTCAAGGCTTCCGTCTGCGCGATCTCGTTTTCGTGGTGCGGGAAAATCAAATCTCTGCCGCCGCCGTGAATATCGATCTGCTCCCCGAACGCCGCAAGGTTCATTGCCGAACATTCGATATGCCAGCCGGGACGGCCTTTCCCCCAAGGCGACTCCCAGCAAATTTCCCCCGCTTTCGCGCTCTTCCAAAGCGCGAAGTCGTAAGCGTTTTTCTTTTCCTCGTCGTTATCGATCCGCACGCCGTCGAGCGCGTCGTCGATGCTCCGATTGGAAAGCTGACCGTAGGCGGGGAACGATTGCACGTCGAAATACACGTCGCCGTTGCGCGTGGGATACGCGTGCCCCTTTTGAATGAGCTTTTGGATAAAATCGATGATATTATCGATATTTTGCGTGGCTTTCAGCCAAACGTTCGGATCGTCCACGCGTAATTTTTCCATCACGGCGTTGATCTTTTCGATCATTTTCGCGGCGTATTCGTCGGCGGGGATCCCCGTTTCGTTCGAACGCGCGATGATCTTATCATCTACGTCGGTGTAGTTTCTCGCATAAGTTACCTGATACCCCAATTTTTCCAAAAATTTACGCATAATATCGTAAATGAGCGCCTGATAGCCGTGCCCGATATGCGCTTCCCCCGATACGGTGATCCCGCACGCGTACATTTTCACTTTCCCTTCTTCCAAGGGGGTAAATTCTTCCTTGCGCTTCGTCAACGAATTAAAAATTTTCATTTTAAAACTCCTTTTTTACAGTCTATGCCAAATAAAAATAAAACGCCCTTATTTACTTTCGTAAAGGCGTTTGATCGCTGTTCCACTTTACTTCAAAAAGCTTTCGCTTTTCCTCGTTTTACGCCGTTTGCCGTCGGCGCGCCGCGGGCATTACCCCGTCCTACAACCGCAGGAACGCACTTTCGCTTTTGAGGCGGCTGCGCTTCCAGCAAACGCGCGGCTCTCTGTACGCCTGAAAAAAAGCTACTCTTTCCCTGCATCGGAATTTACTTTTCTTGATTGTACCACAGTTGCGAAAAAAACGCAACCGTTTTACGCTTTTAAGAACAAATTCGATAATTTATATTCTTCCAAAGCCGCCTGCACCATCGCGGGATTGAACACGCTCTTGAATAAAAGATAGCTGATCACCACGTCTTTGACTTCTTCGTATTCAAATTCGTAACCGCAAACGGCAAGCAGGGATTTGGTTTCCTGATAATTAAAATGCCCCGCAAGCGCAATGGAAAAAATCATATTTTTAGACGGATAATATTTGCCGTTTACTATTTTTTTCCAAATATCGCCGTCCACTTCCAAATATTCGCCCAAGGAAATCGGCTGCGTATTATATCTCGCGCACACCTCGCGCAAATATTTTTTGAACGTATGCCTGGAAAAAAAGTCGCGAACAGAAGCCCCAAAACCGACGGGACGGAAGGTGAACGAAAAGGTCTTATCCGTCATTTTTTGCTTCAAAAGCGCCAAAAGCTCGTCCTTTTTTTCCTGTTTTGCAAGGTTCATCGTGTCCGCGGGCAGGGTAAAGGAATACTTTCTGCCAAATTCGTCGATTCGCGTATCCTGCATTTTCGGCATACGGTAGCCGGGAAGGATACACAGCTTATCGTAATTCGCGTACACCTCGCAAAAATACCCGTCCAAATCGCTGATAAAAGGAAATTTCATTTCCGCACCTCGTCTTATTATCTCTCGATACCCTGTTATTATACCATAGCCATCGCAAAAATGCAACCGTTTTATTTACGAAAGCCGCGCTTCTCACAGTCATTTCACCAAACGCCCAAGTAAAAATGTGAATTTTTTTCATTTTCACAGCAAAACGCTTGTTTTTTATGTGAATTTATGTTAAATTTATAGCGTAACGGAGGAAGAAAATTATGAAACGCGAACGCATTGAAGAAATCGCAGAGCTGATCGATAAACGCGGCAAAATTTCCTTGGAGCAGCTAGAAGAACGGTTCCCGAAAGTATCGCAAATGACGCTAAGGCGGGATTTGTTTACTTTGGAAGAAGAAGGCAGGATTATTCGTATCCGCGGCGGCGCAATGTCGGTAAAAGACGTACAAAAATCCTCGGGCGTACCGTATGCCAAAAAGACGAATTTGAACACGGACGAAAAACGGACGATCGCGCAAAAGGCGGCGGCGCTCATCGACGAGGGCGCTTCGATCTTCATCGACGGCGGCACGACGGCGCTGTATTTCGCCAAAGAAATGCCCGACGTGGCATGTAACGTGTTCACGAACGGGATCGCCGTCGCGCAGGAGCTTGCGAAGAAAAAGAACGTGAATATCCATCTCTTGGGCGGCTCGCTGCAAAAGGACAATCTGTCTACGGTGTCCTCGCTTGCGCCCACCTATTTCATCGACGTTAATTTCGAACTCGCAATCATCTCGGCAACGGCGTTCACGCCCGAAAACGGTTTTTCGTGCAATACCATTATGGGCGCGGATCTTTTAAAACTGATTTGCCAAAAAGCGAAATTTACTTATATGATGTTGGATAGCTCGAAAATCGGCAAGATCATGCCCTATACCTTTGCCCGCGCGCAAGATATCAACGTTTTGATCACCGACGAAAATTTCCCGCAAAAGCTCAAAGAACAGTTCCAAAATATGGATATCGTCGTGATTTGACCCGTTTTGTACCCAATGGGTATAAAAACAGTGAAAAAAGGGCGTCCTCGAAAGGACGTCCTTTTTTGTACGTCGCAACCGCGAAAACGATATGCGTTTAAAGCGCTTTTCGGGCAATTAAAAGAAATCGGTATGGGTTTCTTTAAAATACTCCAATAAAATTTGATGGATATCGTTCAGCTTCACGATCATTTTATGGATTTGCGCAGAAACCGTCCTTTTTCGAAGATTGCGCTTCAATTGCGCGAAGCGCCAACAATCGCAGGTTTCGTGCTTATCCACGGTCTTTTCCAGCTTTCGGCAATACCCCATATCCTGTTTTTCAAAACGAGTATATCCTTTTATATAATACTCGTCGTAAAATTGGCAAGCAAAGCAATTTTTACATTTGTATTCTTTCGTCTGTTCTTCTTCCATTTTTATTTCTCCTTTTATAAACTTCTTTATATATTATACTATAAACATTTTAATAGGTCAAGCATTTTTATAAACTTTTTTATAAAATATAGATAGAAATAGAGGTGAAATTATGTATACGATTGCAGAAAGTTTAAAAGAACATAGAGAGCGTAGACAATACAGCCAATCGGAATTGGCAAGAAAAACGGGAATTGCACAGCCGAAAATCAGCTATTATGAAAACGAACGACACATACCGCCCGTAGATTTGTGTATGAAGCTTGCGGATTTTTACGAAATTTCTTTGGACGATCTGGTAGGCAGAAATTTTAAATAAGTTTATCTATATTTAGAGAAACAATTATCCAAACCGTTATTGCGAGCAATTCACCCCACCCGTCATTGCGAAGGAGCGTAAGCGACTGCGGCAATCTCATAAAAAATAATGCCGTATTGATACGAGATTGCCACGCCTACTGCGTAGGCTCGCAATGACAGTTTAAATCGAGCCACAACATCAACAAGTAAAAAACCGAACGTTTTTTGCGTTCGGTTTTCGTTTTGAAAAGCGGCAATTACCTATCCTCCCAAGGGTTAACCCTAAGTACTTTCGGCGTTAGAAAGCTTAACTTCTGTGTTCGGAATGGGAA